>NZ_JBHJHQ010000003.1:200252-703652 GCF_042219825.1 Quyinboa mangrovi
GTTGCCGTAATTTCAGGAGCAGCAACAACAGATATGTTGATAACAATCTTTTCAATTTTTTCATTGGCAAGGAAACCTATGAAGGTTTTGGCTGTTTCGCCAACATGCAAACTATCGGGGAACTGTCCAACACCAATCTGGTTATCAGATAAAACACCATATGCAGTAAAAGCTACACCACCACCGCCCCAGGTTGACACGTAACCGTTGCGTGCAGTCCAGTAACCATCATCGGCAGTATAACTATCCGTATAAGAACCGTCTTCATTAAAACCAATTACGGTTGCTTCGCTAATCGAGGTAATACCAAGATCTGTCAAAATTTTACTTAAGTCAAACTCCACCGTATCAATGGCGTAAGAAGTGTTTGGAATAACTTCTACGCTAAAATTTTGTGTATCTACGATTGTACCGGTAACCTGTGCCTTAGCACAAATCATAAATGTACTCATCAATAGGATTAAGGATAAAATTGTAAACTTTCTCATAATTATTGATTTTTAGTTAGTAAAAAATATAATTTACAGGTTGAAATAGATAAAATAAGTTCTGCCTTTAGGCAATATATGTTGAAAATAGTAGTAGATATGTGCATATCATAAATTACTGAGATTCAACAATTCATTTAGTCCATTTTCGTTTTACAGGTCATTGTTCTTATGCGGTTTACACGAAATTCAACATCCACACGGTAATAAAAAATCCATAAAAAAAGCGATCATAAATCTGATCGCTTTTTGATATTGTTTTACCAGCTTCCACCGGCTCCGCCGCCGCCACCCATGCCGCCGCCGAAACCTCCGAAGCCACCTCCGCCTCCAAAACCGCTTCCACCGGAAAAGTTTCCGAATGAACCTCCTCCACGGCCACTACCCATCATTCCAAGTAGTAACCAGAAAGGCAGGCTGCTTCTGCGTCGTCCGCCGAACTGCTGCATGTTATTTCTACGGTTCGATCCAATAATGGCAAGAATAGCAATGATTAAAAATACTATTCCACCAATCCCCCTGCCACTACCGCTGTTTCTTCTGGCTTTATCCAGATACTGACTTCCCGTGAATTTTCCCGTGGTCAGCCCAATGAGTGTATTCGTAGCTTTGTCCAGACCTGCATAATAATTATCATCCTTAAACAGTGGAATCATATCATATTCCACAATTTTTTTGGCTAAAGCATCCGGAACCACATCCTCAAGTCCATAGCCTGTTGCAATATAGACCTGGCCTTTGGCATTATATATTTTAGGTTTTACAACAATCACAATACCGTTATCTTTGCCTTTCATTCCAACGCCCCACTTTGTAAGTAAACGTGTAGCATAATCACTTATGGCATAACCATTCAGGGTATTGGTAATTACAATTGCAATTTGAGTTGATGTCTCACTGTCATATCGCACAAGCTTTTGCTCCAGCTTTTGTTTTTCACTACTGGATAATAACCCGGCAAAATCAGTCACAATTTGTTTGGTTTTTGGCTTGTCAGGAATGCCATCCTGAGCCACGGTATTGAAACTTCCCAGAAAAAAGATTAAACTGAGTAACCAGATAACATGCTTTATTCTATTTGTTCTATTTTCCAAAAGATATTTCATCAGATAATTCGTTTATATCGTCTTTAGATACCGGAAAAAAGATTTTAAGTTTTTCACCGGCCATTGTTATAGCCTTTTCAAGACCTTCCGCATATTTGCCATCTTTAAATGCTTCCACCATTGCTTCCTTAGCATCTTCCCAAAAATTTTCAGGAACCTTACTATTAATACCTGCATCGCCAATTATGGCCAATTTTCTATCATTGGTAGCAAGATAAATTAAGACCCCGTTTCTAAGCTCCGTTTCATGCATTTTCAGCTTTTCGAATAATTCTGCTGCACGATCCAGTACATCGCCCTTACAGGTACTATCCAAATGGACCCTGATCTCACCGGACGTTTTATTTTCTGCTTCGGCTATTGCGCTAACAATCCGCTTCTGTTGTTGTTCTGTTAAAAAACTTCGAGCTCCCATGTTTAAAATTTTACTTCAGGTGCCTGTGATGCGCCTTCCTGAGCCGAGAAATAAGGCCGTTTCTCCAACCCTGCCATATTGGCAAAGAAGCTGCCTGGAAATGTTCTGATAGACGTATTAAAGTTTTGTGCGGCTTGGTTAAACCTTCTCCGTTCTGTAGCAATTCTGTTTTCAGTTCCCTCCAACTGAGCCTGTAGTTCCAGAAAATTCTGATTAGCCTTCAGATCAGGATATTTTTCAACTACCACCATCAAACGACTTAATGCAGATGATAAGGCTTCCTGACTTTGCTGGAACTGTGCAAGTTGACTTGCACTCATATTATCCGCGTTAATATTAGTACTTGTAGCTTTAGCTCTGGCTTCTACAACGGCAGTCAGAGTCTCCTGCTCATGTGCGGCATAGCCTTTTACCGTATTCACAAGATTTGGTATCAAATCCATTCTACGCTGATACACATTTTCAACCTGAGCCCATTGAGCTGATACGGCTTCGTCGGCAACTTTTAGTTTATTGGTTTTTCCAACACCCCAAGAAACCACTATAAAAATAAAGACTGCTACAGCAATAATAGCAATTAACGATTTTTTCATTTCTTAAGTTTTTATTGTTTGCATTGCAATTTACAAGAATTATTCCAAATAACGCTGCCCGCCAAATTGTCTCAAATTGCTTAATACCTTTAATATTATCGCTTTGATTAGATTATACTAATCTTGCTTTTTTTGATTTATTTCAACCAGATTTTAACATCTTAAAACCGAATGGTTATTTTATTACCTTTGCATCAGATTGGTGTCTGGTTCATTTTCATGAGCCGGATTAAAAGGGAACCCGGTGAAAATCCGGGACTGTTGCCGCAGCTGTAATCCCTGATGTGTTTCAGGCAATACTCGGCCACTTTCATCCTCCGAAGTTTTAACGCAGGAGGATTGTAGGGAAGGCGCCTGAGATGGGAAAGTCAGAAGACCTGCCAGTTGAATATTAATACATAACGGTCGGGCAAACCTGCATGTATTACTTAAAAAGCAATGTTTAATTACAAATTTCATTTAACTGCCATAACTGGCCTTTTACTGTTCATTTGGAACACGAATGTTTGTGGACAAATGTTTTTTATTACTGATACGCTGGAACTTGAAGCATTTACCATTGAACAACCCAGGCAGCATACCTTCGATATAGGCAACAAAAAAGTCTATGCCGACACTCTTTTACTTGAGCAGTTTGCCGGATCATCACTTAACACATTATTAGGTACCCTGGCTCCGTTGAACCTAAAATCAGGTGGTACAACAGGCGCTGTTTCTACATTATCCCTGAGAGGAGCCGGTGGTGCAAGAACGTTAGTAACATGGAACGGAATTCCCCTAAACTCACTGACTTCAGGCGATGTAAACCTCTCTCTTTTAAACACCTCAGCCTTTAATGAAATTCTGCTGAACTACACTGCACCTTCTACTTTATACGGAGGGAATTCATTTGGTGGCGTAGTGGAGTTAAATAATTATCCAAAATTTAACCCTGAATTATCTGCCGAACTAAGTCAGTATTATGGGAGTTTTAAAACTGGTTCAACTACAGCAGGGCTGAAGTATTCGACCAGGAAGTTGTTCAGTCAAACCAACTTGTGGAATTATCATTCAAAGAATAACTTTCCATACTTCGATAAGTATTACTATAAAACGATGGACCGGACATATGCCGATCATTCAAATTACGGATTAATAAGCAACAACAGCATCCGAATAGGATCAGAACAAATGATAACTGCCGGAATCTGGTACCAGGATAATGTGGCGAAATTACCACCCGAAAACGGTTCACATCCCAACCTGAAACGCAGCAATCAGTCCGACCGGTCATTCAGAAGTTATCTGAAATGGAATATTGAACACCGCGACCTTTATGTAACGGTGAAATCCTATTATCTGGACGAATTTTTGCTATACACGCAAAAACTCGCACCGGAAGATGTGAACTACTCCATTTATTCTGAAATTCATCCGGTTAAGCTCGGACTTGATGCTGATGCACGTTATGTTTTCAACGATAATCTCACAGCCGATTTTGGTTCAAGCGTATATTATAATCTGACAAAAGGGACGAATTATACCTCCGCTCCTTCAGAGACAAATCTGGCATTATTCTCCGCCTGGCGGTTTCATCTGGATCAACTCAGAATGGTGGCATCTGTACGTAAGGAATTTCATACCCAGTATGCTCCACCGGTCAGGTTCGGTTTTGGGGCCGATTACGGCATACTGAATGATGTATTAAAATTTCGGATCAACCTGAATCAAAAATACAGGGTACCGACATTCAATGACAAATACTGGCCTGGAAGCGGGAATCCAGATTTAAAGCCTGAAACGGGCTACACGGCAGAAACAGGAGTTAATTTCATGAAACGGACGAGGGAAACTTCAATATCGGCCGATATATCTCTTTACCGAAATGATATAAATCAAATGGTTGTTTGGGTACCAGCGGAAGACGGGCTGTGGCGACCACAAAATTACACCTCGGTTTTAAGCAGGGGAATAGAAACCCGTGCCGGAATTTCCACCGTTTTGTTTCGGTATTTACACTTCAAACAAGTTGCATCCTTCGACCTTAACCGGTCACAAAATGATACCTCAGATTTACAACTTATCTACACCCCAAAATACCGGGCAAATACCACAACAATTTTGCAATTCAGAAATGTGAGCTCAGTACTGAACTTCTCATATTTGTCACGCAGACGGTATGATGAATCGTCTTTTACTTTGCCTGAATTTTACACATCCAACATTGCTATTCAATATGACATTCAGCTAAATGCTTTTATCCTGTGTATTTCGGGGAAAGTAAATAATGTACTGAATCAGACAGAACCTTATGTAAAGGACTTTCCTGTACCGGGCAGGAATTATCTTCTCGGTTTGAAATTGAAATTTAATCATAAATATTAATCACAAATACAATATTCAATCATGAAAAAGTTAATTCATTTATTTTTAGTTGTGCTCATAGCAGGGCTTGTGGCCTGTGAGTCAGAAAACCCTCAACCTGAAGAAATCAGTGGATTAGGAAATGGAGCCTTCATTCTGAACGAAGGAAGTTTTGGTGCAAATAACGCGTCACTGTCATTCTTCAGCAAAGACTCAACAACCATGACCAACAACATTTACAAAAGCCTTACCGGAAACGAACTTGGAAACATTCTGCAAAGTATGACCATCATTGGTGATAAAGCATACCTTGTACTTAATGCCAGTCAGAAAATTGAAATACTTAACCTGAGTACATACGAGAATACAAGAATTACCAATTTAAGCTACCCCAGGTACATGATCAAGTCCGGAACTGACAAAGCTTACATCAGTAATGGCAACGGGTATAACCAGGATTACATTTACGTATTGAATACCGCGACAGATGTAATATCGGATTCTATTAAAATTTCTACCGGCCCCGAAACATTTTTGAAAGATGGTCCAGATGTTTATGTCGCCTGTAAAGGTGGATACCTGACCGATAGTACTGTATATGTCATCAACGCCAATACAGATGAAATTACCCATACAATTCCGGTTGGTGAAGTTCCGGTTGAAATGGTCAGGGATGCATGGGGAAGCATTTGGGTATTATGTAACGGAAGAATAGTATATGATACAGACTGGGTCTCCGTTTTGAAGGCCGTTCCGGGTTGCCTTAAAAAAATCGATCCGCTAACAAAAAGTGTGGAAAAAACCATCACATTTTCTGCTCCTGTTGCCGGCTTCAGTACAAATAACCTTGCCATCAACAACGAAGGAACCAAACTTTACATCAACGATGGAAATGTAAAGGAATACGACATTGAAAATGATGTCCTAACCTCGCTTATTTCCAACACAAACTGGTACGGCATTGATGTAGATCCGCAAACCGGCTATATCTGGGGATCTTTGTTTTCCGGTAAAGTTCAGGTTTACAACACCGGCGGCAACAGACTTGCAGAGTATAATGTTGGAATATCACCTAACGGAGTTGTTTTTGTAGAATAGTTTTTTATTATCAGCCCAACCTGCCTTGCAGGTATAAAAAAGCCTTAAGGAAATTCCTTAAGGCTTTTCTTAATTCATACCGTTATATTATTACTCTGCGGCTTCCTTTTTAAGGTGTTTATTAAAGAAATTAATCATCGCTTTATAAAAGTCGAACCTGTTTTCTTCGTTGTGGAATCCATGTCCTTCGTTTTCTTTCACCATATATTCCACATCCACGCCACGTTTGGTTAATGCTGCAACAATCTGATCCGATTCGTCAATATTTACACGTGGGTCATTCTTTCCCTGAGCCACAAATAATGGTGCTTTAATTTGATCCACATGAAATACCGGCGATACTTCTGCCATCATCAGGCTGTCTTTAACCGGATCACCCACCATTTCATACATCATATCCATCATAGGTTTCCAATATGGAGGAACCGTATTCATAAACGTGAACATATTTGAAACGCCAACATAATCTACAGCAGCTGCATACAGGTCCGGAGTAAACGTAACACCGGCAAGAGTTGCGTAACCACCATAGCTGCCACCATAAATTCCGATTCTTGTAGAATCAGCAATTCCCTGTTTAATCAGCCATTCCACACCATCTGTAATGTCATCCTGCATGGTTCTTCCCCATTGTTTAAAGGATGCTTCCCAAAATGCTTTTCCGTAACCTGTCGAACCACGGAAGTTCATTTGAAGTACGGCATACCCATTGTTGGCCAACAACTGTACTTCGGGATTAAATCCCCAGTAATCGCGTGCCCATGGACCACCGTGAGGATTAACAATCACAGGCAGATTCTCTGCTTTGTAACCTTTCGGTAAAGTCAGATAACCGTGAATGGTCAGCCCGTCTCTCGACTTATATTCAATCGGTTTCATATCACATAGCTGAGTCGGATCCAACCAGGGGCTCAACTCTGCCAGTTCTGAAAGATCTCCTGTGGTTTTATCGAAAAAGTAATATGCACCCCTGGTTTTATCACTGAACGTACGAACCATAAACTTATCTTCTGCTTTATTTTCACTGGTGAACCGGACTTCAAGTCCTGGTAATTCAGATTCAACCTGTTCGACCATTTTTTTGTAACCATCATCCAGAAAATGAATATTACGTTTAGCAGTGGTGTAAGTTATGGCCAATAACTTTTTATCCTTTTTGGAGTATGAAATACCTGAAACATCTGCTTCATCAGTCGCAAAAATAACGGAATCCTCTTTTGCATTGGCTATATCATAAACAACAGCAGCTGTTTTATCTCTACCAAGATTTGACAAAGCATAAACCTTCTTATTGTCAAACGTAAAAAGAACCGGACTTAAGGTCTCCTTGAAATTCAAAGTAATTACTGGCCTAAATGGCTCTTCTTCAGTATCTCTGTATAGAATAGTTTGATTTACACCATCCGTGGCTACTGCTATTCTTAGTTTGCCGTCGTGGTCTGTCATCCAACCCATAATATTTCCCGGGTTTTCAGCCACCATCGTCATTTCACCAGTTACTATATTTAATCTGTAAGGATCAAATACTCTCGGATTTCTCTTATTAAGTCCTATAAGGATTTCATCATCAATTTCTTCCAGGTCATCAATAATCTGTGTTCTTACACCATCAAAAACAGTTAAACCTTTAAAATCATTTCCATCGAGATTAACTCCATAAAGGTGAAAGTTTTCATCACCACCTGTATCCTTTAAATAAAGAATTCGTTGGTTATTTGCCCACATATAGCCTGCGATATCACGTTCCGTTTCATTGGTAATTCTGGTCGCACTATCTTCACCAATTTTTTGTACAAATACATTCATACGACTTTCGAACGGCGCCATATAAGAAAAATACTCCCCGTTTGGTGATAATTTAAAAGATGATTTCTCCGGATTTTTAAAGAAGTCCTCAACCGAAATTTTCTCTGCTTTCTGAGAACCAGGACTACAGGCCATAAAGCCAAGCAAAAATACCATAGCTGCACTGATTAATGTAAGTTTCATGTGATTAATTTTTAGTTGATAATAAGGATATTCGATTAATAAAGTTTTCAATTGTCTTTATTTGGGATTAGATATAAAAGTCTGGTGGTTAAATGTTTAAAAAAATACAATTAACCTATAAACACAAAGTTAAGACAATGAGTTCATTAAAGTGTAATAAAATCGGTGAATAAATGATTTTTACAGGGTAAAAAAAACCCTGCGTTGGCAGGGTTTTAAAGTATTTTTCAGCAAAGTTTATACATCAATATTTGCATACGTAGCATTCTGTTCAATGAATTCACGACGAGGACCTACATCATCACCCATTAACATTGAGAAAATATGGTCTGCTTCTGCAGCACTTTCAATGGTCACCTGTCGAAGGGTTCTCATTTCCGGATTCATGGTAGTAGTCCAAAGCTGTTCAGCGTTCATCTCACCTAAACCTTTGTAGCGCTGAATATGCACACTCCCTTCATTTCCACCACCGTAGTTTTCCACAAATCTCTGACGCTGAGGCTCGTTCCAGCAATATTCCTCAACTTTCCCTTTTTTACATAAGTATAACGGTGGCGTTGCTATATACAGATAACCACTTTTAATCAAATCTTTCATATACCTGAAAAAGAAAGTCATGATCAACGTTGCGATATGGCTACCATCCACATCGGCATCGGTCATGATCACTATCTTATGATACCTGAGTTTATCCACATTCAGCGCTTTACTGTCATCTTCGGTTCCAATTGAGACACCCAGTGCCGTAAAAATATTTTTTATCTCTTCGTTTTCAAAGATTTTGTGCTGCATGGCTTTCTCCACATTAAGGATCTTACCCCGTAAAGGCATTATAGCCTGGAATCGTCTGTCACGTCCCTGTTTTGCTGTACCCCCTGCAGAGTCTCCCTCAACGAGGAAGATCTCACACTGTGACGGATCTTTTTCTGAACAGTCTGCAAGCTTACCAGGTAAACCTCCTCCGGTTAATGCCCCTTTACGCTGAACCAGTTCGCGTGCCTTACGTGCCGCGTGGCGGGCTGTTGCAGCAAGAATAACTTTCTCGACAATGGCTTTAGCCTCCTTCGGATGTTCTTCCAGATAGTTGGATAACATCTGACTTACTGCCTGGTCAACGGACAAGCTGATTTCTGAATTTCCAAGTTTTGTTTTGGTCTGACCTTCAAACTGAGGCTCAGCAACCTTTACAGATACGACTGCTGTTAATCCTTCACGAAAATCATCACCATTGATATCGAATTTTAACTTGGCCAACATTCCGGACTTATCGGCAAAGTTCTTTAATGTTCGGGTCAAACCACGACGAAAACCCGTCAGATGTGTTCCTCCTTCAATAGTATTGATGTTGTTAACATAGGAGTACACATTTTCTGAAAATGAAGTGTTATATAAAATGGCAATCTCAACCGGAACATCATTCTTTTCTGTAGAAATATGAATAACCTCTTCTATTAATGGCTCTCTGGATTCATCAATAAAGGTTACAAATTCTGACAACCCGTTTTCCGAGAAAAAAGACGTGCTTTTGGGCTCACCATTCTCATCCTTATTCCTAAGATCAGTAAGTTTTAATTTAATACCGGCATTCAGGAATGCCAATTCACGTAAACGCGCAGCAAGTATATCAAATTTGTATTCTGTTGTAATAAAAATTGAAGCATCAGGTTTGAACGTGATGATGGTTCCGGTTTTATCGGATGTTCCTACTTCCTTAACGTTATATACCGGCTTCCCAATTTCATATTCCTGAACGAAAACTTTACCATTTTTATGAATTTCGGCCTTTAAATGTGTTGAGAGTGCATTAACGCAGGATACACCAACACCATGCAAACCACCTGATACTTTGTAAGAATCCTTATCAAATTTCCCACCGGCATGCAATACGGTCATTACGACTTCGAGGGCTGATTTTCCCTCCTTTTTGTGCATTTCTACCGGTATTCCCCTTCCGTTATCTGTTACGGTAATAGAATTATCTTCGTTTATTATAACATCAATGTTATCGCAGTGTCCGGCAAGAGCTTCATCAATTGAATTATCAACAACCTCATAAACAAGATGATGCAGACCTTTTACACCCACATCACCAATATACATCGCAGGTCTTTTGCGCACTGCTTCCAGACCTTCTAATACCTGAATGCTTTCCGCGGAATACTCTTTACCTTCAATTTTCTTTTCAATATCCTCACTCATAATAAGTTGTAGTTTAAATAAAAGGAACCGTTTTCCTTTTTGTACATCAAACAAAGATAACAAAACTTACCCTCCAACCGCCCTGACAAAGGGTTAAAAAGCAATAAATTTTCCACAAATTTTCCACTATTACGGCTGAACCAGAAAAGTTACCAATAAGGCCTTAATAAAGGGATGAACAGAGAGTTAGCGGTGAATTAATAATTGCTTATGAATAATGTATGACACCACATCAGTCGGGTTTAAAAATAAATCTTTACTTTTGCCGCGTTGCAAGGTCAACAGGCAATTAAAAACTTGCATGTTTAACTAAAATTTAGATTATGTCATTAAAACGTAGTATTCAAGATCTGAGAAAGCGTAGAGCCCTTGTACAAAAGGGTGGTGGCGACAAAGCAATCGAAAAACAGGCTGCTATGGGGAAACTGACCGCCCGCGAACGTATTCTCGCTCTGCTCGACAAGGATTCATTCAACGAATACGACCTTTTCGTTGAGCATCAGTCTCGCGATTTCGACATGGACAAAAAAATTCTTCATGGCGATGGTGTAATTATCGGAACCGGTACAATTTATGGTGCTCCTGTATGTATTTTTGCTCAGGACTTTACCGTTGCCGGAGGATCTCTTGGTCTGATGCATGCCCGCAAAATCACCAAGATAATGGATCATGCCCTTAAAATGAGGGTTCCCTTAATTGGTATTAACGATTCAGGGGGTGCCCGTATACAGGAAGGCGTAAACTCACTTGCCGGTTACGGAGAAATTTTCTATCGCAATACAATGGCTTCCGGTGTAATTCCTCAGATTTCAGTAATTCTGGGACCTTGTGCAGGTGGTGCTGTTTATTCACCAGCACTGACAGACTTTGTATTTGTAGTAGACAATATATCCAAAATGTTTATTACTGGCCCAAGCGTGATTCAGACTGTATTGGGCGAAGAAATTACCATGGAAGATCTTGGAGGTGCACGTGTACATGCTGAAATTACAGGTAATGCTCATTTCTTTGCAGAAAGCGAACAGGAATGTTTCGATCAGATTAAAAAACTCATTACTTATATTCCCTGGAATAATACAACGAAAGCAAAAGCATTTCCTCCTAAAGATCCAACTTTTGAGAGCAGGATTGATGAAATTGTTCCCGGCGATCCGAAACAACCTTATGATGTGCGCGATCTGATCAAAGCAATTGTAGATGATTCTGACTTTATTGAAATCCAGGAACTATGGGCTTCAAATATTGTTATCGGATTTGGCCGCATGAATGGCGAAACTGTTGGCTTCGTAGCAAATCAGCCGCTTGTGCTTGCAGGTGTATTAGACTGTGACAGTTCAGATAAAGCAGCCCGTTTTATCCGCTATTGCGACTCGTTCAATATTCCAATCGTAACTCTTGAGGATATGCCAGGTTATCTACCAGGTGTAGATCAGGAACATTCCGGTGTTATCCGTCATGGAGCTAAAGTACTTTATGCCTATTCAGAAGCAACTGTACCTAAAATTACAGTTATCATTCGTAAGGCTTATGGTGGTGGTTACATTGCCATGAACTCACGTCACCTGGGAGCAGACTTTATGTTTGCATGGCCAACCGCTGAAATCGCAGTTATGGGTCCTGAAGGTGCAGCTAACATTATCTTCAAAAAAGAAATCATGGAAGCGGAAGATCCCGAAGGAATGCGTATTAAGAAAGTTGAAGAGTACCGTGAAAAATTTGCTAATCCATATGTGGCCGCTGCAAAAGGATATATCGATTCAGTAATTGAACCGGAAGAAACACGGGAATTACTCATCCACGCTCTTGAAGTTAGTAAAAATAAAGAGGATCATCGTCCGGCTAAAAAACACGGGATTCCTCCATTCTAAAATTTAAAGCTTGATTTATTATGGATGACAAACAAAAGTCCGAATTGAAATCTTTTAGGATAGGCGATACCGTATACCACACAAAAACTACACGGAAATTTAATAACCGTAAGGTTTGGGAATATCCTGATCCTACCAAGATTGTTTCTTACATACCCGGTACTGTAGTTGCTATTGAAGCAAAAGAAGGCCAGAAATTAAAGTTTGGAGATACCATTTTGGTTTTCGAGGCCATGAAAATGCATACAAAAATTACAATGCCTTACGATGGAGAACTTGTCAAACTACACGTTGGGTTGGGCGACAAGTACCCTAAAGAATTTATTCTAGCTGATATTAAGTAATCAAATTTATCAGAATATGAAATCCCCGGTTTTTATGAGCCGGGGATTTTTTGGTTTTGGGGTTTATTTTAATTCATTTACCTTTGATAGGTATAAACACAAAACCCATAAGTAATGAAAAAGGTTGCAATTATCCTTTCAGGCTGTGGCGTTTACGACGGTGCAGAAATTCATGAATCTGTTTTGGCAATGCTGGCATTAGCCAAAAATGGCCTGGATTATTCAATTTTTGCTCCTGACAAGTTGCAGGCTCACGTTATTAACCATTTAACCGGAGAAGTGATTCCTGAATCCAGAAATGTGTTAATTGAATCAGCCCGGATTGCCCGAGGCGATATTTCGGCATTAACCGAACTTGACCCGGAAGATTATGATGCATTGTTGATGCCGGGAGGATTTGGTGTTGCTAAAAACCTGAGTTCTTTTGCGTTTGAAGGGGCTGACATGGAGGTTGATCCCCAGGTTGCGGCCATTGTTAAGGCATTTGCTGAAAGCAAAAAGGTGATTGGAGCTCTGTGTATTGCTCCAACGGTAATCGCGAAAGTTTTGTCAAAGGTTGAGGTCACCATCGGCGAGGACGAAGAAACGGCAAATGCCATTGAAACTATGGGAGCCAAACATATTCCTGCCGATTATACGGAGGTTGTCGTGGATAAAAACTATAAGGTTGTTACCGGACCATGTTACATGCTTGACAGTACTATTTTGCAGGTGGCAGAAAATGCCGAGAATGTGGTAAAAGCCATGATTGAATTGATGTAATTAATGTCTGAAAGCTTTCGTTTTAAGCAGTTCGAAATTGATCAGGAAGGAGCAGCTCAGAAAGTTGGCACCGATAGCGTACTTTTGGGCTCCTGGATAAAACAGCATTCGTGTAAATCAGTTTTAGATATAGGTTGCGGAACAGGTATATTGGCCCTGATGATGGCACAACGTTTCCCTGAAGCTCTTATAGATGCTGTAGAAATTGATGAGACAGCCTACGGATGTGCTGTGAAAAATGCAGAAAATTCTGTTTTCCAAAACAGAGTATCTGTTTATCACCAGAAAATTCAGGATTTTAATCCCGACAGAACTTACGACCTGATCATCACCAATCCTCCATTTTTTTCCGGCGGACATAAATCACCAACCTTACAACGCTCAGTTGCCCGACATAATGATACGCTTACCCACGAAGAATTACTTTCGGTTAGTGCTTTATTGCTTAATGAAAAAGGGGCTTTGAATCTTATCCTTCCGGTTAAGGAAGCCGATAGTTTTAGTTTAAAAGCGGTTAAATACGGGTTATATAAAACCGGAATCTGCAATGTAATTCCAATACCTGATAAAGCTCCAAACCGGGTAATGCTCACATTAAAAAAAGAAACCACAAATCAACTTTCTGTTGAAAAAATCGTTTTGAGAAATACAGACAGAACATACAGTGAAGCGTATAAAAGTTTAACCAAAGATTTTTATTTAAACTTATGACGATTGATGTTGAAATATCAGCGGAACATGTAAATACAGCCAAAATCAAAGGCAAAACAGTTGTGGTTATTGATGTACTGAGGGCAACATCAGTCATGGCAACAGCTTTGGCCAACGGCGCAAAAAAGATTATTCCGGTAAAAACAGCTGAAGAAGTTTTCCGTATTGCGGAAAACTATGAAGAGCCGCTTAAAGCCGGCGAACGTCATGCAGATAAAGTTCCGGGATTTGATGCAGGAAATTCTCCTTTCGAGTTTAATAACGAAAGCATACAGGGCAAAGTCATTATAATGTCGACCACCAACGGAACAAGTGCCTTACTAAAAACCACTGGTGCGCAGGAAGTTATTATTGGTTCATTTATAAATTTAGAGGCCGTGGTAAATTATCTGGATCAGAACACAAATGACATTGTAATTTTATGTTCGGGGACAAATGGCGAGTTTTCTTTGGATGATGCATTGTGTGCCGGAGCTGTTATAAATAAGTTAATGACCCAAAAAGATTATGTACTGACAGACATTGCAACGGCACATTTGCACCTTTTCAAAGCCGAACCGGATCTTCATAAAGCACTTGCGGAATGCAAACACTACAATATTCTTAAAAAGAAAGGATTGCAAAAAGATCTGGATTACTGTCTTTCCCTGGATGTTTTAAATATTGTTCCAGTTTGGATCAACGGGGAAGTAAGGATATAAAAATACAGGAATACAGTTATACTGATTCCTGTTCATTTTCATGCAGATTTTTATTCTGTAATATACTTATTCAGAATGATGTGGGCAATTAATCCTACTACCATCAAAACGGCGGCAATAGCAAGATTCATATTGCTTGTTGTATTAAGAAATGCAGGAATTATTAAAAGCAATACACCGATTACCACTATAAAAATTCCTAAGTATTTAAGAAAATTTTTCATCAGAAAATGTATTTATGTTTGCGAATTAATTTGCTTTACAAAAAAACAACAAATCGGTTAAAAATAAAACTTTTAATTCATTTTATTTGTGAACGTAACAGAAGGGCAGGATATTATTTATGACAGCATTTAATAAATTAAGGTTTTCACTTCAGGAATGGTATCAAAAGAATAAACGGGATTTACCATGGAGACAAACTTCTGATCCGTACAAAATATGGATCTCCGAAATTATTCTTCAGCAAACGCAGGTAAAGCAGGGAATGGATTATTACCTCAGGTTTGTAAATCAGTTTCCTGATGTTAACACACTTGCAAATGCAGATGAACAGGATGTTTTAAAACTCTGGCAAGGCCTGGGCTATTACAGCCGTGCAAGAAACCTTCACTTTGCGGCAAAACAGATTGCCCAAAAATTTAACGGCATATTCCCAACTGATTATAGATCTGTTTTATCGTTAAAAGGTGTCGGAGAATACACTGCTGCAGCTATTGGCAGCATCGCCTTCAATCTTCCTCATGCAGTACTTGATGGCAATGTTGCCCGGGTCATTTCAAGATTATTCGCCATTAGCGAGCCGGTTAATTCCACGAAAGGGAAAAAGGTTTTAAACGAGCTGGCTGGCGAACTGCTGGACCTTCATGAGCCGGGAGAACACAACCAGGCTATGATGGAATTTGGAGCGTTATACTGCATTCCCAAAAACCCGGACTGTAACCGCTGTACTTTAAACGATTGTTGCGAAGCATTTCATAAAAACCTTGTTGATAAACTACCTGTGAAAGAAAACCGTATTAAACAGCGTACCAGATATTTTCTTTACCTGGTATATGAATATCAGGAACAAACCTGGATCACCAAAAGAAATGGGAATGATATCTGGCAGGGTTTGTATGAATTTCCTTTAATTGAAACGGACAATCTGGAGGACGAAACAGTTCTGACTACAATCAGTAATTATGCCAAAAAAGAATCAGAAAATAATGAAATTACTTTCCTTTCTGAAATGTATAAGCACATCTTGTCGCATCAGGTTATTTTTGCACGTTTTGCAGTAATAAACGATAAATTTCCCAAATCGGATGAAGATGCGGTAAGGATAAAAAAAAGCGAGATAACGGGTTTTCCTGTATCCCGGCTTATTGAACGTTTCCTTGAAGACCGGAATCTCTAAACTTCCGAAAGAATCTCGTAGAGGTTTTCAAATTTGGTCTTGTAATCTTCTACGGAACGTCGGATCACCTCGTAAGCTTCTTCCTTTCCATACGTATGTGTAATTTCCGCCTGAATAGGTTTCCCCGGCAAATCTTTGTATGTAAGAAAATAGTGCTGAAGACGGTCGATTACTTCACTGGAACAATCACTGATATCGTTATATCTGCCATACACCGCGTCGTTATCCAATACCGCAACAATTTTATCATCGGCTTCATTACCGTCAATAAATCTGAAACCACCTATTGGACGGGCATCAACCAGAATGTCGCCATGCGAAATAACCTTTTCGGTTAAAATACAAACATCCAGAGGATCCCTGTCCCCATGAACACCCTCTCTTCCCGTTTTTTCACGGCAATATTCCCCCACTTTTTCACTACAGTATGTCTGTGGAATAAATCCATAAAGCGCAGGGATAATGTTAGAATACTTCTGAGGCCGGTCTATTTTCAGGTAACCCGTTTTTTTATCCAGTTCAAACTTTACTGTATCCGTTGGAACCATTTCTACAAAACAAGTTAGTTTTTGTGGTGCCTCCTTTCCGATTTCTACTCCATGCCATGGATGAGATTTATACCTTAAACCCATCAGGCGGCCAATCGGATTCATTACTTTATCCATATAAATTTTATTAAGGTTTTAATGTTCACCATATAAACACCCTTTTAAAAAAAGTGTTCAGACTATAACTGTCTATAAAATGATTATTCCAAACTAAAATTAATAAGGAAGGAGTTAAATGCTGTAAAGACAAAAAAAGATAATAAAAGTCTGATAGCCAGCGGCTCACTTTTTTGTATCCGGGACTACTGTGATGCTAAATCCGATTTAATTTTTGCGACCAGTTTTTCAAATTCCTCTGTTGTGAATCCTATGGTTTTATAGATTATATTTCCATCTTTATCTATCAAAAATGATCGTGGAATATACTTCGTAGCAAACTTTGAAAATACATTTCTGTCCGGATCCGGATAAAAAGGCATATCAAAATTTTTCATAGCTTTGAATTTATCCACTTCCTCCCAGGTATGTTCCCGACCAAATACCATAAGCTCAAAATCGGGATTATCTTTATATACATCCCATATCTGTTCTTCTACATGTGGCAATTCCTGTATACAAGGACCGCACCAGGTTGCAAAAAATACAATTAGCACATATTTGCCTCTGTAGTCCTTAATACTTGCATTTTTTGTTTTGCTGACCGCAAATGTAAAATCAGGGACCTTGTCTCCTACTTCTACCTCTTTATCCTGGCCATATGCAAATACAGGAATCAGGAATAATAACACGAATATCTTTTTAATCATATGCTTTGCTTTATGTTGCTAAAGATAGCCAATAAATTTTCAGAATATTTTACTTTTAGATGGTTTAACAGAGTTCAATGCTTATTTTAGCTCAAAATTAAGTCATGGGTGATAAAAAATACCGTTGTTTGGAGTGTGGCTGGGAAGGTGAAGATGTGGAGTACGATCAGGTAGATACATGTATGGGTGCTGATCAGACCGAAATGTGTCCTGAATGTGGCAGCGTAAATATGCTACCGGCTTTTACTCAACCGAAACCGTGAAGTAAAATTTACTCCCTTTGCCAACTTCTGACTCCATCCAGATCTGTCCTCCCATTAATTCAACCAATCCCTTACAAATTGACAACCCCAATCCGGTTCCAGGAAGTTTATTTTTTCCTGTATCTTCAGCCTGACCAAATCTTTCGAAAATAATCTCCTGGGACTCCTTGTTAATTCCGATTCCACTATCCGATACTGTTATTCCCATATGTGTTTCATTCAGATGATATTCAAGCTTCACGTAACCTGAATTAGTGAATTTAATACTGTTATTGATAAGATTAAACAAAACCTGCTTCAGTCTGATTGAATCCGTGTAAATAACAGGATCATAACCATTAGTAGAAATTTCAAACTGTACTTTATCTCTCTTTTCCCTGTAATGATGACTATTCCTAATGGTTTCCTCCACCTCTTTTAACAACGAATTAATCTTTACTTTCTCCTTGTTAATTTCAACCTGACCTGATTCTATTCTTGCCACGTCAATAATATCGGACAGGATATTCAAAAGGTACTCCCCGTTCTTGTGAATTAAAGTGCTGAAGTCCTTTATTTGATCCAACTCCAACTCATCGTTGGAGATAAGTTCAGCAAATCCGAGAATAGCATTTAAAGGAGTTCTTATTTCATGCGACATATTAGCCAGGAAAGCTGATTTCAGTAAATCACTTTCCTCTGCTCTTTTTCTGGCTTCAAGCAATTCGGCTTCATACTTTTTACGATGTGTTACATCGTGAGCAAATCCTTGAATAAACGTCTGGTTATTTTCGTTAATCAAAACATTCGAGCGGGTATAAAGCCACATGATTCTGCCATTTTTGGTCCTAACTTTATATTCACGCGATAATCCTTTCGAACCTTCATCGGCCACCCGCTGAATGATCTCAATTATCTCAGAATGGTGTTCAGGACAAACAACATCCAACAGATTCATTGTAAGAAGTTCTTCCCTTGAATAACCTAATACATCGGTTCCGGCTACGTTTATATCTAACAGCTTCCCTTTTGCATCATGCAAATAAACAATGTCGAAATTTCCGTTAAAAAGGGCATCATACCTCTGAAGCAAATACAAATATTCACTTTTAGGCACAACATCATCCTTAAACTTGTTATAATCTTCACTGAAGATTATCGGTGAAACCGGCATATTATTATTTTTGTGTCAAAATAGCAAAAATATATGAGTATTAGTAAACGCATATTTAATTATTTGTATTTATAACCATTTTATTTAAGATTATTAATCATCAGTCTCTGAATACATTGAGCCGGGATCAAACAAAAACGTATCATATGAAAAGTTTTACAACAAGGTCTTTAAACGTGGATTATCCTAAAAATGAACCATATAATGCATTGCAAATGCCGGTTTATAATGCGGTAGCTTTTGAATTTGATTCAGCGGAAGATATCGCCAATAATTTTCAGGGGAAATTACCGGCACATGCCTACAGCAGAACCGGAAATCCAACTGTTGAATACCTTGAATTGAAATTGAAAACACTTACAAACAGCCATCAGGTTATAGCAATGGCATCAGGAATGGCGGCAATATCAACAACAATACTCACATTATGTGCTGCCGGAGATAATATTATCTCAGGAGCAAATCTTTTTGGACATACCTATGCTTTTTTCAATCAAACGATTAAAGCCTTTAAGATCGAAAACAGAATAGTAGACTTCAAGAACAAAGCTGGTATCATGTCCCGGATTGACCAAAATACGCGGTTAATTTATCTTGAATCAGTCACTAACCCTCAACTTGAAATTCCCGATTTTAATATGATATCGGAACTTGCCAGGGAGAAAGGAATAATATTGGTGGTGGACAGTACGCTAACTCCTCCGAATATCTTTTCATCAATACAGCACGGTGTTGATATTGAAGTGATGTCAACAACCAAATATATTTCGGGTGGCGCAACGTCTGTTGGTGGTGCAGTTATGGATAACGGCACATTCGATTGGAATAAAAATCCGAATCTGAAAATTTATTCTGAGAAATTTGGTCCAAATGCATTTGCTGCAAAACTACGTAAAAACATATTCCGTAATATTGGTCCATGTATGTCTGCCCAAACCGCACATTACCAGATACAGGGTCTGGATATTCTTGAACTTCGTCTGGAACGCTGTTATGAAAATTGCATAAAACTGGGTGAATTTATGGAAGCAGAGAATTCAATTTCCCGCGTTGACTATCCCGGCCTTAAATCATCAGCATATTACAATCTGGCTCAAAAATATTTTACCGGAGTTCCCGGAACAATTATGACTTTTGATCTGGAATCGGAAGAAGCGTGTTTCCGGTTTATGAACAAGTTGAATATTATACGACGCGCAACAAATTTAAACGATAACAAATCGTTGATTATACATCCGTGGTCAACAATTTATTGTGAGTTTTCTGAAGAGAAACGTACAGGAATGGGTATCAGACCAACAATGATGCGCTTATCTGTTGGTATTGAAAGCAGTAAAGATTTAATTGAAGATATCCGTCAGGCACTAAGTTAGATCAGAAAGGATAACCGATTGCAAGATTCAGTACCATATCGTTAGTAAACGATGGTGAACTTACCCAACGGTTTCCGGCAGGGCGGGCCGGATCATATCCCCGGATTCCAAGATCTACGCGGAAAACGAAAAAACTGAAATCGAGCCGGGCTCCAATTCCATAAGCCATAGCCAGCTGATTATAAAAGCTATTGAACCGGAACACGCCACCGGGCTGATCTTCGTTGTAATCCCTGATAGTCCAGATATTTCCGACATCAGAAAATAAAGCTCCCTCAACCACCCAAATCAGCTTAAACCTGTATTCCAGATTGAACTGCAATTTCACATCTCCGGTTTTATTCATATAAATTGAATTGGCTTCTTTAAATATACCGGGTCCCAATTGCCGTACCTGCCAACCCCTTACTCCGTTGGCCCCTCCACCAAAATAGCGTTTTTCAAAAGGCAAAACATCACTGTTACCATAAGGCAGGCCTAAGCCAAATGCCGCGTGATAAACAATAGCATTCTTATCATCTATTCGACGGTTGTAGGTGCCTTCCAAATCAAATTTTACATATTGCGAATATTTGATGCCAAGAAAATTATAACCGTTTTCGGGTCTCGTCGTTCCGGCTATCTGATTATACAAATACATAAAATTACCGGAGCTTTCAAAGCCAATTCTGAAATATTTGGAATCGCGGTATTTTCTAATTTCCTGATCGTTAAATGCCACGTTATAACCGGCTCCAAGAATCACGTGATTCTCGTAACTGTATTTCAGAAATGTAGGATTTATGTACTGTTTAAACGTATCGGTCATAAAAGGGATACTGACATAATTCAGATCCGGAAAAATAAACTGATGGCTCCAGTTACTTTTATTTTTTAAATTATACTGGGTCCCGAGACTGGCAATATAGCGTTCATAATCCGGGCGCCGCTGAAAGTTAATTGAGGCCTTAAAGTTTGTGTTCGACTTTATATTATCCACAAAATAATTACTCAGGAATGGAAACAGAAAACGTGGATATAAAAGCGAAGTTTCAAACCCAAGCTCATCAGAGTTAAATGCCGTTTTATCCTTTAATCCGGTCTGGGTTTCACGTGCCACACTAAGCTTGGTATTGAACATCTCACCTCCTTTAAAAAGGTTCTTATGATTGTATCCAAGGTTTATTGCTGCCCCAATATTACCTGACTGATTTGTACCCTCAATGTCAAATGAGTAACCCTGAGATTTTGCGTATGTAATCTGGATAAAACAGTCCAGTGTTGGTTCAATAGTTTTATTTTCATTAAACCTGATATTGACATATCTTATGATAGGAATTGCTGCCAGCAAAGCATGTGTTCTTTCCACATTGCGATAATTAAATAACTCTCCTCGCCTTATCAGATTATTGACAGACAGAATAAGCGGTTTAATTTTTAATTTATCCTGATACAGGATTTTTAGGCCGTTATACTCTGTTGTATCGAATGCTTCATAATAGGTAGACGGTTCTTTTAATGCTTTTTGGGGATCAAAATCGGTTATAAAATAAATATCCCTGATGGTATATTGCAGATGTGTGGATTCCACCTTTTGGTTCAATGCATTAACTATTGTAGGATTACGCAAGATAAGTGTATCAACAATACTTAAAGGTTGTATGCTGCTGTCAGCCATATAATAGATGTAATCCCGGGAAAAATTGTAATACCCTTTTTGGCGTAATAAATTGGTAATTCGGTCACGCTCCTGGTTTAATATATCAACATCAAAATTGTCACCATCCTTTATCAGAGTATTTGCTGAATCTGCATCAACTAACGATTTTATATTTGGATCATCAATTCGCTCTTTATGATCCAGAATGGTAAATGGTTTATTTGGCGTTACATCGTAAATTACTTTTGCCTTGTGCTTTCTTTCAAGAAATATGGTGGTGTCCTCAACATCTGCATATAAATATCCTTTGTTATTGAGGTATTTTTGCAGCTCCTGTGCTGACCTTTCAACCAAAAATTCATCGTAAACAACAGGTTCCTCTCCTATTCTGCGGAACCATCTGTTCCACCACCTATCCATATTTGAACCGGACATATTATATAATCCAAGATGGAATTTAAAAAGACCTAAGATTTTAAGGTTTGGCTTTTGTTTGAGATAAGGTTTCAAGTCTGAAGGATTCATTTCGAGTTCCTCAAAATTGATTTTTACATCGCTCAACAGATATTCATTCTCAGGCACATATTTGGTTGGTTTACATGCACCTAAAAGCAAAATGAATAGTAGTATTAAGATGTATTGTGGTCTCAAGCCCGACAGTTTTTTGTAAAAATAATGAATTTATTAAAGCTTTTACCTCACATAACTGATCGTAATTGTTGTTTTAATGTATCCCTGATCTCAAAGAAATTCTGTTGTAATATAATCATGTTGTCCACCATGAACCTGAAAATCTCCTGCCAATCCGGAGAATTAAGATAATCAACCCCTGTTTTTTCCACATAACCTCTCCCCACTTCCTGTCCGTTTTCCCTGATAAACGCAAAATTCCAGATAACATTTTCAAGGTCCTGCTCTAAAATTACTTTAAAAGCTTCAACGTACTCATACACATCCAACCGACGAGCCTCATTTCTGTGGTTCACTTCAATTGCCACCCTGATCCATTCACGTCCCACATCAAACTTAAGATCTACATGGTTAATACCTGTATTATGCAGAATAAAAGGCACCTTCTGTCTTTTGAGTTTAGGATGTTTTCTGCAATATTCGTTGAAATTCTGCCAGAATTCAAGCTTAATTTCCTTTTCTTCTTCTTTACTGTACATCAGGTAATTATTCTGCCATACTATTCCATCCCTGCGCAATTAGGGGAATTTCCTGATCTCCTCTTGTTACTAAGTACGCTCCAAGCTCCGGCGTAGTAATATGACCAATCACCTTAACCCCTTCAATCATAACTACTTTGTCATAATAATCTATCGGCACGGTGAATAACAACTCGTAATCCTCTCCACCATTCAGGGCTGCAGTTACCAGGTTCATATTAAACTCTTCTGCAAGTTTTGCTGTCTGGTAATCAATCGGAATCCGGTCTTCGTACACTCTGCATCCGCATTCGGATTGCTTACAAATATGTAATAATTCTGACGAAAGCCCGTCTGAAATATCCATCATCGAAGTGACCGGAATTTCTTTCTCACGCAGATTTTTGATAATATCCAACCGAACTTCAGGCTTAAGTTGTTTCTCAAGCACATATTCAAATCCTTCAAAATCGGGCTGAACACCTTTAACATCTTCAAGCACCTTTTTTTCGCGTTCCAGGAGTTGTAAGCCCACATAGGCAGCACCTAAATCTCCTGTTACACAAATAATATCCGTATCTTTTGCTCCCGAACGATAGACAAGCTCATCTTTCTTTCCTTCTCCAATGCAGGTAATACTAATGGTTAAGCCGGTTAATGATGCCGAAGTATCACCACCGACCAAATCTACCTGATAAGTTTCGCAAGCCAGCCTGATCCCACTGTATAATTCCTCAACCATTTCAAGGGTGAACCGGGAAGAAATGCCGATTGACACTGTAATCTGTTTTGGTGTAGCATTCATGGCAACAACATCCGACAAATTAACAACCACGGCTTTATACCCAAGATGCTTTAAGGGCGTATAAACCAGATCAAAGTGAATGCCTTCCAGCAGGAGATCTGTAGTAACAACGACCTGCTTATTCTTATAATCCAAAACAGCAGCATCGTCGCCAATACCTTTCAACGTTGATTTGTGGATTGGAACGATATCTTTCGTCAGATAATCTATCAATCCAAATTCTCCTAAATCTTTGATGCTTTTTTTATCAGCCATAATCTATCCTATAAATATCACTTCCTGATGAAGTGTTATTCCAAAATTATCTTTTACTTTTTGTCTTACGTGATCAGAAAGTGCTACAATATCATCAGCTGTTGCTTTGCCAGTATTTATAATAACCAACGGTTGTTTATCGTGCACCTGGGCTCCACCAATTTTATATCCCTTCAAATTACACTGATCAATAAGCCATGCGGCAGGAATCTTAAACCCGTTTTCAACTTCATACGATGGAATATCCGGGTTTTGTTCTTTTAATACAGAAAAAATATCATCAGAAACCACGGGGTTTTTAAAAAAGCTTCCTGCATTTCCAGTCTTCTCAGGATCGGGCAACTTACTTTCCCTGATTTCAATGATGGATTGCCTGATATTCTGCAATGTCGGTTCACCGTATTTTTCTTTCAGGTAATTTGAAACATTGCCATAATTAAGAACAAAACCTGGCTTTTTTGAAAGCTTGAAGGTTACCCGTGTAACAATAAATTTATCTTTCAAAGCATTCTTAAAAATGCTGTCCCTATAACCAAATTCACATTCTTCATTTAAGAACTTACTGATTTTACCAGTATTAAAATTCACGGCTTCCACAACATCAATCACATCCTTCGCCTCCACACCGTAAGCTCCGATATTCTGAACCGGCGATGCCCCTACATGACCTGGAATCAGTGAAAGATTTTCTACACCGCCGTATTCATTCTCCACACACCACCCCACAAATTCATCCCAGTCTTCCCCGGCTCCTACACGTACATAAACGTTGTCGTGATCTTCATATACAATTTCCTTTCCTTCAATTCTGGAGTGAAGGATCAAACCGTCAAAGTTCTTAGTGAACAACACATTGCTGCCACCACCAAGAAAAAACACCGGATGTGACTTCAGATCGGTTTCCGACAAAAAGTCCACCAGATCATGCACCGCCTCATATTCAAAAAAATAGTTTGCGGTAACATCCAGGCCAAACGTATTGTATTGTTTTAACGAAAATTTCCGATGCAGCATACTAAGTTATATATACAGAAAAGTCTGCCCCTTATAGAGCAGACCTTTAAAATCCTTTTGTTTAATATTAATAGCCCTGATTCATTGTAATCAGGAATTCTTCGTTACTACTGGTTTTTACCAGTCTGTCTTTCAGGAATTCCATTGCTTCCAGGGAAGTCATATCGCTTAAGAACTTACGCAGTATCCACATTCTGTTGAGGAATTCAGAATCAAGCAACAAATCTTCGCGACGTGTACTTGAAGCAATGATATCCACAGAAGGGAAAATACGACGGTTTGAAAGTTTGCGGTCAAGCTGCAATTCCATGTTACCGGTTCCTTTAAACTCTTCAAAAATTACATCGTCCATTTTTGAACCGGTCTCGGTCAACGCTGTTGCCAAAATAGTAAGTGATCCGCCTTCTTCAATATTACGTGCAGCACCAAAGAACCGTTTTGGTTTGTGTAATGCATTTGCATCCACACCACCGGACAACACTTTACCTGATGCCGGAGCTACAGTATTGTAAGCACGTGCCAAACGTGTAATAGAGTCTAAAAGAATAACGACATCGTGACCACATTCAACCATACGCTTGGCTTTTTCCAATACAATATTGGCTACTTTTACATGGCGATCTGCAGGTTCATCAAATGTTGATGCAATAACTTCTGCATTTACACTGCGTGCCATATCTGTCACCTCTTCCGGACGTTCGTCAATCAACAGGATCAACAGATAAACTTCCGGATTATTTTCCGAGATAGCGTTGGCGATGTCTTTCAATAGTACTGTCTTACCGGTTTTCGGCTGAGCCACAATTAAACCGCGCTGCCCTTTACCGATTGGAGAAAACATATCCACAACTCTTGTCGAAATATTGGAATGTTTTCCACCACATAAGTTGAACTTCTCATTTGGGAACAACGGTGTAAGGTGATCAAACGGTACCCTGTCGCGTATCTCATCAGGTGAGCGACCATTGATGGTACTGATCTTAATCAACGGGAAATATTTTTCGCCCTCTTTGGGAGGACGAATAGTTCCGGTAACTGTATCACCGGTTTTTAACCCAAATAATTTAATCTGCGACTGCGATACATATATATCGTCCGGAGAATTCAAATAATTAAAGTCCGAAGAACGTAAGAATCCGTAACCATCCTGCATGATTTCAAGAACACCAGAACTTGAAATAATTCCATCAAACTCAAAGTTCTTGTCTAATCCATCAGGAAGATCCTGTTGCTTTTTCTCCTTAGTCGCAGCAGGTCTCGTTTGCTGAGAACCTACATTCCCATTATTATTGCTTTGCTGACGGGGCCTGTTATCCCCGTTTTGTTGCCAGGGTTGAGGCTTACTATTGCCATTACCATTACCCGGTCTCTCTTTATTTGCCTTTTTAAATGAAGAAGTTGTGATCTCTCTTTTTTTCTCAACCTTTGGAGGTGCCTTGTAATCATCGTTACTTTGAGATTCATAACGGGTGTTGATCACAGGTTTGGATGATTCCTTTTCTTCTTTGGTATTTTTGTCTTCTTCAGGTTTAACGGCATTTCGTTTAACAAACTTCCCTTCAGAAGTTGCAGAAGCAGCAGCTTCTCCAGATACTTTTATTCGTGTTCTTCTGGGTCTTTGCTTTTTATCTGCATCAGCTCCGGATCCTTCCGAAGCCTTTACAGCCTGAACATCAAGAATTTTATAAATCAAATCCTGTTTCCTGTATTTTTCAACACTTTTGATATCCAGGTCTTTCGCAATTGCCCTCAAATCTGGTAAAAGCTTATTGCTTAACTCAATAATGTCATACATAATTAAATGATTATATCACTAGTAAATGAAAGGATAAATAAATTTATATGATTATCTTAGAAAAACGTTGTGAGTTTGAATCAAAAACGTTGTAGTCCTGTGGGTGCAAATATAAATCAAATTAACAATTGTGCAAAACTTTTTTAGCAACCCGAAGGATTTTCAAATAAGGTTTAACAAAACTTATATCTCGTAATCATAATTTCACGTTACAATAATCTAATAACATCCTGATTTACATTTTGTTTATATCGATGCATATTTTCATTTAACAGCATTGCAAATCAGAATATTTTGTTTTTTTAAAAATTGTCTTACTTTTGCAAAAGAAACAAACAAAATGACATTTTTCGAAACAAATACATGGTGGTGGCACAGATTATTTCTTAAATCCGGGAAATAAGCTGGTCGTTCTATGTTAAAAATATAAGACCTGTCGGAATTCCCGGCAGGTCTTTTTTTATTTAAAAATAACAACATATGAAGCCGATAAAGATTTTAGCACACACACAGGCATTACCTGCAGGCATAACGGACACGGAAACTCCTGTCAGCATTTACCTGAAGTTGCGGGACAAATTCCCCAACACTTCACTACTGGAAAGTTCGGATTATCACGGGAACCGTAACAGCCGCAGTTTTATCTGTTTCGATGTCAAAGGTGGGTTTGAGGTCAACCAAAACCTGATAAAAATTCTATACGCTGACGGATCTAAAGAAGACAGGGAAATTACCGGCTCAGTTAAAGTTGTGGATGAGCTTAAAAAGTTTCTGGATTCATTCGACATTTTCAGATTGGGTGAAGACATGGATAACAACGGCATTTTCGGGTACAGTGCCTATGACGCCGTTCAGTATTTCGAAAACATCAAATTCAGTTCGCCCGAGCCGGTAGGATATCACATTCCTGAGATGCGCTATTTCTTTTACCGTTATATTATTACGTTCGACCATTTTAACAACCGGATATATCTGACCGAAAATCTTATGGAAGGCGAAGACAGGACACTGGACAGAATTAAGGTGATCCTGAACGATAAAAAACTGGGCGCCCATAAATTCAATCCTTCAATGGATGAAGTCTCCAACCTGACAGATCAGGAATATATGAATATGGTTACGCACGGAAAGTCACACTGCTTTAGAGGCGATGTTTTTCAAATCGTACTTTCAAGACGGTTTTCTCAGAAATTTAAAGGTGATGAGTTTAATGTGTATCGTGCTTTAAGAAACATCAATCCCTCTCCTTATCTGTTTTATTTCGACTTTGGCGGATATAAAATATTCGGATCATCCCCGGAGGCGGAAATTAAGGTTGAAAAAGGCAAAGCAATTATTAATCCGATAGCCGGGACCTTTAAAAGAACCGGAAATGACGAACAAGACAGAATTCTGGCAGATAAGCTTTGTAAGGATGAAAAAGAAAATGCCGAGCATGTAATGTTGGTAGACCTGGCAAGAAATGATCTGAGTCGGAATTCGGACCATGTTATTGTAGAAACCTACAGGGAAGTTCAATATTATTCCCACGTACTTCATTTGGTTTCTGAGGTTAGCGGCAAGCTGAATAAAGGCACGAACCCTATAGAAGTTTTAGGAAACACATTCCCGGCAGGAACATTATCCGGAGCACCAAAGTATAAAGCAATGGAACTGATTGATAAATATGAATCTGAAGCAAGAGGTTATTATGGTGGTGCCATCGGTTTTCTTGGATTCAATGGCGATGTGAACCATGCCATAATGATTCGTTCATTTTTATGTAAAAACAATACACTTTATTATCAGGCCGGTGCAGGAATCGTTTCGGAATCGAAGGAAGAAAGCGAGCTTAACGAAGTTAATAATAAGCTGGGGGCTTTGAAGAAAGCAATAGAAACAGCCAAAGAAATATAGCTATAGACACAAGTATCAGGACACAAGTATCAAGATTAACTAAAATAATTTAGGATGCATAATTATCCGGAGTTAAAAATATGGCAACAAGCCAGAAGTTTAGTAAAATCTATTTATACATTAACAGATTCGATAGATCAAAATCAACAATATGTTTTAATTAGTCAGATGCAACGTGCGGTTTTATCGATACCATCAAACATTGCCGAAGGTGCAGGAAGACATACAAATAAAGAATTTGTTCGATTTCATTCAATCGCAAACGGCTCAGCTTTTGAATTAGAGACACAATTATTTTTATGCATTGATCTGGGTTATGTATCAGAAGAAAATGTTAGCTCTGTCATCAATGATCTTAAAGAAATTCAAAAAATGATTTATCGTCTCAGTGAATCACTAAAACAGAGTCTTGATTCCTGATACTTGATACTTGATACAATATTAAATATATAAATTATCAAAAGATGAAAATATTAGTGCTTGATAATTACGACAGTTTTACATACAACCTGGTACATTATTTAAAGGAATTAAGTACTGCGCAGGTTGATGTATATCGAAATGATGAAATTTCAGTTGAGGAAGTCGGGAAATATGATAAAATACTTCTTTCTCCGGGACCTGGCATTCCTGACGAAGCAGGAATTCTTAAACCCCTGATTAAACGATGGGGCGAAAGCAAGTCCATTTTTGGTGTCTGTCTGGGATGTCAGGCTATCGCAGAGGTTTATGGCGGAAGCATCTACAACCTGAACAAGGTTTACCACGGTGTGGCAACTACCATGCGAATTACTGATAAAGAAGAATTGCTTTATAAAAATGTTTCAGAAGAATTTGAAGCGGGACGTTACCATTCGTGGGTTGTAAGCAAAGAAGACCTTCCCAAAGAAATGCATATTACCTCTGTTGATGACAAGGGTGCGATTATGGGAATACGCCACCAGACACATAATGTCAGAGGCGTACAATTCCATCCTGAGTCAATACTAACACCGGAGGGAAAGAAAATGATTAAAAACTGGTTAGAAAATTGCTGAGATGAAAAAGATATTACAACGACTTGCAGAACATCAAACGCTGACTAAAAAAGAAGCGAAAGAGGCTTTGTACGCCATTTCGAAAGGAGAAGTTAATAATTCTCAGATTGCAGCATTCCTTACCGTATTCATGATGCGTTCCATCACGGTAGACGAATTGAGTGGATTTCGCGAAACCCTTCAGGAGCTGTGCCTTCCAGTTGATTTTAGTGATTTTTATACTATTGATTTATGCGGAACCGGAGGTGACAGTAAAAATACCTTCAACATCTCAACCCTTTCATCCCTTGTGGTTGCCGGTGCCGGCGAAAAGGTTGCTAAGCACGGAAATTACAGCGTTTCATCTTCGTGCGGATCCAGCAATGTGATGGAATATTTTGGCTACAAGTTTACCGACGACGTGGATAAGCTGAAGAATCAGATAGATAAACACAACATCTGTTTTTTGCATGCACCGTTGTTTCATCCTGCCATGAAAGCTGTAGCACCGATACGCAGAGAGCTTGGTATGAAGACCTTTTTTAATGTACTTGGTCCTATTATTAATCCATCGAAACCGAAAAATCAGATGGCCGGTGTTTACAACCTTGAAACAATGAGGATGTACAATTATATTCTTCAGCAGACTGATACAAACTATATTATTATTCATTCGCTTGACGGTTATGATGAAATTTCCCTCACAGGAGACTTCAAAATTACAACCAACGTAACCGAAGAAGTGATGCGACCGGAAGATCTTGGGTTCAGACAACTGAAAGAGGAAGAACTATTTGCAGGACACTCTGTAAAGGAAGCCGCCGAAATTTTCGAATCCGTTCTTACCGGCCAAGGAACCGAAGCTCAGAACAACGCCGTTTTGTCAAATGCCGGAATGGCCCTGAAATGCGTCAGAAATTCCAAAACACTCGAGGGCTGCATAGAAGATGCACGCGAATCACTTATGGGTGGTAAAGCGCTAAACGTACTAAAACAGATTACGAACTGATCATGAATATTCTCGATAAGATAGTAGCCAATAAAAAAGTAGAAGTCGCCGAAAAAAAGGTGATGATTTCTGAAAAACAGCTGGAGAAAAGCATCAGTTCCGCTGCTATTCCGTCTTTAAAAACATTTTTACAGGATCCGGAAAAGTCGGGAATTATCTGCGAATTTAAACGTAAATCACCTTCAAAAGGACTGATAAATGGGAATGCGCAGGTTCAGGATGTAACCCGAAATTACGAACAAGCAGGCGCCAGTGCTATTTCGGTTCTAACCGACAAAGCATTTTTCGGAGGAACCGCACAGGACCTCACCGATGCACGCGATGTAACAACGATCCCAATTCTTAGAAAAGACTTTATTATTGATCCGTTTCAAATTCTGGAAGCCCGTGCAATAGGGGCAAGTGCTATCCTTTTGATTGCAGCGATACTTGAGAAAGATGAAGTAAAATCACTGGCTCAGTATGCATACTCCCTTGGCCTTGAAGTTTTGTTTGAGGTTCATAATGCTGAAGAACTTGAAAAGTACGATCCCATCATCGAAATTGTCGGCGTCAACAATAGAAACCTGAAAACCTTTGAGGTTAATATTGACACCTCGGTTGAAGTTGGAAAGTTTATTCCTGAGAATTGTGTTAAGGTAGCCGAAAGCGGAATCAGCGATATAAAGAACATTCAATACCTGAAGCAATTTGGTTTTGAAGGTTTTCTTATTGGCGAAAATTTCATGAAAACCAATGATCCGGGGCAAGCTTGTATTGATTTTATAAAAAACATTAAAAACACAGGTATCTAGACACCAGAATCAAGATAAAAATTAATATGATGTATAATTATCTGGAGTTAAAAATATGGCAACAAGCCAGAAGTCTGGTGAAGACAACTTAACAACTGACTGACTCCATTAAACAAAATCATGATTCTTGATACCTGATACTTGATTCTAAAATTTAAAAAATGAAAATTAAGGTATGTGGGATGCTATATAAAGACAGCATTAAAGATGTTGCCGCATTAAATCCGGACTTCATGGGTTTTATATTCTATCCCAAATCACCGCGATACGTAGTCGGCAAACTTAATCCTGAAATTCTGGGATCATTGCCTCCATCAATTATTAAGACAGGAGTTTTTGTGAATGAAACATTTGAAAACATTCTGGATTTGGCTAAAATATATGATCTGACAGCATTGCAGCTTCATGGAGAAGAAACACCTCAATTTTGCGACCGGTTACACGATCTGGGTTTTATAATTATCAAAGCTTTCAGGATTGATGAACATTTCGATTTTAATCAGTTGAAGTCTTATGAAGTAAGTTGCGACTATTTTTTGTTTGACACCAAAACTTCGGCATACGGGGGTAGCGGAACGAAATTCGACTGGCATATTTTAAACCGGTATAAAAATAGTAAACCTATCTTCATGAGTGGAGGAATAGGCCCCGGTGATGAATCTGCAATTTCCGATCTAAGCAATCTGAATATTTATGCATTGGATTTGAATAGCAAATTTGAAACTGAACCCGGATTAAAAGATGTTAACCAACTTACTGCTTTTTTGACAAACATCAGGGCGAATGAACCTAAATGGGACTTTTAACCGCCTTATTATTAAAATATTGAGTGCACAAGAAAATTTATAAAATGAGAAGAATACAATCTAAATATCTTGCAAATCAGGAAGGATTCTACGGCGATTTTGGAGGAGCATACATACCCGAAATGCTACAACCCAATATTGACCAACTTCTGGATACATATGAACCCGTTATATTTTCGGAAGCGTTTCAAAAAGAATTTGCAGAATTACAAAAGGATTATGCCGGCAGACCAAGTCCACTTTATTATGCTAAAAATCTGAGCAGGAAGTATAATACAAAGATTTATCTTAAGAGAGAAGATCTGAACCATACCGGTTCACATAAGCTTAATAATACCATTGGCCAGATACTGCTGGCAAGGCATATGGGTAAGAACCGTATCATTGCAGAAACCGGTGCCGGACAGCATGGTGTAGCTACAGCTACGGTTTGTGCCCTAATGGGACTACAATGCATTGTTTATATGGGTGAAACCGACATTAAACGACAGGCCCCGAATGTTGCCAGAATGAAAATGCTGGGAGCAGAGGTCAAGGCAGCTACCTGTGGGAATAAAACGCTTAAAGATGCTACCAATGAAGCAATACGTGACTGGATTAATCATCCGGAAGATACATATTATCTGATCGGATCCGTAGTCGGTCCTCACCCCTATCCTGATATGGTTGCACTCTTCCAGTCGGTGATCAGTGAAGAATTAAGATGGCAACTAAAAGAGAAAACCGGCAATGAGAAACCGGATCATGTCATTGCTTGTGTTGGTGGAGGAAGTAATGCTGCTGGTTCATTTTATCATTTTCTGAATGATGAGGATGTAAACCTGATTGCGGTAGAAGCTGCCGGATTGGGAGTTGATACAGGAGAAACTGCCGCTACAACCAAAACAGGTGACACCGGTATTATTCATGGAAGCAAAACTCTCCTAATGCAGGATAACGACGGGCAAATCATTGAGCCATATTCTATTTCTGCCGGACTGGATTATCCTGGAATTGGTCCTTTACATGCCAATCTGTTTAACAGCGGAAGGGCTGAATTTCTGAGCGCCACCGATCAGGAAGCATTAAATGCCGCTTTTACCCTGACCGAAATTGAGGGTATTATTCCTGCACTGGAATCAGCGCATGCATTGGCAGCACTTGACCTAAAAAAGTTTGGCCCCGATGAAACAGTTGTAATAACAATATCAGGCCGCGGAGACAAAGACATGGAAGCTTATATGACTGAAATGATGAAACGAAACATCCTTTAATACAAATCAATGAACAGAATAGACATCCTTTTTCAGAAAAAGAAAAACAATATATTATCGGTATTTTTCACTGCCGGTCATCCGAATCTCAATGATACTGTTACCATCATTAAAAAGCTTGAAGAATCAGGTGCAGATATGATTGAGATTGGCATGCCATTCAGTGATCCGTTAGCCGATGGTCCTGTTATTCAAAAAACAAGTGAACAAGCCTTAAAAAACGGGATGACCCTGGACCGACTTTTTGAACAATTAAAAGATATCCGTGATAAGGTAAAAATCCCACTGCTTTTAATGGGATACCTGAATCCTGTGTTTAAATACGGTATTGAACGTTTTGCAAAGAAGTGTCACGAGGTTGGTATAGACGGACTAATCCTCCCGGATCTTCCAGCCAGCGAATATTTAAGAGATTTTAAAAAACTGTTTGAAGCAAATAATCTGCATAACATATTTCTTATTACACCACAAACCAGCAGTGACCGTGTAAAACAAATTGACGAACTGACCGGTGGATTTATATATATGGTTTCATCAGCATCAACAACCGGAACAAAAACCGGTATCGATGAAATACAAACTGCATATTTTGAGCGTATTAAAGATCTTAAACTTAATTCGCCAAGATTAATTGGTTTTGGCATAAAGGATAAATCAACCTTTGAAAATGCATGTAATTATGCAAACGGAGCGATTATAGGAAGTGCATTTGTAAAGTCATTAGAATTGAGCAGAGATATAAATTCAAATATTGAAAGATTTATAAAATCAGTTATCAACAAATAATATCTATTTATGATAGTCGATTATACAAACTACAGATTCATATACATTTGTAATACAACAATTTAAGCCAAGTTCTACAAACAAATACTATAAATACAAAATAAATATTCTAAATATTATAACAAACCATAACATATTGATTAACTTCGAATTAAATGAATTTATAGTAATCATATATTAGAATTTATAATTATTTTTCTAATATAAAGACTATTTTATTCGTCTATTTATACCAGTTTTAAATTACATATCACGCATTCTATATATATCGATTACTATATGCATATTAAGTGAAACAAAATTTTAATATCAGCTTAAGTATTTCTATTTAAACAATTTAAATATCCATCAATAGGTATTTTCCCTACTATGAAAAAAATGATAATTTAAGTAGTATCACCAATTGTCACACCCTTTATTGTACTCTAAATTTGTTTTTAGAATTAATGCTAACCTACAATTGCAGTCACGGGGCTTGACTCAATTGAATATCATACTGTTTGGCTCCCAGTAACTATTTTGTCAGAATAAAAGAAAGAAAATGTGACTGACAGTAGGCTTGCCTGTGTCTTTTAGCGAAATTTCGAATCTTATTTGATAAATAAAATACTATTAGAAGAAACTCTTAGATAAAGATTTCAGCATGAATAAACCAAAATTTCCTCAATCAAAGATTAAAAAGATTCTCCGGGAACATGAAGTCGGATTATCTGTTCAGGATATACTTAAAAAGTATAGTATCAGCATGGCAACATTTTATAACTGGAAGAAAAAGTACGAAGGTTTAAATCTTGCCGAAAACTGTAGAATACTCGAACTGGAAGAAGAAAATGACAGGCTGAAACGCATGTTTGCGGAGCTCAGTCTGGAAAACATGTCTTTACGTAAAAAACTTGAGAAACTTTTATAAGATATTATATATCACACATTTTCAGATTTAGTAAATCTGGTTATATTAATAAAATTTACACAAGTGATTAATATTAAATATAAAATCTTAAATTTGTTTTCTGACCCTGATGCCGGTTGTGATACTGGTACTTCTCTATATTGTAAAACCCATCATCCTCAACATAACAAAAAATATCTTAATCATGATTAAAGAGCGTGAACCCATCCTTGAAAAATCGAGCGTCTTTATTCAGGTCTTATTAACCGTTGCAACATTTATAGCAGCACATTGGTTGTCTGACAAGTTTATTCGGCCATTGCCCAAAGATGTGACAGATTACCAGTATTTAACAATTTTGGTTGTGCTAATTTGGTTTATTTTACTAGATCAGTTTGGTCTTGGGAAGATGTTACGGTTCAAAATGTATTCGACACTCTTTCTGGAATATTTTACTGCGCTTCTGGTAGGGAATATATTACTGTATACAGCCATTGTATTATTGGATTTCAACAATATTTCAAGGGGAGTACTGGGAGTATTTGCACTCTTAAATTTACTTGCCTTATTCTCATTTAAATTTTTCCTTTATTCAACAATGAAGTTTTTCAGGCGTAGGGGTTACAATACCAGATTGGTATTGATAATTGCTGATGAACACTCCGACTATTTCATTGAAAGGTTAGTGGAGATTCCGGACTGGGGATATAAGATTTATGGAATTATGACTAAGGATGAGCATATAATTTCTAAGTATAAACGGGAATGTAAAATATACCAACCAGATGCACAATTATCTGAAATCATAGATAATGTGGCTATTGAAGAGGTCATATACTGTAAAAGTTTTTTCGATCAGAATGAAATCCAGAATTACATTTATACTTGTGCCGAAGTTGGGGTAGTTTTCAGAATGCAGTCACAACTATTAAGTTTTGTGAAAGTACAATCGAAAGTATCCTATCTCAGCCAGATGCCTTTTTTAACATTCAGAAATACGCCCGACAATTATTTGGCATTGAAGATGAAAGCGTTCAGCGATGTCGCATTCTCTGCTATTGTTTTAACTCTAGTCTCTCCGTTAATGCTGATCATAGCCGGATTAATAAAACTGGATGGCGGCCCGGTATTTTTCAGACAAAAGAGACTTGGATTACACGGCAGAAACTTCGATTGCTTAAAGTTTCGAACTATGGTAACCAATGCCGAAGAACTGAAAGCTAAATTAATGCATCTGAATGAACAGGAAGGCCCTGTATTTAAAATCAAAAATGATCCAAGAATTACAAGGATAGGACGTTTCCTTAGAAAAACGTCTTTAGATGAACTCCCTCAGTTTATTAATGTACTAAGAGGTGATATGTCTATAGTGGGGCCAAGACCGCCTCTTCCATCGGAAGTTAAACAATATATTCGCTGGCAATCCAGACGTTTAAGTATGAAACCGGGGATAACCTGTATCTGGCAGGTGTCAGGTCGTAACAATATCCCGTTTCATGAATGGATGAAAATGGACATGCAGTATATTGACAATTGGTCGCTAAAACTTGATTTTATTATCCTACTTAAAACAGTTAAAGTCGTTTTAACCGGAGATGGACAATAAAACTAAAATATTAACACGTTTTTTAAATGTAAACATGTCAAACTTCAATAAGAAAAAATGAAAAAGCCCACCAATCTCCTGTTATTTTTAATTCTGGTTTCTTTGCTCTCCTGTAGGAGTATGAAAGATATAACATATCTGCAAGATATTTCTAACAGAGAAGTAATAATCCCTAGTAAAAATATGATATCAGAATATAAATTACGACAAAATGACAACTTGTATATTAACATTAAAACTTTAGATCCTGAAGTAAATATATTATTTAGTACATCAGGTCAAACCGGAAACATGATGACCGGAACTACGCAGATGTATGGAAATGAAGTTGGGTTATACATTAATGGCTATCAACTGGACTCCGTAGGCAACATAACTTTACCAATATTAGGTACCATAAATATAATGAATTTGACTCTTGACGAAGCTAAAAACAAAATATACGTCAAAGCTAATGAATATTTGCAGGACCCTGTTGTAGCAGTCAAGTTGTTAAGTTTCAAAATTCAAATTAGTGGAGAAGTAAATAAACCTGGTATTTACTATTATTATGAAGGATCAATGACTATACTGGATGCAATTACAATGGCTGGGGGGATTACAGATGAAGCGAATATTAGAAATGTATATATTATCAGACAAAAAAATAATACTAATGAAATTTACAATATTGATTTAACTAATAAAAAAGCTTTCAGTTCAGAAGCATACTATTTGTATCCCAATGATATGATTTATGTAAAACCAGGTTTCAATAAAAAATATAGTTTAAATGTTCAAACCTATCAATTAATTTTATCAACCATAAGTACATTAGTTGGATTACAATTTCTATATCAACCAATAGATTTAGGGAACTAAGGGTTTTCTTTCTAATATTTAAGTTAAAATTTTAATGATGAAAAAAGAAGATAGTACCGTTTACACAATTGAAAAGCAACTTTTACAAGATGACAGTGAAGTTATTTACAGATATCTGAAGAGATGGCCCTGGTTTATAGCTCTTAGTGTGATTGGTATAATATTAGGTTTTGCAAAATATAAATCTACACCTCCAACCTATGAAGTATCTACAAAAATTATAGTAAAAGGCGAAAGCAATCCGTTAAAGTCCAGCATATCAGTGGATAATATATTTAGAAGTTCCACAAATTCAAATATGTCTAATCAATTGGAGATACTTCAATCCTATACCAATTACAGAAAGGCATTGGAGAACCTGAACTGGCAGGTAAGTTGGTTCACAAAAGGGAAATATTACGATAAAGAAGTGTATGGAACGACTCCTGCAGAAATTGCAATCCCATTAAATGCAAAAAATATTCACAGTATAGCAGTTAATGTTTCCATCAAAGATGATGAAAGCTTCATAGTGAATGTAGATGGTAAAGCGAATATTGATGGTGAAGAAAAAGAGATAAAATTTGAAAAAAGTGGTGTTTTTGGTCAACCATTTGTAAATGAATACTACAATTTTATTTTATATAGAAATGAAAGTGGCCCCAAAGGGAACTTTTATTTTGTGTTTAATAACTTTAATCGGATGGCACAGAATTATTTAAAAAAAGTTCAGGTAGATGTTACAAATACAAATTCTGATGTCATTCAAATGACTCTAACCGGGACAAATCCTCAAAAAGAAGCGGATTTTTTGAATGAATTAAACTCTGTGTTTATCACGTTAGGACTGGAAGAAGAAGAACGTGATGCTGAAAACTCTGTAAGTTTTATTTCCGATCAGTTAACAAAATTGAAAGATTCACTGGATAGATCAGAAAAAGCATTTACGGATTATCGCAGTAAGAATCAAGTTGTTGACCTTAGTCAAGAGGCTGATTTTATATATAAGAAACTCGAAGATATAGAATCCGAACGTTATGATGCTAATATGCGTTTAAATTACTATACAAACATTCAAAATTATATCGATGATTCGGATAAGATAAAGCAAATTAGTACTCCTTCTGTTGCAGGAATAGATGACAACAACCTGGAAGCCATGTTAACAAAGTTAACAGAATTATATAATCGAAGAGAGATACTATCATACAGTGTAAAAGAAAAGTCCCCGAGTTATATTTTAGTTGAGAAGGAAATTAACTTAATAAAAAATAGTTTAAAGGAGAATCTTAATAACTTAATTTCAAATACAAAATCTGAGATTTCAGAAATAAACAAAAGAAACAGGGAAATACAGGCCCGTTTGGAAAAACTCCCAAAGACGGAAAAAGAACTGATTGGTATCCAAAGGGAGTTTGAATTGAATAGTACCATGTATAATTACATGTTAAAGAAAAAGGCAGAAGCTGAACTATCACAGGCATCAACAGCCCCCAAGGTTCAGGTTATTGATAAAGCGTTACCTGAATCTGCAACTCAGATTGGGCCCAATATGAAAAATACAGTGGCAATAGGCTTAGGAGTAGGTTTGGCTATACCATTTTTAATCATTTATTTATTAGAGACTTTCAGTTCCACAGTTCGCACAAAAGATGAAGTGGATAGATTAACAGAATTACCTGTGATTGACGGAATTATTCTCTCAACAACAAAAGATAAACTACCCGTAATAAAAAATCCCCGATCTGGTTTGGCAGAATCCTTCAGAGCTTTACGTTACCGGATTAAAAAACTTGTTCATGAAAACGGACATGCCGTAATTTCTGTTAACTCTATGATGCCAGGCGAAGGGAAATCCTTCGTATCCTCAAATTTAGCTGCAATATTTGCAATGAATGATAAGAAGGTATTACTTGTTGGAGCTGACATCAGAAAACCTAAATTGGATGTTATTTTTGATACAAAGGATACAAAAGGACTTACGGACTTTCTATCTGGGAATTTGGGTTTTAATGATGTAATTATTGAAACTAAAGTTGGAAATTTATATTTTACTCCGGCAGGAGAAGTTCCTCCCAATCCAACTGAATTGCTTGAAAAAACCCGGTTATCTGAATTTATTCGGGAAGCAAAATCCAAATTTGACTTTATCATTCTTGATAACGCACCATTCTCACTTGTTTCAGATGGGTTAATTACAAGTAACCTGGCAGATTTAACCCTGATTGTTGTAAGGATTAACAAGTCCAGGCGCAAAAACATACAGGAACTGGATAATGTTGTTCAGTTAAATAAACTTGAAAACGTTTCTGTACTTGTCAACGGACTGAACGGAAGTCAGATTTCCAAGGGGTATGTTAAAAAAGGATATGGCGTATACTCTGAGAAATATTCCTGATTGCTTCTCCCTTTAAACTGAATATGAAAGAAAAACATTATGTACTCCTTATTACCTTGGTATTTTTTCTAACCGAAGTAATAATAGGGAGCAGAATTTTCATATGGCTTGATGAAGGATTTACACTGAATACTACCATGCAGAGTATTCCTGAATCTGTTAGAAGATCTGTTATTTTTGAAGGTCAGCCTCCTCTGTATTTTTTACTCCTTACGATCTGGAGAAAAATTAACAGTTCCATTTTTTTTGCGCGTCTTTTCTCAATACTGTGTGCTACCGCATCAATCCCTGTTTTTTATACCTATTTAAAATTAACCCGGTCAAAATTGAATCCAATTGTAACTACTGTTTTCTTTGCATTCAATCCGATGTTAATCTGGGCTGGACTTGAAATAAGAGTTTACGCTATGATTTTGCTATTCTCTCTGTTGCTATTAATTTACTTCAAAAAGGTATATTTATCAGATAAGATTACTCCCTTAAGGAGAGTATTTTTCATTATACTTTCCGTATTATCCATTCACACACAATACTATCTGGCAATTATTCTTTTTCTGAATTTCATTTTTTTACATTTTAACAACAGAAAAGTTGCTTTCCTATACCTTATTGATATGATCATTCCGGTTTTGAGTTTGTTACCATATATTTTATTTATCCCCGATCAGATTTCATTCATGACTGTAAATAAGATTTACAGCATTTCTGATTACATCATGTACTGGTTCCGTTTTATTAGAGATTTCATTGTTCCAATTCCGAAGGTATTCCATTCCAATGTGTTGAACTTTGTTTTGTTTTTAACATTCATCATATTAATCATTATCTCTGTTTTTCCAAAATTTAAAGCTTTAATTAGAACCTTATTCACCAGTGAAAAGTATAATCTTATATTAATATCAGCCACAATCTTAATAATTCATTTCCTTCTGTTTAAGTTAGGAATGGCAACTGCAAGTCCCCGCCATTTCATATTCCTTCTTACCCCATTTATAATAATCTTTTTTATTGTTATCTATATGATAGTCGATAAGAATCTTAGGACAGTAATTATCATAATGCTTATGTTGTTCAATATTGGGAATGTATTGTCCAAGGCACCAGAATTTGGGAAAGATGAAGATTTGACTAATATCTCAGAATATATAAATTCAACGGACCATGAGAATAATCCAATTTTGTTTTATACGGGTGACATTAAAATTCTGTATAGTTTTATAGATAAAAAAAGAGAACTATACTCCATTCCAAATGAAATAGATTTATCTATTCAGTACGATCACCCCAGCTGGTTTATAAAAAATGAAAGTGACCTAACAAAATTCTTCGCTGAGTTGGATAGCGTAAACACATTCTTGATAATCGATAATGAGGTGAATCCCACATATGAAGCATCCTTAGAAAAACGATTTCAGTGTAAAGTGAATTTTAATCTACTTGACATGTATATTGTGGATAAATTTAATGTTGTTGAAAGTAAAAACTTCAATAATCTTTACCGATTAAGAAAAATTACCAGGAAATAAAATGTGCGGTATCGTCGGAATATTAGATAAAACACAGAAAAGTGTTACTGAGCAACAACTTAGAAAGATGGCAAACAGAATTGCGCATCGGGGGCCTGATGATGAAGGCTATTATGTGTCAAAGAATGTTGGCCTGGGACATAAACGTCTTTCAATTATCGACTTAAAGAGTGGTCATCAACCAATGACTTCATCAGATAGCACTATTGTGTTTAATGGAGAAATATATAATTATGTTGAATTAAGGGAGTCTTTAAAACAAAAAGGGTATCAGTTTGAAACGAATTCAGATACTGAAGTTATTTTAAAGATGTACGATGAATACGGAACAGATTGCCTGAACTACCTGAATGGTATGTTTGCTTTTGTGATTCATGATACAAAACGATCAAATATCTTTATTGCCAGAGATCATTTTGGGATTAAGCCTTTGTATTATTTTAATTCTGAGGAACATTTTATTTTCGGCTCAGAAATAAAGGCTCTGTTGAAGCATTCATCTGTCAGCGCAGTACCTAATTACGCATCACTACAGGAATACCTGACTTTTCAGTTCGCACTGGGTCAGAATACAATGTTTGAAAACATTTATAAAGTACTTCCGGGACATTACATGTTGATTGATCTGAATAATTATAGAACCAAACAAATTTGCTATTGGGAGCCTAACTTTCATGTTGATAAACATCATACAGAACTTTATTTTACAGAAGAATTAAGAAGTCTTTTGGAAGATACCATTAAGATTCAACTTCGCAGTGATGTGCCCCTGGGGACATATTTAAGTGGGGGAATGGATTCATCGATTGTTACAATTCTTGCCTCCAAATATTATGATGGAAGATTAAAAACATTTACAGGTGCATTCAGAGAAGGTTTGGATTTTGATGAAACATCATTCGCGAAAGAAGTTTCCAGAGAGGTTAATGGTCAGTATTTTGAAATCTATCCAACTCAGAGAGACTTTACGGATAACTTACAGAAACTTATTTATCAACTGGATGAACCGGTTGCCGGACCTGGTATATTCCCCCAATTCATGGTTTCTAAACTGGCAAAGGAAAATGTAACTGTTGTCTTGGGAGGTCAGGGAGGTGATGAAATTTTCGGCGGGTATGCACGTTACATGATAGCCTATTTTGAACAAGCTATGAAAGGTGCTATGTTTGAATCCACTGAAGAAGGAGAGCATATTGTATCTCTGGAATCAATAATACCAAATTTGCCGTACATTCACAGATATGTTCCAATGATGCGCGAATTCTGGGAGAAAGGGGCTTTTGAGCCCATGGACAGAAGGTATTTCCATTTGCTTGACCGAAGTGGAAGCAGCCTGTCATATTTTACAAATGATTTTCAGAATACATTTAATAAAGAAGCAGTATTTGAACGGTTTCAAAAGTTGTTTAATCACCCTGATACGTTGTCCTATTACAATAAGATGCCCCATTTTGACATGTTTGGAAGCCTGCTGGGTTTGTTACAGGTGGAAGACAGGGTCAGCATGTCTGTTTCTCTGGAATCAAGAGTTCCTCTATTGGACAGAAGAATTGTAGATTTGGTTGCCAAGATGCCACCTGCCATGAAGTATAAAGGTGCGGGAATGAAATATCTGTTAAAAAAGACAACAAACGATATTTTACCTGAATCAATAAAAAACAGAAAAGACAAAATGGGATTTCCTGTACCCCTTCATTTATGGGCAAAAAACGGTGCGTCTGATTTCATCCATGATATTCTCCTCTCAAAGAGAAGCAAAGAGAGAGGGATCTTTAATCACGCATCAATAGAAGACCTGATTAAGTCTGAAAGGTCCTTTGGAAGATCATTATGGGGGCTTCTATCACTTGAATTGTGGTTCACAACCTTTATTGATAATTAAAAGCTGTCGTTTTTGTAAGGAATACTAAGTACCATAAAGTAATTTCATACCTCATAGAAAGGGATTACTTCGCTATTTTAACGAATAATTCGTAAAGACGAACAATAAAACATTTTGAAACAAAGCTAAAATTTAAAAACACTATATTTAGAATATGAATAACTGGAAAGTTGAAAAGATTGGTGTTGTAGGTCCCGGTATTGTTGGAATGCCAATGGCTGCATTACTGGCAGATGCAAAAATAAAGATTGGAACAAATCAGCCTGCTAAAGTGGTTGTAATCCAGCGGAATTCAGAAAACTCCGGTTGGAAAGTTGATGCGATCAATTCCGGAAAATCAGTAATTGGAGGAATAGAGCCTGAATTAAATGATATTGTTGAAAAAAGTGTGAAAGAAGGAATCCTTAGTGCATCACATGATTTTAATGATATCGTAGACGCAGATTTGATTCTGGTGTCCATACAAACTGATAAAAAAGGGCTTGAACCTGACTACGGGCCTATGCTTGGGGGATTAACCAGCCTGGCAGAAGCCCTCCAAAACAAACCTGCATATAAAAAGCCAATCATTGTGTTTGAATCAACTTTAGCCCCATCATCCATGATGACTGTGATGAAGGATCATTTTGCAAAATTTGGGTTAGTTGAAGGAAAAGATATTCTTTTGGGTAACAGCCCTAACCGTGTAATGCCGGGTAGATTGGTGGAACGTGTAGCAGCTTCAGATAAATTAATTGGTGGCCTTCAACCGGAAACGCCCAGGATGATTAAGGAAGTTTATTCCCACATTGTAAAGAAAGGCACGTTATTTACTACTAACAGTCTGACTGCAGAGATTGAAAAAACACTGGAAAACGCTTACAGAGATGTACGAATTGCATTCTCCGCTGAAATTGTAAGATATTGCGATGATCACAACATCAACTTTTTCAGGTTAAGAGATAGTATTAATAATAGACTTTCACAGTCGGATAATGCTACTGCTGATCCAAATGCAGTCCCTTCTGGTGGTTTATTAATTCCAATGATTGGCGTTGGAGGGCATTGTTTACCGAAGGATGGTATTCTTTTGTGGTGGCGGAAAATTGAAAAAGAACACAATTCAACGAACAGCTTAATCGTAGGTTCAAGAGCCATAAACGATGAAGCACCACTAAAGAGTATTGAACTGGCAGAAAGAACCTTTGGATCACTGAACAGTAAAAAGATAGTCCTTTTAGGTGCTGCCTATCGTTTTAACTCAGAGGATACGAGGAACTCCCCCACTCTTGAACTGGCTAAACTTCTGATAGAAAAAGGTTGTTCTGTAACAATCCATGATCCATTTGTAAAACCAGATGATCAAAACCTTATGAAATACGGATTTGAAAGTATTTTTACTAATGATTTTGATACTGCATTAAATAATGCCGAATATACATTTTTATGCACATCACATAAATATTATCTGGATCATGCAGACGCAGTAATCTCGAATAAATCAAACAAAGGAATTTTTGACGGATGCAATATATATAACTCCGAAACTGTTCGAAAACTTGAAATACCCTATTGCGGTATAGGTAGAGGGCAGGAAGAGCCATCCGATGAATTTGTTGAATTCGTTTTTAACAGTTTTTTAGCTTGTGAAACCGGTGTTGCAAATGAAGTTAAGTCTCTAATAGACTTTTTAAATTCGCATTATGCAGATACTGAGTTTAACAAAGCTAAATTTAAAGATGTCCAACATTTAGCCTCAACCTGTTCAACCGGATGTGAAATTGTCAACCCTGGTAAAATTGAACAAATATATTCGTACCATAAGTTTCAGTCAAAACTTGTTGAGTATGCTTACAATGCACAAATTTCACCTGTAATCGAAACATTATAATACCACCCCCACCCCCACCCTTATAAGGAGGGGGAAACAAAGGGGGAGGTCTGAAATATGAAACAACAAACATTTGGAATTATTGGCGGAGGAATGTTAGGTATGACCCTTGCATTCCGTCTTTCTCAAAAAGGTTATAAAGTCACCCTGTTTGACGCAGCTCCCAACTTCGGAGGCCTGGCAAGTGCCTGGAATATTGATGGAATTACGTGGGATAAATTCTATCATGTTATTCTTTTGTCTGATACCTATACCAGAAATCTTTTAAAAGATCTGAATCTTGAAAACGAAATGAGGTGGGTAGAAACAAAAACCGGTTTTTATACCGAAGGGAAACTGTATTCTATGTCGAACACCTTCGAATTTCTCAAATTTCCCCCGTTAAATATCCTGGATAAGTTACGGTTAGGAGGGACTATATTCTACACTTCAAAACTTAAAAACTGGAAAAGACTTGAGAGAATAACAGTCGAAAAGTTTCTCAAACGCCTATCCGGTAAAAATACGTTTGAAAAGATCTGGCTTCCACTATTACGGGCAAAACTGGGTGACACCTATAAAAACACATCTGCAGCATTTATATGGGCCACTATACAACGTATGTATTCAGCCAGAAAAAGCGGCTTGAAAAAGGAAATGTTTGGTTATTTACCTGGTGGCTACGCAAGAATACTTGATGTCTTTAGCACAAGGTTAAAAGCAGAAAACATTGAGCTAAAATCAGGATTTAAAGCTAAATCTATTTACAGAGACGATGATCAGGTGAACATTGAATTTACCGACGGATCAAACTATAAATTTGACAATATTATTAATACAATTCCATCTTCGTTCATTCCCGGAATGGTGCCTGACTTGAGTGATGAAGAAATTCAAAAACATAGTGATATTGAATATCTTGGGGTAATTTGTCCAAATGTAATTCTTAAAAAAGCTATATCACCTTATTATGTGACTAACATTACAGATTCAGGTGTTCCGTTCACTGGTGTTATTGAAATGACAGCTCTGGTAGATAAAAGAGATTTTAGTGATAAACATCTAATATACTTGCCAAAATATTTACAATCGAATGACCCGTATTTTGAAAAGACGGACAAAGAGATTTCAGATATGTTTTTAGATTATTTATTAAAAATGTACCCGCACCTGCATCTGAACGACATTGAACATGTAGAAATTGCCAGAGCGAGAAATGTATTTGCATTGAATAAATTAGGATATTCAAACAGTCTTCCTCCTGTAGAATCATCTGTAAAAGGTCTGTACTTGTTAAATTCCGCTCATATTACTAATGGGACATTAAATATTAATGAGACCATACAATTAGCAGAAAATAAATTAAGTGCCATCCTTTCCGGTATTAATGGTGCAGAATAATAATTAATATCCCGCTTTATTTTACTTCATTATAAAAGAGATTGGTAAATAAATTTTGATTCAGATAAAAAGTGATTGTTGTATTTACATTCATTGATGAATTGAAATCAATGTCTACCAAAAAATTATCCTTACAATTTAATACAAAACTTATTCTAAATTATTTTTAAACAACTGTAGCGTGTATTACGAAGAATACTCAAGAGGATTCAGTTTTAATATTTCAAAATATTTTGCGGAAGGCGAAAATATTATCAGGAACGGCGAATATTATGCCGGAATTCTTAATAAATATACTAACCCAGGCAAAATGCTTGATATTGGTGCTGCCGGCGGATTTTTTATGCAGGGTTTTTCAAACAACCGATGGGACGTTATCGGAATAGAATCAGACAAGAACATGACTGATTTCGGAATCAGAGAATTAAACCTAAGAATAATAAACTCTTGTTTCGAAATTTTTGATGTAAAGGGGAAATATGATCTGATTTCCTTTATTCAGCCTGTCTCTCAATTTTTCAATTTGAAAAATGCAATCTCTAAAATGTACAATATCATGAATCCAAACGGTTATGTACTCATTGAGAACTGGAATCTTGACAGATTTATTAACGGACATGTCAATGATATTAAAGATGATTCACACGATGATAATTTTCTGGGTTGGTTATCTCAGTCCACGCTTACAGAAAGCTTCTCAAATGCAGGTTTTAGTCTGATTGAAACCGGGTATACCAATAGTAATATCATGATTGATGTTGCGATTAATCTGTTGGAGAGGCATCATTCTGATAATGACTATATGCTTCGGTTAAAAGAAATGCTAAGTCAAACTTTAAGCAAGTCGGTTCAAACCTATGAAATAGACATTTCATGGAGTCTTTTTCAAAGGATGAATAATGATTTCACTACACCATAATCCATTGCCTGCAGTTTCACAAAATCAGGAACATAAAAATGGAGAACGTGGCAACATTAAAACTCTTCAGCATTAAAACACTCTAACATTGAAACACTCTGACAGTAATAAAAAACCAATAGCCAGTATATCTCTTGATCTGGATAACCAGTGGTCTTATATGAAGATACATGGGGATAAAGGATGGGAAGATTTTCCTAGCTATTTGGACATTTTCATTCCGCATGTTTTAAAGGTTCTTGATGATCTCAATTTAAAGATCACTTTTTTTATCGTTGGACAGGATGCGATATTACCCAAAAATGAAAAATATCTAAAAATGATCACGGACCGTGGTCATGAAGTGGGCAACCACTCCTTTCATCACGAATCCTGGTTGCATAAATACTCCAAAGAGGAGATCAGAAATGAATTAGGAAAAGCGGAAAAAGCAATAATACAAGCTACTGGAGAAAAACCGATTGGTTTCAGGGGACCCGGATTTAGCTGGAGTAACGATGTACTTGAAGTATTGAATGAAATGGGTTATAGCTATGACGCTTCAACGCTTCCAACCTGGATTGGACCTTTTGCCAGACGGTATTATTTTATGACGGCTAAACTGACGAAAGAAGAAAAAAAGGACAGAAGTGACCTTTTTGGAAATCTGAAAGATGGATTCTATAAGTTAAAACCTCATATTAAATATTTAAATAGTGGTAAGGAAATACTGGAGATACCGGTAACAACCATTCCATTAATAAAAGTTCCATTTCATTTGAGTTACCTGTTATATCTGAGTGGAATATCCAAAGCATTAATGCGGTTGTATTTAGATATCGCTATAATCTTGTGTAAAATAACGGGGACCCATCCCAGCTTTCTGCTTCATCCATTGGACCTTATAGGTGGTGATCAGATTAAACAACTGGCCTTTTTCCCCGGGATGAATATTTCCAGTGATGTTAAAGTAGATGTTTTTAAGGAAGTTATTCTAAAACTTGGCAAGCATTTTTCCCTTGGAAATATGAGCAATCATGCCAAAACAGAGTTAAATGATTAGCAATAAGGAACATTCTAAAAAACTTGAATGGATCACGGTTGCCAAAGCAATTGCGATTCTTGGTATCATACTGAACCATTTTGTTGAGGCACTAGGGTCCTACAACTGGTTCACAAATCCATCAGATAACTGGCCTGACCTGATGACCAGACTGGGCAATATTCTGCCACAAGGACAGTTCCTTATTGAAAGAATCTTTTATCTTCTGGGATGGCTTGGAGATAATTTCGTAGGTGTCTTTATTCTTTTAAGTGGTTTATTACTGACACTCTCAAGTCTTAACAAACCACAATTTCTGCTGTCAGATTTTTACAGAAAACGGCTATTACGAATTTTTCCGGTTTATATCAGTATACATCTGATCGTTATATTTGGATCTCTGTTCTTTAAAAACAAGGCAATAGATGTAGGATCCCCTGATGTCCTGTTAAGTTTATTGGGCCTGCGGTTTTCAGAATCGCTTTTTTACTTTATTAATCCTTCGTGGTGGTTTATAACATTAATTCTGCAATTGTACGTCGTATTTCCTGCATTATATATACTACTAAGGCGAACAAAACCTTTAATATTTCTAATGATTACAATCGGATTTACGATACTGTCCAGACTGGTTGGAATTCTTGGATATTACCCGTTTGGAGACATGTACATGTGGATGAACGGCGCATTTTTTGGCACTCGTTTGGCTGAGTTTGCAATTGGAATGTTCATTGCGCAATATATAGTAACAACTAAATCACTCCCCGGAACATCAACCATTTTTGGAGTTTCTATGATTGTTTATCTTATCGGCTTTATATGTTCAATATTTATTGAAACAACACTTATTTCAAACTTCATGATTGCTACCGGATTAACGGGTTTGATTTACACATTTTATCAGGGAATTTCCAGACATGCCAAATACCTTAACAGTGCTCTAATCTGGATTGGCACATATTCATTCTCAATTTATCTCACACATCAGATGGCATTCATCTGGGCGAATTCTTTTGACAACATCAAATACGTTATGGCTGCATCTGCGGTCTTATTTGCTGTACTTATTGCTACAGGAATCTGGATCGAATCAAGAATATCAAATTTTCGATTTCCTCAGCTAAAAATAAAATCTGTTGTTACACTTCTATTATTGTTTTCTTATCTTGGCTTTTTAATACTTCTATTGTATTTCGTTGAACCGCGAATTCAATCGCACTATCAATCTGCCCTCTTTGATGCCTTCCTTGTTATAAACGGAATATTATTAATTTCAATTATTAAACAACACAAAGCCAACTACGCTCTGGCCAATAACATAGCTATAGCTTCATTTTCAACGATCTTTTATTCGCTGTTCTTTGTAACTACCGGAAATGGGAAAGCCCTTTCGCTTTTTTTAATCCTAATCTTGCTAGTTCTTTTAATTCCCGGGAAAACACAAAATGTCTGGATAAACAGTATTGTAAGTGTTTTAATCGCAACTTTTATAATTGTAGGTACAGAAAGTTGGATTAAAAAAAATTATCCGCTTGAAGCCGGATCGTGGGGTGAGCTTCCAGCACTGGAGGTTAATCCAACAAGAATCTACAGTTTAATACCTGATAAGACCACGCATCTAAAATATAATAATTACGATTACACACTGGTTACAAATTCACTGGGTTTGGCATTCCCGGAAGAATTATTGAATCGAACTAAGGATAGTACATATCAAAATATCCTTATCCTGGGTGATGCATTTACGATGCCTGAAGCATTTGAATACAAGAACAGCTACGTAGGGCTATTGCAAAACAAACTGGATAGCGCAGGTCTTAAATATAACATTATTAATGCTGGTGTTACAGGATACGGGCCGATTGAAGAACTGGCTCAGTTAAAAGAACTTTTACCGGTCTTTAAACCTGTAAAGGTTTACATGCAGTTTTTTGTTAATGAATTTATTGAAGTAAATACAAGCAGAAAAGAACGCTTAACTGAGATCGGATTAGCTAAACGTGATTTAAAATCAAAGAAAAAATATTTAAGTTTCAATCAAATCCAGAGCTATGTATTAAAAACTAGCGGTACAATTAAAAAGGTTATAAAACCTTCATTTATTCCAGCATATGATTACCAGTTGTCTTTTATGTTTTTATATGATGACAATGATGGTCCCTTCTATGCAGATAGTACGATGAAAAAGATGGAAAGCACTCTTGAAGAAATGGGAAATGCTTGCGATAAATATGGTTCTCAATTCATTGTGATGTACACTCCCCCGCAGGTTGAAGTGTCAAGGCCTGAGCAAATTAAATATTATCCTTTAAACAGCGCAGAATCACTCCAAAAATTTAATTTAGACAAACCTTTTCAACATTTGCAGACAATCTGTAATGAGACCAGTATCGCGTTAATAAATCTAAAACCCGAATTAAAAAAACATCCTAAACAACCCGTATATTTTATGGACTCCTGGCATTGGAATAAAGAAGGACACAGAGTTATAGGGAATTTTATGTATAGTCTTTTAACTGAAAAGAAACCGGGATAAAATCAAATGATATTAACCACATTTAGCGATGATAGTTTTTCACCAAATCATCTATTTATCTTCATAATACAATAAATGGGAACAGCCAACAGAGTAGCTAAGAATACACTTTTCCTCTATGCGCGTATGGGGGTAACTGTTTTTATTTCTTTGTATACGACCCGAATTCTATTAGAAGCTCTGGGGGCCACAGACTATGGTATTTTTAACGTTGTAGGAGGAGCAATTGCTTTGCTGGGATTTTTAAATGCTGCTATGACAAGTGCTTCTCAAAGGTTTATGTCTTTTGCACTAGGAGAAGGAGATAATGAAAAGCAGATAAAAATATTTAATGTAAGTATTATCCTTCATTTTATAATTTCAATCCTCATTGGAATCGTTCTTTATGCAGTAGGCAAAGTCTATTTTAATGGATTCTTAAATATTCAGCCAGACAGAATCTTTGCCGCCAAAGTAATATACAATTTTATGATTTTAAGTACAATGTTCACGGTAATAGCAGTTCCGTACGAAGCTATCTTAAATGCACATGAAAACATGTTATATTACTCTATAATTGGAATAGTGCAGTCGGTGTTAAGATTAATAGTTGCATTTGTGGTAGTTTACACTTTAAAAGATAAACTTATAGTATTTGGTGTATTAACGATGGGGATATCTCTTATTACCCTCATAATTGTACGTATATATGTTCATAAAAAATATGACGAATGTAAATTTGCCGCTGTGAAATATTGGGATAAAAAACTAATGAAAGAAATGACTTCATTTGCAGGTTGGAGCTTTCTTGGATCCAGCTCTTCTATGATAGCTCAATATGGACAGGGCATTATTCTTAATATCTTTTTTGGCCCTATTGCCAATGCAGCTCAGGGAATTGCCAACCAGATCAGTGGACAGGCCGGAGCACTAGGCCCTCAAATAAGCAAATCTTTAGAACCTGTTATCGTAAAAAGCGTCAGTGTTAATGACAAAGAATCAACATTTCAATCCATCATATTTGGCACAAAAGCAATGTTATTTGTTGAAGCCATCTTATTTCTTCCTATCATCCTTGAAACATCATATATCCTAAAGTTTTGGCTTAAAGAGGTTCCACCAAATGCAGAGATTTTTATAACCTTACTCTTAATTGTAAATTTAATTGATACTACATATATCTTTTTAGCAATAACAATAGGTGCTACGGGCAGAATAAAAAAATTTCAAATAGTTTACAGTATCCTGTCAATATTATCTATTACTATAAGCCTGCTTGCTTTTTACATGGGTGCTCCTCCATATGCAATATACATCTCAATGCTGTTTATTTCTGTTATGAAATTGATCTCAGCTTCATATTTTGCAAACAGATTATACCAATTATCCATAAAATTCTTCATAAATCGTGTTCTGTCAGGTTTTGTAATATCTTTTACTTCAGCCATTATCATCTGTATGATACTAATTAGTATTGTACCATCAGGTCTTGCCAGGTTTATCTATGTTGCATTATTGAGTATGGGTTCATTTAGTATACTCTTTTATTATGTTGGATTTAATGGCTCTGAAAAAAAAATGCTAAAGTCTAAATTATTATATCTTAAAAGCAAACTGGTAAAGAATGGGAGAAACTGAGCACTTACCATTAATCACAGTATCTTTCCCGGTATTTGAAGGAGACAATTATATTGAAGCTTCTTTACATTCTGTATTGTGTCAGGACTATCCCAATATAGAGTTACTGATTATTGATGACAAGGGCAAAACAAAGGCATTCGAAATTGCTGAATCTATAATCAAAGACACAAAACAGCAGGTAAAGATCATTCGTAATTCAGTTAATCTTGGACAAGGTTTTGTTAGAAATAAATCGATTGAGCTAGCTAAAGGAGATTACATCTTTTTCATGGATAGTGATGATATACTAAGTCCGGATTGCATATCCCTACTTGTTGATACAATATTAGCTTATAATGTAGATTTTGTTGGCGCTTCTTCCGTAAATCTCGAGCATGAGATTATAAGTGATCATTTCATATACCCGGAATTCAAAGTAATTAAAGACACACCGCTTACAGAGAGTATCTATCTGGATGGAATATCAATTTCGCCCTATATGTGGAATAAACTTTATAATGTTAACTTATTAAAGGAGAATGACATTAAATGTACCCATCCATATATGGAAGATTTTCACTTTTCATTTCTTCTATTTAACATAGCCACATCTTGTGTTCTCTTACCAAATATTACATATAAATATGTCCTGCATGATACAAGTATTTCCAGAACCAGCTTTGGGAAAAACCTGTCGCAGAAAACCGCTGATATTGCCATGGAAATAGTGCTTTCTGAATATGCAATTTTAGATAAAATGACAAATCAGGTTATTAAAGAGAAGGCATTGCTTGAAATAATAGGATTTGGAATTATGTATGTATTCAAAATAAAAGTATCGTCAACATTATCAGCCTTGTATAAAAATTATGCAAAAAAAATTTTAACGTATCCCAGATTAAATGTTTCCGAATACACCCATTTTTCAAAATACGAGAAAAATAAACATATTTATTACAGAGTATTACAAATACTCCCGTTTCAGTTTAAACTAGTACTTATCAGGTTATTCAACTTCCCACATTACAGGAAGAGAGTTTACATGTGAGTTTCACATGTGCAGATAAAAAAAGCTTCAATTACTTTTAAATAACTTATTTTATGGATGTCATATATGCCAGAGGTCAATCATGTAATCAATTTTGGATATACAGTTATTACCTGTCTGACTGTATTGAGAAAAATAAAAAATTCGTTATTTGGATCCCTGACATTTCTCTCAAATACTTTCCAGATTTCAAGAATTCACAATATTGCTATTTCCCATTATACTGGAATTCCTTTGCAAATAAATTAGGGCACGATAAATATGTTAAACTGATTCGAATAATATTTGCCAATAAATATGCCATATTCATTTCCAAAATTATTTTTTGGCTGATCCCGGGTTTAAATTTTGAAAGTCTGGAGATATATCCTAAAATGAAAAAATTCAGACGTAAACATTTAAATTCGGTTTTGAGAATTCTAAATCCAGAGAAAGCAATAGTTGAATCCGTAAAAGATCAATTTAACACTATCAGGTCGCAATTTGATAATATTATTGGGATACATGTCAGACGTGGTGATTACAAGGATTTTAATGACGGAAAATACTATTACTCAGTTGAAGAGTATGAAGGAATTATAAATAAAGTTAATCTACAGTTTAAAGACACTAAAAATATTTTTTTTATAGCAAGTAATGAAAAAATTGAATTCAACGATGTTACCGGTAAAAAATGTTTTAATATTGAAAACAGCAATATGGCTCAGGACATTATTGGCCTCAGTTTATGTGACTACATTTTAGGTCCGCCTTCCACGTATTCTGCATGGGCATCTCTTTATCATCATGTTCCCTTGTACTTTATTGAGGAAATCATTAGCCCTATTAAAAAAAGCAATTTTTTTCATATCGAAGAAAAATGGATGTAGATTTTTTACGGTTTACATTCATAACCACTCAATATAGAATTATATCCCTATTTAATTAATGAAAACATCAAGTAGAATTATTTCCAATACAGGATTCTTGTATGCCAGAATGGCAATTACAATTTTCATATCCCTCTATTCCACCAGATTAATCCTCGCCGCTCTTGGGGTGGAAGAATATGGTGTATTTACCGTCGTAGGAGGTGCCATAGCAATGTTGACTTTTCTGAACAATGCTATGACTTCTGCAACTCAAAGATTTATATCTTATGCTGAAGGAGAGGGTGATGAAAAAAAACAGAAAGCAATATTCAATGTGAGTATTGTTTATCATTTTATCATCGGATTGATTATTGTTCTGATATTGGAAGGCTCAGGATATTTTTTATTTAAATATATCTTGAACATTGATCCGTTATATATTAAATCAGCAAAGTACATTTATCAATTTTTGATTGTAAGTACTTTTTTTAGAATAATTTCAGTTCCTTATACCGCAATAATAAATGCACATGAGAACATGCTACTTGTTTCAATTCTGGGAATTGTTGAGGCATTAATTAAACTTGGGATTGCAATTTTTATAACTATTTATACAAAAAATCAGTTAATACATTATGGGCTCCTTATGGCAGTTATGGCAATTATATTACTTTTAATAGCTCGTATTTACTGTCACATCAAGTATCCGGAGGTAGACTTTAATATTAAAAAGTACTACAGTGCGTCACTAATGAAAGAAATGTCAAATTTTGCGGGTTGGAGTCTTTTAGGAAATTCAGTAATAATTATTACAAATCATGGCCAGGGAATTATACTAAACATGTTTTTTGGAACTGCTGTTAACGCTGCACAGGGAGTATCGACCCAGATTTCGGGTCAGATTCAGAACTTTTCGGATAATATGATAAAAGCATTGAATCCCGTAATTGTTAAAAGTGAAGGAGCCAAAAATTTTAATTTAAAGTTACAGGCTGTTCTTACCGGTAGTAAAATATCGTATTTTTTGTTTGCAATATTTGCTATACCTGTGATTTTTGAAATGCCTTATATTTTAAACTTATGGCTAAAAAAAGTTCCGGATTATACAATTATTTTTGCAACATTAATACTATTGCAGAATTTAATCTCTCAACCATTCAAACCAATAAATACACTTATTAGTGCAACCGGTAGAATAAAGGGTTACCAAATTGGCAACTCCATTTTAACAAGTTCTGTTTTGCTATTTTCATATCTGATCTTTAAACTTGGTTATCCTCCACAAGGAATGTATGTCATATTTTTGATTTCAGTTTTCATACGTTCTTTTGGTCTGTCTTTATATTATGTAAAAAAACATAGCGAATTCCCTATTAAGCTTTATTTTAAAGAAATAATATTAAGATCTGTGATCGTTACAATTATTCCAATAATAATAATATTATTCCCTTTTTATTACTTTGATCAGGGTTTATTTAGATTAGTATTAACAGTTTTATTATATATGCTTTCATTTATCAGCTTTGCCTACTTTTTAGGCTTAAATAAAAAAGAGAGAGCAATAATTTCTGAAATGATAACTACAGTAAAGAGAAAATTCTTAAAACATAAAACATGAAAAAGAAAATAATCTTTATAGTTTGTCCTGGAAGAAGTGGTTCAACTGTATTTTCAAAATTCATTAATACGCATAGTAAGGTGTTTTCATTGTGTGAACCTCACTATTTTGATAAAAAAATAAAGGAAGAAGAAGAAGATAAGTATTGTTCCTGTGAAAAAACTTATACACAATGTAACTTTTGGAAAAATGTTATTTCCCAAATAGAAAAACAAACACAAGAAATTCAAAAATTTAATACCAGTAAGGTTGCATTTGTTAATGCTAATAAAATTTTAACAATCATAAAATATTTAAATCTTTACTTCTACTATTGGATTGGATTCCCGTATATGTTCAGAAATTATTTCTACCAAATAAAAAACGAGGCTTGTCTACTTAAAACTATTTCAGAACTAAAATCCGAAGAATACCTGGTGGATGCATCAAAAAACTATGTGAGAGCTCTTTTTCTGGAGAAATATCTAAAAAATGAATTTTCTTTTCACTATATTATCCTTATGCGCGATCCTCGCAGCAACGTCTATTCTCAGCTAAAAAAAGATGCTTTAGTTCGCTTTGATGATCAAACAGTTAAAATGAAAAGGATACCAAAGAGTAATATTCAAGCTGCAATTAAAGAATGGAAAAAAATCACAATTAATTATCTTAATCTTAATAAGATATTCAACACACAGGCTGATCTTGTTTTATATGAAGATTTTACACAAAATCCCAAAATGATATTTCAAAAACTTTCTTTGAATTTAGCTTGGGAAAATCAAATGTTGAATTTGAACTCGGCAGAGCATCATCTGCTTGGTGGAAATACATCAAGAATTACCGCGAAGAAAATTTTTAAGGCAAAAGAAGAATGGAAGAAGTTTAATAAAAGTGAACTTCAACTGATAATGAAAGAAACACAAATAGTGTATGATAAATTTAAAAAGACTTTGAGTTGAAAGCTATAGAAGATAGTAATCGAAATCCGAAAAAAAACACATCACATATCTAAAGAAATTATGATATCAAAATTAATAAATAGGGCTTGGTTCTTTCGAAGAATAGGATTTCGCTATTTTTTCAAACGAACTACTTTTAAAGGAGAAAAGGGTGCAAAAATCAACATTGCAAGGAATGTTAAGATCCGGAATTCGACAATCTACATTGGGAAGAACTCTGTTCTGACTATTGAAGAAAACTCTGATATTAAGGATGTTAATTTCATCATTAACGGACATGTTCATATTGGGAAAGGGAATATTATTAATAAAGGAGGAAGTCCCAGCACATTATCAATAATAATTAATGGAACTTTTATAATAGGGGATTTTAATAGGATACAATGTAGAATTTTACTGCGATATAAAGGAGTATTAAAAATCAAAGATTATAATAACATTAATTACCATTCTGAATTACGTGTTGACGAAAAATTAGAAATCGGTAGTTTTAACCAGGTTTCTTACGAAGTTAATATATGGGATACTAATACACATTCTATTTATAAAGCTGATTACAGGAGGGAGCTTGCAATAAAACACTATCCCGTTTTTGGTTATGAATTCGAAAAACCAAAAACTAAACCAGTATTCATAGGCGATGATTGCTGGATAGGACGCAATGTTTCGATTTTGAAAGGGAGTTATATTTCAAACAGATGTATTATTGGATATCAAACAACCATATCAAATGAAAAAATTAACCCGAACACAACTGTTGTTCCTAAAATACAAAATGAATACATTAAAAACGATATATAATGATATCTGTTGTTATTCCTTTATATAATAAAGCCCATACAATAACCCGAACCCTAGGATCGGTACTTAAACAATCATACTCTGACTTTGAAGTAATAATAATTGATGACGGTTCAACTGATAATGGTGTTGAAGTCATTAAAGAATATACTGATGACGCCAGAGTTAAGATACATTCTCAAAATAATAAAGGTGTTAGTGCAGCCCGCAACCTTGGCGTCGACATGGCAATACATGATTACATTGCTTTTTTAGATGGCGATGATGAATGGCTCCCTGACTATTTACTAAAAATGTCAGAAACAATTCATAAATTCCCGGAAGCCGGAATGATTTGTTGTGCGGGTATTGTAAAGGATAACCAGGGTGAACATCTAAGACTGGCAGACAAATACCAGTCGCAGCAAACAGCAATTGATTATTTCGAGAATCCCCATGTTTTTACGCATACAAGTGCAACAATTGTAAGAAAAGATGCATTTTTAAAAACAAGCGGTTTTCCGGTCGGGATGAAAAGAAATCAGGATTTCGCATTGTTTTTCTCAATTGGACTACAGGGGAAGGTTGCCTATTGCGGTATACCTCTTAGCGTTTACGTTGGAGAAGTTGAAGGTCAAACGACAAATACTCCTGTGGAGAAAGTAATTGATCATATCATAAACCGGTTCAATTATGTACAAAACGAATCAAAAAAATATCCTGAGAACCCAACATATATTATATTCACTAAATATGAAATAAGGCATTATATCTTAAGTTTTGTCAGACAACAGAAATACCCAATTTTAAATACGTTTATAAATAATCTTTCTGATGATATTATTGCCTACTTTAGGGCTTTTGAACTAAAAATTTACCAAACGGAAAAATTGAAATATCTCGCTGTTTTCCTTTTACTCATCGGTAAATTCAGATGGAGAATGAAAGGCTATCCAAGGGTTAAATAAAATGAATATTATAACCAAAATAAGAAAAAAGATTTGGAGTAAGATTGTATCTTTCACCAAATTCAAACCATACTACAAACTTATATATTGTTCCTACTGGCACAGTGTGTTTCATTCAAAAGGGAACAATCCTAACAATTATTTTTCCGCCGTGCCAAATCAGGGAGCCGGCATTGGTCATCAAATGGCTAATTGGATTGCCGGGTATTGGTTTGCAAAGCAATTTAGTCTTAGCTTCGCGCATATTCCTTTTTCTTCAGACAAATGGGAAAAGTTTCTAGGTTTCAGTGAAAACGAAGTTCAGGTATCAGATTTGTTAAAAAAAGGGTTCAAAAAGATTCGGTTACCTCTGTTTGATGAGAATAACACAACGCATCTTGATATGATTAAGGCAATTATCTCATCTTATCAAAATAAGAAAGCTGTATTTGTTTGTGAACAGGATCAGTTTTACGCCAGGCAGTTTGAGATTATAAATGATATTCAATACAAATTTTATCACGCTACTTCAAGAAAAGATGACAGACTAATATTCAAAAAAGATAATTTCAACATAGCAATACATGTTCGACGGGGTGATATCGTGAAAGGCATGAACAAGGGCATCGAAAATCATAAAATGCGTTGGCAGACTACCGATTACTTCTACAAAATATTAGATATGACATTAAGCTCCTTAAAAAGTAAGCGCCCAATTCATGTGTATTTGTTTTCACAAGGAGACGAAAATGAATTTAAGGAGTTCCAATCTATTAAAAACATTCATTTTTGTCTTGAAATGTCTGCAACAGATTCTTTTCTACACATGGTCTATGCAGATTTGTTAATTACCAGTAAAAGTTCGTTTTCTTATAAACCTGCGTTACTATCTAATGGCATCAAAATTTGTCCTGAAAATTTCTGGCATGGTTATCCTGAAAGTGACTCATGGATTTTGGCAAATGACTATGGAGAGTTCAATTCTGATCAGTTGAATAAAATTTTAAACTAAGAATATATGATTAATCCTGCTTTAAAATTTGGGTTAAAAACCACAAGAAAAATATATTCCACAATCCAGCACGGCAATACAATGAGTGGAAGAAATTGGAAAATGTTTTCCAACAAAACATATGCCAATGACTTAATTTACAACATGATACTATCCGAAAAACCCTGTATGATAGCACGTTTCGGTTCAACAGAAATGTTAAATCTCGTAAATTATATTGGTGTGAAACATAAGGCCCGGTTTAAAAATTATAAGACGTATATTAAAGGACAAACGCCGCCATGGTGGTGGGAACAATCTAATATTGATCAGTTGCAGAACTGGTCAGGCTTTTTCCCTGCAGAAATTTCTAAAGTTGAACAATTCTGCGAGTTGATGTTTAATGACGTCCATGAAGTGGATCTATTAGGATCATGGCTTTTAACAGAAAAATATTTTGACGATTATCTGAAAAATGCCAAAAAGGTAGTACTTGAAGATATTGAGCCCTTCTTTGCTCCAAATCCATGGACAAAGGCGCTAAAAGGAAAAAAAGTTTTAATAGTTCACCCTTTTGCAAAAACCATTGAACAACAATACAAAAAAAGACAGTTGTTGTTCGAAAATGATTTACTTCCTGATTTTGAGATCAGGACAGTAAAAGCTGTTCAAAGTATTGCTGGTGTAAAAACAGAATTTGCAGACTGGTTTGAAGCTTTGGAATCAATGAAAAGGCAAATTGATGCGATTGATTATGACATTTGTATCATCGGTGCCGGGGCATATGGATTTCCTCTTGCAGCGCATGTGAAAAGAAGCGGAAAAAAAGCCATCCATATGGCTGGTGTTACACAACTTTTATTTGGGATAATAGGGAACCGGTGGGAAAATTATATTGTCTGGCCATATACGAATCTTTTTAATGAACATTGGGTGAGACCCGGAGATACAGAAAAACCTGTTGGAGCGAATAAGGTGGAAGGTGCGTGTTACTGGTAGTAAAAATTAATGATTATGAAGAACAGATTATATTTATTCATCCTATTGCCACTGGGCTTTATTAAAAAACTTTCCGATTTAACCAAATCAGGGACAAGAGATATTACGAATAAAATCAGATTTAAAGGTGCAAAAATTGATAGCTCATGTTCAATTGACAGTAAAACAGTTATTCATTCAAATGCACACATTTTGGGCAATTCAATCATTAACAATTGTAGTATATCTTCATATAGTTATATTGGGAGAAATTGTTTGGTACAAAATACAAAAATTGGTAAGTTTTGTTCCATTGCTAACGACGTATTCATTGGACTTGGGACCCATCCGACTGACTATTTTTCCACATCACCTCTTTTATACCGAAAAAAAAATACATTTGGATTATCATTGGTTGATGAAGATAAAGCTTTTGATGAGTATCGTGAGATTGAAATTGAAAATGATGTTTGGATTGGAGCAAGGGCAATAATTCTCGATGGTGTAAAAATTGGAAACGGAGCCATCGTAGCTTCCAACTCTGTGGTGACAAAAGACGTGCCGCCATATGCCATAGTTGGAGGTGTCCCCGCAAAAGTTTTAAAGTTCAGGTTTGACGTTGAAAAAATCGATGAACTAAATGCGATGCAATGGTGGAATTGGGACCTCAATACAATCAAAGACAAAATGATAAATGAAAATTCTGCTAAGGCATGAAACATATAATAATTTATTTTTACAGAGCATTCCGAAGAATCCGGTTCAAAATACTTACTCCGGTTTTTAATTTTTACTCCAAACTTTTATTGGTATTAAATGGCGTGAGTTACGGAAAAGGTATATTGATTAAAGGACCTATTAAAGTAACTGTTACCCGAAAAGGCAGTCTAAAAATTGGTAACTCTCTCAAATTGAATAGTGGAAATAATTATAACATAATTGGACGTCAGCAAAAGTGTATTTTTTGGATTGACGGGGAATTGTCAATAGGTGATAATGTTGGAATGAGCGGTGTAGCAATTATTTGCAAAGAAAGTATATTAATTGGGAATAATGTTAAAATTGGTGAGAACACGGTAGTATATGATACCGACTTTCACTCTTTAGATCCGGGTATAAGATCTTCGAAGGATGATAAAACCAGTGCAAAGAAAAGTCCGGTTACTATTTCAGATAATGTATTTATAGGTGCACATTCTACCATATTAAAAGGAGTTTCCATCGGTCGTAATTCCATAGTTGGAGCATGTTCTGTAGTAACAAAAAGTATACCTGAGAATGAAATATGGGCCGGGAATCCTGCTAAATTGATTAAAAAAATATCAGGAGGACCAAATTAACAGAATTGTTGTACCATAAATAATAATTTAGTTCTCAATTAAATATTAATTCCAAAACAGATTTTCCTTTGACTCATCATGCCCTTAGCTAGCGCAGTTTAATAATGTTAAAATACAGACTTCTGAAAATATTACCCTTCGTAATGATTATTGTTGCAATAATCTCGGTACAGCCATACACCACTTTAAAACTGGGTAATACCACAATTTGGTGGCTTGTTGAAACAGGGATACTCCTCATGCTCTGGTATGGAAAATCTGTGTTTTTCGACCGTTCTCAGAGCAAAAGCATGTTTTTTATACAGTTATACCTGTTCTGGAACGTATTCAGCTTTTTCCATGGTATCTATATGGCTGAAATATACTGGGACGTTAAAGCACTCCTTAACAATACGTTTGCTTTGCTACTTCCTTTATTTGCATATTTAGGGACTAATATTAAAATTAATCAGATATTATTATCAAAATATTTAAAAATCGGCATCCCAATATTTTTCCTCTATCTTCCTTTTATATCCCCAAGTGCTTATGGAGATTATCTTGCCCCCTTTAGTCTACTGGCACTTTTTATTCCTGGAATAACTATGAGAGATCGCGGAATAATTGCTGTATTCGCATTCCTGGTTTCACTGTCTCTTGGCGCCAGAAGTGAAATCATTAAATTATTTCTTGCCATTATTCTATCGTTTATTTATTATTTCAGACAAATAAACTTAAAGTTCATTTTTGCATTTTTTCGCCTTATACTCCTTTTTGCACCTGTTATCTTGCTTGCACTCGCCCTTTCTGGAATATTTAATCCTTTTGCCATGAACGAATATATTAAGGGAGATTACGAAACTATATCCAAAAATAAGGAAGGTAAGGAAGTTAAAGAAAATTTGACAGCTGATACGAGAACAGCCATATACCTTGAGGTCTTGCTTTCAGCAAAAAAACATAACAGCTGGTGGATAGGCAGGAGCCCGGCCCGGGGAAATGATACTGAAATATTCGGGAATGTAATGGAAAAAATTACAGGGAGACGCGAAAGAAATAGTAATGAAGTTTCCATTTTAAATATTTTTACATGGACGGGGATAATTGGTGTGTTTATATATTTCCTTGTATTTTTTAGAGCTACATACCTCGCCATACATAAATCCAGTAATATTTTCAGTAAAATTCTTGGCCTGTATATCGCATTCAGATGGGCGTATGCATGGGTGGAAGAATTTAATGTATTCAATCTGAACTATTTAACCTTGTGGATGATGATCGGGCTTTGTATGTCACAATCTTTCAGAGCAATGAACAATGAAGATGTCAAAATTTGGATACGCGGCGTTTTTGACAGACGTTACAGATTCTTAGTGGAAAAATAAAGGTCCGAACAATCAAGTTTTATTGAAAAATTTAATCTTTTAATACCATGAATGATACATTTGTTTTTCAAACCGATTCAATAGTTACAAAAAAGATATATGATAATAATTCAAACTACTTAGTTGACAAAAGTGCTAATCCTCAAAATCGTTCTGAGAGGTACTGTATACTTTATTTCAGCAGCAACGATATATATTACCCCAACACAGAAGAAGCATTTCTCAGCCAACTGGTTAAAAAAGACCGGTATGAATGGTATAAGCTCAGAATTAATAAGGGATCCAAACATATTTTTATCAGGGATATAAAGAAGCAGTGGTATCTCGAAGGCATCAATAAAGAAACAGATTCTATAGAGAAAGTTCTGGAGTTATTAAAAAAAGAGACCAAAGGTTATCGCATTATTACAATGGGAAGTTCAGCAGGAGGCTTTGCAGCCGTTCTATTTGGTTCTATGCTTGATGCGGAAACGATATTGACATTTAACGGGCAGTTTTTTATCAGTGATTTATTAAATACGTCATCAGAATCCATAAATCCTACGGTTTTCAGGCAACAGAATAATCCTGAAATAAATAAATATTATAGTTTAAGGTCATTTATAAAATCACCAGAACGAGTATATTATTTCTATTCGGACCGAAGTAAGTGGGATATCAATCAGCATAACCACGTAAGAGATCTGGGCTTAAATGTTATCCCGTTTCGAACCAGCCACCATGGTATCCCTTTCCTGAAATCGAATTTAAAATATGTTCTTAATCTTGGCACCGAACAGCTGAATAAAATGGTTAATCATGTGCAACATCCAATTTTGTTTTCATTTAAAGTTGAGGGGATTTTCGGAACAGTATCCAGTATTCTTCAGCAAACAAAAAAAGTGCTGATACGTAAATTATTTAATAAAATGTAGACGCTATTAGGATCATGAATTATACTTTGTCGGTATCAGAAATCAAATTAACATTTGAAGAAATGAAATCAGTGAACACAATTGCAATATTATTAACCTGTTACAACAGACGTGAAAAAACTTTAACATGTCTTACATCTTTGTATGCAGTACCCTTTTCAAATTCATATAAATTTGAAGTTTTTCTTGTAGACGACGGCTCTACAGATGGTACCGGTGAAGCCGTAAAAAACATGTTCCCTGATGTAAATGTCATACAGGGAAATGGTCACCTATACTGGAACAGAGGAATGCACTTAGCCTGGGAAACTGCTGCGAACAAGGAGGATTTTGATTATTTTCTCTGGTTGAATGATGATGTGGAACTATTTAATAATGCAATCCCTGAGATGCTGGAAACTTCAGTGAAAGAACCTGAAGCCATAATATCCGGGACCATGGTTTCTAAACTGACAAACCAAATTACTTACGGTGGGTTTAATGACAGGGACCAGCTTTTGCAACCTAATGGGTGTCCTCAGGTATGTAAGAAATTTCATGGGAATCTGGTATTAATTCCACGAAACGTTTATAATAAGGTGGGGAATCTTGATCCGAAATACCCTCATGCCATTGGAGATTTTGATTATGCATTAAGGGCTAATAGAAATGGAATTAAAAGTTTGATTGCACCAACTGCTTCCGGAATTTGTGAAGTTCATGAAAAACTTCCGGATTGGTGTCTGCCGGAGATTCCTCTTAAGAAAAGATTCCGAACACTTTACTCACCGTTAGGGAACAGTCATCCCCGTTACTTTTTTTACTTTGAAAAAAAGCACTATGGAATCTTAGTTGCTTTTAAGCATCTCGTCACAATACATACAAGAGCATTGTTCCCAAAGCTATGGAAATGAGAAGATTACTTGTATTACATCCGGCTCTGGCACCATACCGTATAGATTTGTTTAATGCACTCCATGAAAGTTTTAATGCAATATTCTATTTTTACACGAAACAGGTTTCATCACAAAACTTTAACCAGAACAGGTTAATACACCTACTAAATTTTGCACCAAAATTCTTAAAATACGGAATTCCCCTGGGATATCGGGACAGAGTCATACGCTTTGGGATTCTTCATAAAATATTAAAATACAAACCTGAAATTATTTTATGCTCTGAGTACAGCATTACCACCTTCAAAAGTATTCTATACACTAAAATGTTCATGAGGAAGACTAAAGTTTACACGTTGTGCGACGATAGTCTTCAAATTGCGAAAGACACCAACGGTATTCGTAAACTAGCCCGGGCTATTATTATTAGGTGGATTGACGGTGTAATTTTGTGTAATAATGCAGTGGAATCGTGGTATAAAAAAACATTCCCAAAAATAAAAACCGTTACTTTCCCAATTATTCAGGATGAAGTCAGATTAAGAAAAGATTTGTTTAGAGCGATTGATTCGACTACAATGGACATGAGGTTTAAAGAATTAGAAGCTTATACGATTTTTCTGTATGTTGGAAGATTTGCTCCGGAAAAAAATCTTATCTTCTTGATTCATGCCTTTTCAGAATATTTAAACGTGGCAGATCAGGCGTCTAAATTAATTTTAATTGGAGACGGTGAACTACGCGAGGAATTAGTTCGTTTAACTAAAAAAATAAATGTGTCGGAAAGCATTATATTCCCAGGAAGGTTTGAAGCTGAAGAACTTTATAGATGGTATCATGTTGCGGATGCATTGATACTCCCAAGTATATATGAACCTTTTGGCGCGGTAGTTAATGAGGCTTTGATTTTTGAGGATCAGGTAATTTGCTCTGAGGTTGCCGGAGCAACATGTTTAATAAATGCTGACAATGGATTTGTATTTAATCCACACGACAAAAATGAATTGATAAATATATTAGTTAAACTGAAAAAAAAATCAAAAAACGGACAACATTTAATGGCCTTTAATTTCAGCGAAAAAATAGCAGAGCTTTTAAAATTTTTAAATTCCTAAATCCTATATTAAATTAAACCATTACAACATTTTGAAACCAAATATCTTATTTCTAATTCATTTTCCACCTCCCATTCACGGATCATCCATGGTAGGATTATCAATAAAGGAAAGCAGACTTATCAACAGTAATTTTAATTGTACATACATCGACCTGATGGCATCAAAGAACATGAATGAATCAGGTAAAGTAACGCTAAGAAAGATTTATTACTCTATTACTGTTATATATAAACTGTTAAAAGAAATTCTCAGAAACAAACCAGATTTATGTTATATCGCTTTAACCACAACCGGAGCAGCACTTATCAGGGATCTGATTATCATAAGCTTACTTCGGATTCTTAATATAAAAAGAGTCTATCATTTACACAATAAAGGCGTTTACACCAATAGTAAAAACGCAATTAAACGAACTATATATAAAAGTATCTTCAAAGATGCTTACACCATTCTGTTATCGAAGAATTTATACCAGGATATATCCGATTATATTGATTTTAAAAAGGTTTTTATTTGTCCAAATGGAATAAAGGAGTTTTGCCCTCCAGTTAGTAAAGGTTCTGGCACGATACCGAATATCCTGTTTCTTTCTAATTTAATTGAAGCCAAAGGTGTTTATATCTTGATAGAGGCTTGTAAAGTATTAGCTCAAAAAAATATTGCATTCACCTGCACACTGGCAGGGGCAGAGGGTGATGTTACAAAAAAAATATTGGATCGAATGATTCAAAAACATGGTTTATCTGATAAAATAGAATATGTCGGTTTAAAGGTTGGAGAAGAAAAATCGGAACTATTTTTAACAGCTGATATTTTTACCTTACCAACGTATTATTCAAGTGAATGTTTCCCTCTTGTTCTGTTAGAAGCGATGCAATCCAAATTACCGATAATTTCTACTTACGAAGGAGGCATTCCCGATATTATTGATGATGGAATTACCGGCTTTTTAGTTCCGCAAAAGAATGTTGATTTACTGGCACAAAAATTAGAACTGCTAATAAACAATGAATCGTTAAGAACTGAAATGGGTGAAGCCGGATTAGAGAAATATAAAGGCTCGTTTACCTTTGATACTTTTGAGTCCAGTCTTAGTAAAATTCTTACCTTACTTTCCAAATAAACTTTAAATTTAATTTTAACTACTCTCAGAACTGAATAAACAAAATATTTAATCTTATCCTCACTTTTTAAAAGTATCTGATAATGGATTTGAACAACTGGTATAATAGAAATATAACTTAAAATGAATAGTACAGAAAAGCCAAAAGCAATTATATTTTATACTTATTTGCCTCCCTGGCGCATTGATGTATTCAACGAAATGGCAAAGTATTATGATCTTACTATTCTTTTTTTAAATGCAAATAGTGATGGTTTTGTTTATAACAGAAAACAACTGCTGGACCTTTTGGAAGCTAAGTATAAATTTATTGATAATGGTTTTAAAATAGGAACTAAACCTTTCCGCTTTGGGTTAATTAAAATAATCAGATCAATACAACCGGAAGTTATCTTTTCTCATGAATATTCTCCTGCCAGCGTCCTATTATCTACACTTTTAAAGCTCAAAGTATTTACCTTTAAATTGGTTATTACTACTTCTGACAATATTCAAATGGCTAAAGAGGTTAAAAGTATAAAGGCACTAATGAGAAAGTATATTTTATCACAGTCCCTCGGCATTATTGTTTATAGTAAGGAGGTTCAAGACTGGTATATCCATAAGTTCCCCAAACTTAAAGTAAGTGTTTGCCCAAATATTCAGAATCCGGAATCTTTACTGAAATACCAAAATAAATTTGAGGAACTCATGTATCAATACCGGCAAAAGTTTTCTCTTAACATACAGGATCGAATCATACTTTATACCGGGAGATTGGTGCATGTTAAAGGGCTGGATCTGCTTATTAATGCATTCTCAAAAGTTAGTTGTGACAATTGCAAACTTTTATTAATAGGGGATGGTAAGGAAAAAGAACGTTTGGAAGAATTGGCTGAAAACTTAAATATGAACGAAAAAGTCATCTTTGCAGGTTATTATAGTGGCGCTGAATTATATGCGTGGTACAGATTAGCCCAATTCTTCGTCTTACCGAGTCGGTATGAACCTTTCGGTGCTGTTGTGAATGAAGCATTGGTTTATGGTTGTCCTGTCATTGCAAGTAAATACATCGGAGCTTTGGACTTTATTAAAGATGGAGACAACGGACTGATATTTGACCCCTTAAATGAACAAAACTTCGTTGATACATTGGATTTGGCATTAAAAAAGTTTGAACTTGCAGATAAAAAAGCTAAAAACCTTATGGTACATTCTTTTGAAGAATATGTCTATGTTTTTAAAGAGATTATAGAAAATGAAAATTGATTATTCAAATATGCCCAAGGGGCAAAATAAAAGTATTTTCAAAATTAAGTACTTGTTAAACTATTTAAGGACTTGGGTTCTACTTAATTTAAAATATCCATGGGTTAACTATAATGGATTTGTAAGAATAATGCGGTTTACAGGTTTTGCAAAACGTAAAATAAGTATTGGTCATAACGTACAGTTTGGGAAATATTGTAGTATCGCTGCAGATGTAGTATTCGGCAATAATATATTAGTAGCAAGCAGGGTTGCCTTTGTCGGGAAACAGGATCATCTTACAGATTTACCAGGTCAAACAATTTGGAGCTCGCCAAGAGGGAAAGATTCCATGACTATTGTGGAAGATGATGTATGGATTGGCACTGGAGCAATAATTTTAGCTGGTATAAAAATTAGTAAAGGTTCAGTTGTTGCTGCAGGCTCACTAGTTACTAAGGATATTCCTGAATGTGAGATTTGGGGAGGTATTCCTGCTAAAAAAATTAAAGATCGTTTTAATTCTGAAGAAGATAAGCTACAACATCTTTCTTATCTAAGTAATTACTTAAATGAAAAATAACTTCCCTCATTTACCCAGCAATAATAAATGTACTGGATGCTTAGCATGCACAGATATTTGTAAACATAATGCTTTATCAATATCAAGAATGCATGGCTTACGATTTGTTCAGTTGAGTAAAGATAAATGTACCCAGTGTGGATTATGTGAAAAGGTATGCCCAATAAATAATCCACTTAACCACAACCAGCTACCTGGTATAAAAGCATTTGAAGGATGGATAGAAATAGAACATCTACGGTTAAAATCTGCCAGCGGTGGTGCATTTACTGCTTTCGCACGGGAAATTATAAATAAAAGTGGTTTTGCAATTGGAGCAATGTTTTGGAATAATGAAGTTTATCATAAGGATATAAACAGTTTTAATGAATTAAATAGGTTGCAAAATAGTAAATACTTACAAAGCAATACTTCTGGTATATTTAATAAAACCCAAACACTCCTAAATACTGGAGCATGGGTATTATTTTCAGGTACGTCATGCCAAGTTGCAGGTCTAAATAATTTCCTAAACGTAAAATCCATTAATACAGAAAAGCTTATCACAGTAGATCTACTATGTCATGGAGTGCCAAGTGATGAAGCATTAACTTACCACTTAAAAAAATATAAGGATGCTCAAATTGTATCTTTTAGAGATAAAACGGAAGGATGGTGGGGAATAAAATCACAAAATACAACGATCCAGTTTCAAAAAGGAAAGATTTTAACTAAAAGATTTGATCGTAGAACTGATTTGTTTTACCGGGATTTTTTGACAGGCCTTTCTTCCAGAACAAGCTGCTGTAATTGCAAATTTTCAACTTTACCACGTTATGCAGACATAACGATTGGAGACTTTTGGGGGACTAGCAGTAAATATGAAGACCAATTTAAAGGGGTGTCTGTAATTTTTGCAAATAATAAAAAAGGGGCTGATTTTATAACCTCAGTTAAAGATCTTTATTTGGGAGATATCAGTTTAAATGATGCGATGAAATCAAATCCGAGGGTCTATACGGGTTTTACATTTATAAAATACCATCCTTTAATATTATTCAGACATCTTATGCATAAAGTTTTACCTTATGAAGTATTCCATTCCATTTTAATTAATAAAATGCCTTGGAGGCTTATTTGGGGATTTTATCGACTCTTAACTAAAATATCTGAAAAAGTATTATTAAAAAAGATTAACATTAAAATTAATAAGGTCACTTAATGAAAAAAATTGGAATTATAACTGTGTCCAAAACTTATAATTTTGGGGCAGAATTGCAGGCCTTTGCGTTACAAAAGAAGCTTTGCTTGATGGGTTATCAGGCTGAAATAATTGATTATCTCTATTTTAAAAACAGTAAATACAAATTTACAAAATCTGCAAAACCTTTATTTAAGTTTTCGAAAACGCAGATTATAAAAGAATATATATTGTATCGCATCCTTTCGCCGGTTTATGACTTAATTATGCCCCAAATATTTCCTCGTTTAAAACGTAAAATGTATAACTTCAATTATTTTAATACTGAAGTTTCGAAGTTTTCAAAAACCTACAAAAGTTTTGATGAATTATATTCAGCACAAATGCCATATGATGTCTATATTGCTGGCAGTGATCAATTATGGAATCCAAATACAGGAACTTCGTTGAAGCCTTATTTTTTAACATTTGCTCCAAATAACAGAAAAAAACTATCATATGCTTCAAGCTTCGGTGTTTCAATGATAAATCCGGAGCAGAACTCAATCTATCGTGAGTTGTTAAATAATCTCGATTTTATCTCTGCGCGCGAAAAACAAGGAGTTAAGCTTGCAGAGATGCTTACTGGCAAAAGAGTAACACAAGTACTTGATCCGACATTATTATTAAACAAAGAAGACTGGAGCAATTTAGTCTCCCTGAATAATTTCAAATTCAAAAATTATATTTTAATTTACCAATTATCTGATTCTAATACAATAATCAGCTTGGCGAATTTCATTAAAGATAAAACCGGGATGCCTATTTATCGTATAACTAAGAATCCTTTTTTCAATTCCAAAGATGCAAACATAACAAACATAACAGATGCAGGACCTAGAGAATTCATAAGTTACTTTTTAAATGCATCTTTTATTATTACCAATTCATTTCATGGAACAGCATTTTCTGTAAATTTCAAAATACCTTTTACAGCAATATTATCAAAAAAGAGAAAAAATAACTCAAGAATAGAAAGCTTCCTTGAGACAACAAATCTTTATAACAGATTACTTTATGAAGAAGATAATAATAAGTTTAACGAGCTTTCTTTGGTAGTCGACTTTAATAATTCATCTCGTTTGCTGAATGAAGAAATTATCAAGTCAATTGAATTTTTACAAAAATCTATAAATTAATATTAGATGATTAATGTACTGATCAATGCATATGCTTGTTCCCCTAATAAAGGATCTGAACCAGGAATGGCATGGAACTGGATCATAAATATTGCAAAATATTGTAATGTTTATGTTATTACAGAAGGAGAATGGCAGAATGAAATCGAACATGAGTTACAGTATTTAACACAAAAAAATAATATTCATTTCTATTTTAGCCCCGTCTCGCAAAGCATTAGAAATATGTGCTGGAATCAGGGGGACTGGCGTTTCTACTTTTTTTACAGGTCGTGGCAAAAGAAAACACTGAAAATTTCCAGAAGAATTGTTGCCGAACATAAAATTGATATCATCCACCAGCTGAATATGATTGGATTCCGTGAGCCGGGATATTTATACAGGTTAAATAAACCAATCATTTGGGGACCTGTTGATGCGAAAGAAAAATTCCCTGTTGCATATCTCAATGGCGCAACCCCAGGTGAAAAATACTTCATCCACCTGAAAAACATAATTACATATTTCCAACTTAAAACCTGGTGGCGTATTAAAAATGCAGTAAGAAGGTCTACTATAATTTTAACTGCATCTTCACAGTCTGCTAATACCTTTAAAAAGTATTTTAATAAAGATACGCTGATGATCAATGAAACCGGATGTTATGTCACAAATAAAAAACCGGCTTACAAGAATTCTTCCAATGAATTATCGCTTCTATGGGTTGGAAAATTTGATTTTCGGAAACAACTTACTTTGGCGCTCCAATCATTGGCTGAAATCGATAAATCATATCATATTAAGTTGCATATTGTTGGCGGGAAAAGTTCAGAAGAAGACCATTTCAAAACTATTGCAGAAAAACTAAATATATCGGACAAATGTATTTGGCATGGAATAATACCTCATGGTGAAGTGCAGAGTCTCATGCGATCCTCAGATTTACTTTTCTTTACAAGCGTTGCAGAAGGAACCCCCCATGTTGTTCTGGAATCCATTGGGAATGACCTACCTGTACTATGCTTTAATACATGTGGACAGGGAGATGTTGTAAATGATCAAATTGGGATCAAAATTGAACTTTCCAATCCGAAACAATCCCGAATTGATTTTGCTCAACAAATTGCTTTCCTGTATAAAAATCCTGAAATACTGATTAAACTCTCTCAAAATTGTAACACACGTCAATCAGAACTTTCCTGGGAGAAAAAAGCGCAAACAGTATATGACCTTTATAAAAAAATACTACTTTGATATTCGAAAAAGTAATTAGTAAAATACTTACAGCAAGACAGGAAATATTCCGATTTGTTGTAGTCGGAATTATAGCAACAATTCTGCATTACGGGATCTATTATATTCTCTTACAACTACATATTAAAACAAATCTGGCTTATTCTACAGGATATTTCCTAAGTTTTATCGTTAATTATTTTTTAACCGTTTCGTATACATTCAAAACAAAGTCAAGTATCAAGAAAGGGTTAGGATTTGGGATTAGCCATCTTATCAATTATTTGCTACATATCCTTTTTCTTAACTTCTATATTTACATCGGTTTTAAAAATACACTTGCACCAATTCCAGTATATGCAACCGTGGTTCCAATCAATTTTTTATTAATTAGGACTGTCATGAATTCGAAGTAAAGATATTTACCAAATCATACTTAAATGAATGAATATCAACTTAATAACAAGAATAATGAAAAATATAATTCTTAAAGTTTTATTTACTTATATTGGCCTAATCGCTGTATATTTAGTGCTAATGGTATTAGTGCATTCAATACCAACAAGTAAGTTGGATCAAAATATACTCAAATCCACTAAAATTATTCAAAAGGAAGGATTATATCCTAAAATTCTGAATTTTAAGCTTTTTCAACTGGATAATTTTACTGATGTCATGATGTTAAATATCGTAGCATCTGCAGATTCAAAAGAACCATTAAAAGCCGCAATGGACAATTATTATTGGAGATCTGATAACTTTATGAATCTTGCAAATGATACTGAAAAAATTATTAATAATGACAAATCCGGCTTATCAATGATGAGCTATGGAAGATACTGGCAGGGTTATCTAATATTTTTACGCCCAGCTCTATTAATTTTTAGTTATGAACAGATCAGGATACTTCATTTTATTTTACTATTTTCACTCCTGTCTATAGCGAGTATTTTAATATATAAAATTATATCATCAAAAGTTGCTTATGTGTTTCTTATATCATTACTATTTATAAATTTCCCAATTGTTCCTTTGAGCATGCAATTCTCAACGGTCTTCTACATCGCGTTCACAAGTATCATAATATTACTACTCAACAGAGAAACATTTAAACAAGATGATAAGTTCTTCATCCTGTTTTTCAGTATTGGTTCTGTTACAAGCTTTTTAGACTTTTTGACAGCACCGTTGGTTACTTTAGGCCTTCCTCTCACAATTTATATTTTGTCTGGTGAAGAAAAACTAAAAAAGATCATGACCGTCATTAAAGCCTCCATTCTATGGTTTGTTGGGTATGCCTTAACATGGTCCTCGAAATGGATAATTGGTGGATTATTAACAAGGACCGATATATGGAGTAGCGCCATGGAATCAACTGCTAAAAGAACGTCAAATGATTACAGGGGAATGGAAATGACAATAACCAATATTTTTAAATTTATTTGGAAGACAATTGAAGAGATGAATCTCACAACCTACTTTTGGCTTGGAATAATAACAATTATTTTAATATTTATTGTATATTCTATTCTCCTGGTAAGAAATCAAAAAGTCATTCAAAAAAATTTATTCCTTCTTTTAATTGCAGGCATGGTGCCTTTCTGGTATCTTGTACTACGGAATCATTCCATTCAACATGGCTGGTTTACCTGGCGTGCACTGGTTGTTTCTGTATTTGCACTGATACTATTTATCCTCAATACAACGTCTATAAAGAATTTTAAACTTACCTTTTTAAAACTCAGGAAACATGAATGATGCTAAAAAGATTGCAGTTTTGATCCCATGTTACAATGAGAGTCAGACAATCGAAAAAGTAATTACAGATTTTAAAAACGAGCTGCCAGATTCTGTTGTTTATGTTTATGACAATAATTCAACAGATGGTACAGCAGAAATTGCAGCAAAAGCAGGCGCTGTGGTTAAATACGAATATCGTCAGGGAAAAGGTAATGTAATCAGAAGTATGTTTCGGGATATTGATGCTGATTGCTACTTAATGATTGACGGGGACGACACCTATCCTGCGGAACATGCAAAAGTAATGGTTAACCTTGTTCTCAATAAAAGTGTAGATATGGTAATTGGGGACAGATTATCATCAACCTATTTTAAAGAAAATAAAAGGCCATTTCATAATCTGGGTAATAGAACTGTTCGTCTTCTGATTAATAAACTATTTAAGAATAATATCAAAGATATTATGACTGGTTACAGGGCTTTCAGTTATGATTTTGTTAAAAATTTTCCTGTTCTGTCAAAAGGTTTTGAAATAGAAACGGAGATGACAATCCATGCCCTTGATAAGAATTTTCTACTTAAAGAAGTTCATGTTAATTACAGAGACAGACCTGAAGGGAGTGATTCTAAGCTAAATACATTTATGGATGGTTTTAAAGTCTTAAGAATAATCTTTTATTTATTCAGAGACTACAAACCCTTTTTATTTTTCACCTACCTCGCAATCTTGACTGGGGCAATTTCACTTCTTTTATTTATTCCTATTTTAATTGAGTTTTTAGAGACTGGCTTAGTCCCCCGATTCCCGACATTAATTGTGTCAGGAATAACCGGAATTGTCGCATTATTGTTATGGATATGTGGAATCATCCTGGAAGTCATTGTAAAAAAACATCGCCAGTTATACGAATTATTATTAAAACATAAAGTTCAGGATTTATCTTAAATAATAGCCAATGGACAAAAAACCAGCACCGGTTTGTTTTTTTACTTATAAAAGGCTCTCTGAAACAAAATTAGCCATTGATGCACTTAAAAATAATTATCTGTCTGAGAAAACAGACATTTATATTTATTCCGATGGTCCAAAATATGAAGTTGATTCATCTAAAGTTGATTCGATAAGGGAGTATCTTAAAACCATAACAGGTTTTAAATCTGTTACTATCAACAACTCGGAAACAAATCTTGGATTGGCCGGATCTATCATCAATGGTGTTTCAGATGTTTTGATGAAGTATGAAAGAGTAATTGTGCTTGAGGACGATCTGATTACATCACCTAACTTCTTAAACTTTATGAATCAGGCGCTTGACCGCTATAAGAATCAGGATAATATTCAAACAGTATGTGGCTTTTCAGTTGCAATTGACCATTATTCAGATGATGTATATTTCCAACGCCGACCTTTTTCATGGGGCTGGGCAACCTGGAAAGATTATTGGAACACTTCAATCTTTGATAAAAAAGAAATTAAAGAGCAACTTCAAAATAACATTTCACTTATTGATGGTTTTAAACATTTTTGTGGAGATAATCTGGGGAAAATGTTACTGGGTTCTTTAGACAATAAAAATGATTCCTGGTTTGTAAGATGGGCTTTCAATCAGTTTCTTGAAAAGAGGTATTCCGTAATCCCTTCAAAATCACTTATCCGTAACATTGGATTCGGAATTGATGGAACGCACTGTAAAGGTATAAATCCATATACTTCATTTTATGCTGATCCGGAACAAACAAATTTCAACCTGATTCCGTTTTCGGAACCTGATGAAAATTTAACAAAGGATTTTTTACATTACTTTACTTTGCGTCATAAGGTTGCTTTGCGATTAAAATTATTGAAACATAAAGAAGGCAGAGATCTTGTTTTCGATGAAATCAGGCAAAAACTAAATTTGTAAACAGACTGTTATACTAATGCACCTAATCTGATTTTATGAATATCCCTCTCATATTTATATATTTTCTGAAATATGGTATCTGAATTAAATATCTTCAATGCTCCGTTAAGTACATTAGACAGAAAAAAAGGTACTGTTATAAATACAATCAATGCTCACTCTTATAATGTGGCTATGAAAGATAAAAACTTTCAGGATGCATTGAAAAACGGAGAAATACTAATCCCTGACGGAATAGGTATTGTCATGTTGATGCGCTTATTCAAGGGTATAAAGCTGAAAAAAATTGCCGGAGCAGACTTGTTTTATTATGAAATGAATCGCTTAAACAGTACAGGCGGCAAATGTTTTTTTCTCGGAAGTTCTGATGCTATTTTGGCAAAAATAAGACAACGTGCAGCAATGGAATTTCCCAATGTCATTGTACAAACATTTTCTCCTCCTTATGTTAAAGAATTCAGCAAGGAGGAAAATGAGCGCATGATCAGGGAAGTAAATGCATTTGAACCGGATGTACTATTTGTAGGGATGACCGCTCCGAAACAGGAAAAATGGGTATATGAGCATTTTACTGAATTAAAGGCTTCTCACATTGGTTGTATTGGAGCCGTATTCGATTTTTATGCTGGAACGGTAAAAAGGGCCCCTCAGTGGATGATCAATTCAGGATTGGAGTGGTTCTACCGATTATACAAAGAACCCAAAAGAATGTGGAGAAGGTATTTAGTGGGTAATGTTCTATTTATTTGGAATATTGTCAGACATGAAATATTTTAACAAAAGCTAACCTTTTCATGCTCCGTTTGTTAATAAATAAAGGTTTAAACATCGCCTGTATCATTAAACACGCATAAAGGACACTCAAAAAATATAACCATTTGATTACCAATACTCCATATGTCAGTTTAATTCTGCCCTGTTTCAATGAAGAAGCGATTCTTGAAAAAAATATTGGCACGGTCATTGAATACCTCAATAAGTCAAATTACAGGGACGAATGGGAAATCGTTATTATTAACGATGGCAGTAAAGACAAAACAGCACAAATTGCAAAAAAGATATCCTCTGAAAACAAGCAGATACATGTATTTCATCACCCTGTGAATTTAAACCTGGGACATGCCTTGCAAACCGGATTTGCAAATGCATCTGGTGAAATCCTAGTTGTTCTGGATATTGACCTGAGCTACGCACCGGAACACATAGGTCTCATGGTTGAGACTCTAAAAACAACGTATGCTGATATGGTGATTGCTTCTCCATACATGAAAGGAGGTAAAGTTACGGCTGTTCCGTTTATCAGAAAAATAATGAGTAAATGGGTTAACCGCTTCATGCGAATGGCTTCACAGGAAAAGTTCCATACATTTACCGGTATGGTACGAGCCTACAGGAGAGACTTTATTCAGTCATTAAATCTGAAAACCAAAGACTACGAAATAAATCCGGAGATTATGTATAAAGCAATGATTCTCAGAGCCAGAATTGTTGAAGTACCTGCCCACCTGGACTGGACAGAACAAAATAAATTTAAAGAGACAAGAACTTCAGGTATAAGGGTTCTAAGAGGTGTCTTTTCAGGTATGATGTCAGGATTTATATTCCGTCCATACATTTTCTTTATAGGAATAGGTGCATTTCTGATGTTACTTTCCATGTATCAGATTATATGGTTATTTATTGATACTGTACTTGATATTTCTCTTTTTACAGAGTTGGCGTCACCCTTCTCGGAAAGTCTGAAACTACAATTTACTAAAAATCCGCAATCCTTTATTGTTGGTGGCATTACCTTACTGGCATCACTTCAGTTTTTAGGTTTAGGATTCATTTCATTACAAAGTAAACGGTACTATGAGGAAATATTCCATCTGGGAACCACAGTAAGAAAATGGGTGAAAAAAGATTAATGGGTAAATCAAAATGAGATTACCACGCATTTTAAAAATGGCTCGTAATGACGAATAAGTTCATAGTTCATAAAATATACAACATTTTAACAATACAACATTGAAACAATGCAACATTGAAACAGTCTAACAATTAAAAAATGACGACAATAAATATCTGACAAACCTTATCAAATATAAAATTATAAACAAATAAACATAACCGTTATGAATCAGAAAGTAGCTTTAATAACCGGTGTTACCGGACAGGACGGTGCCTATTTGGCAGAGTATCTCTTAAAAAAAGGATACATTGTTCATGGTATGAAAAGAAGATCATCACTGTTTAATACTGATAGAATAGATCACATCTATCAGGATCCACACGAAGAAAACAGACGTTTTTTTCTTCATTACGGTGATTTAACTGACTCTATGAACATTACACGCTTGATCCAAGAAGTTCAGCCGGATGAAATATATAATCTTGCAGCAATGAGTCACGTTGCCGTAAGTTTTGAAACGCCTGAATACGTAGGAAATGCCGACGGGTTAGGGACACTACGTATTTTAGAGGCAGTTCGTCTTTTGGGACTAACTGAAAAAACAAGGGTATATCAGGCTTCCACATCAGAATTGTTCGGACTTGTACAAGAGGTGCCTCAGAAAGAAACAACGCCATTTTATCCCCGTTCTCCATATGCTGTAGCTAAAATGTATGCCTACTGGATCACTGTAAACTACAGGGAAGCCTATAACATGCATGCCAGCAATGGGATTTTATTCAATCACGAGTCTCCAATCAGGGGTGAAACATTTGTGACACGTAAGATTACCAGGGCAATCAGCCGTATCGCACTGGGCATGCAAAAAGAAGTATATATGGGTAACCTCAGTTCCAAACGTGACTGGGGACATGCCAAGGATTATATCCGTGCCATGTATCTGATTCTTCAGCAGGATAAACCGGATGATTATGTGATTGCTACCGGTATAACCACCAGCATACGTGACTTTATAAAATTGGCTACTGCCGAGGTAGGTCTTGAAGTGACATTTAAAGGCGAAGGTATAGATGAACAGGGTATTCTGACCGGTATCGATGAATCAAAATTCAAAGAACGTGTAGGTGAAGAGTTCTTAACAGCAATAAAAGAGCGTGTGAATCAAAATGCTCAGATCGTTGGTGTGGATCCCAAATATTTCCGTCCGACAGAGGTTGACCTGTTAATTGGTGATCCAACAAAGTCACAGACAAAGCTGGACTGGAAACCTAAGTATGACCTCGCTGGCCTGGTTGAGGACATGATGCAATCGGATATTAAACTGTTCAAAAAGGATGCATATCTGAAAGCTGGCGGCTTTAAGGTGATGAATTATTTTGAATAAGGGTCTAAAGGTCATAAAGTCGAAAAGTCTAAGAGTCTGACAATTTATGATATTTTGACGATTAGTAGAGTCCTTTAACCTTACCATACTAGAGGTTAGATTAATATGTCATCAATCAAAAAGTTTGAAGAATTATTTATTTGGATCGAAGCTAAAGACCTGGTTTTGCAGATATATCAGTTATTTAAATCAAACCGGGATTACGCTTTTGGTGATCAAATACAAAGAGCTGCAGTATCAATTATGAATAAATATTGCAGAGGGTTTCGAGAGATCATCTGACATTGAATTCAAACGTTTCTTGTTTATTGCGAAAGCATCCTGTGGTGAAATTCGAAGTATGATTTATCTGGCAAAAGAACTTGGTTATATTCTGGAAGAAACCCAGTTAAAACTGTTGGAAAAATCATCACGCTTATCTTCTTCAATTATGAATTTTATTAAATATTTGGAGAAGGACATTAAATAAGTCTGTTGGCATTACATCTATTCGACCTTATGACTATTCGACTTTCTGACTTTAAAACCAAAATTAATTTAAAAATGAATAAATTATCAAAAATATACATCGCCGGCCATCGTGGTCTCGTTGGATCGGCAATTACAAAGAATTTAACAGAAAAAGGGTATACTAACCTGGTATTCCGAACGTTTGAGGAACTTGATCTGACAGATCAGAAAGCTGTTGAAGAATTCTTCAGGCAAGAAAAACCGGAATATGTTATCCTCGCTGCAGCTAAAGTTGGAGGTATCATTGCAAATAATACATACAGGGGGCAATTCATATACGAAAATATCCAGATTCAGAATAATGTGATTCATCAGTCCTATCTGAATGGTGTGAAAAAGCTACTATTTTTAGGCTCAACCTGTATATATCCTAAAAATGCACCGCAGCCCATGCCGGAAGATTGTCTTTTGACCGATGTACTGGAATATACAAACGAACCATATGCCATTGCCAAGATTGCAGGATTAAAAATGTGTGAGTCTTATAATTTGCAGTACGGGACAAATTTTATTTCGGTAATGCCAACCAATTTATACGGGCCAAACGACAACTTTAACCTGGAAACATCCCATGTCCTTCCTGCCATGGTTCGAAAAATCCATCTGGCAAAAAGTCTGGAAGATAACAACTGGTATGCGGTACGGGAAGATCTGAATAAAAGGCCCGTTGAAGGTGTGGATGGATCAGCCAGTGAAAAGGATATTTTGGGGATCCTAGATAAATATGGGATTGAAAGTCGAAAAGTCACAGAGTCAAAAAGTCAAAAGGTCAGCTTAGCGCTTTGGGGAAGTGGTAAACCTTACCGTGAATTCCTGTGGTCTGAAGATATGGCTGATGCCTGTGTATTCCTTTTGGAAAACCGCGATTTTCAGGATGTCATCAATTCAGCAGATTACAGCAATTCAAAAGAAATCCGTAATACACACATCAATATCGGAACCGGAAAGGAAATATCCATAAGAGAACTGGCAGAAACCATCAAAAAAGAAATCGAATTTGAAGGTGATATATTATGGGACGCATCGAAACCGGATGGAACCATGCGTAAATTAACTGATCCATCTAAATTGCATAATCTGGGTTGGAAGCATAATATAGAACTGGAGGAAGGTATTAAATTGATGTATAAGCATTATTTGGGTAAATAATATGTAAAAGTGTTGAAATGTAAGAATGTTAAAGATGTTACCAATCTTTCTCCATGAACCTGATAAGCGACACCCCTCATTGTTTTGGAGTGAATGACTTGCTCAGTTATTAGTCATGGGACATGTAGGGTAAAGTAGTGGGAATACAGATCAAATCATTTAATCTTCTAGACTCTTTGACTTTGAAACTAATGGACAATAATTCATATAAAGACCATAACATTAAATATAATGCCAAAACCTGAAAAAAAAGAAAAGCTTGTTTATGTTTGTATGAGTGCCGATTTAATACATCCCGGCCATCTTAATGTTATAAGAGAGGCCTCGAAATTGGGAAGGGTAATGATTGGACTGCTTACAGATAAGGCCATCGCAAGTTATAAGAGCATTCCATTCCTGGAATTTAATCAGCGAAAGGAAATCGCTGAAAATATTCAGGGAGTCTGTGATGTTGTTGAACAGGATACATTGGATCATACGGAAAATCTAATGCGGTATAAACCTCATATTGTGGTGCACGGAGATGACTGGAGAAAAGGATTTCAGAAAGAAGAACGTCAACGGGTCATAGACACACTGAAAAAATGGGGAGGTAAGATTCATGAGGTACCTTATACCGAGGGTATATCAAGCACGCAGCTTTATAAAATCATGAAAGAAATTGGCACAACTCCTGAGATCAGACAAAAAAGGCTGAAACGTTTAATTCATTCCAAAGCAATTGTAAGAACCATAGAGGCACACAGCGGATTATCCGGTCACCTCGTGGAACATACATCCGTAAATGTTAATGGTGAAAAAAGGGAGTTTGAGGCCATCTGGATCAGTAGTTTAACAGATTCAACAGCGAAGGGGAAGCCGGATATTGAGGCTGTTGATCTCACTTCGAGACTGAATAACGTGAATGATCTGTTGGAAGTCACTACCAAACCCATCATTTTTGACGGTGATACCGGCGGAAAAATTGAACATTTCGTGTTTACTGTCAGAACCCTTGAAAGACTGGGCGTTTCAGCAATCATAATAGAAGATAAAATCGGTCTGAAAAAGAATTCACTTTTTGGAACAGATGTTGTTCAGGAACAAGATAGCATAGAAGCATTCGGTGATAAAATCAAAGCGGGGAAACATGCACAGGTATCCGGAGATTTTATGATCATTGCACGTATAGAAAGTCTGATACTGAGAGCAGGAATGGATGACGCCATTCAAAGGGCAAAAGCTTATATTAAAGCTGGCGTGGATGGTATAATGATCCATTCAAGGGAAAAAACACCTGATGAAATTATTGAATTCTGTGACATTTATAATTCGCTAGCGGACCGGGTACCGCTGGTTGTAGTACCGTCAAGTTTTGATACTGTTACAGAAGATGAACTGGCAAAACACGGTGTTAACATTGTGATTTATGCCAATCAACTCATTCGCAGTGCTTATCCCGAAATGAAAAAAATGGCTGATATCATCCTAAAATCGGGTTCCGTAAAACCGCAGGAGACTGATATCAAAAAAATTCAGGATCAAATTAAAAGCCATAACCAGATTTCCTTTAATAACAATTCGAATAATAAATAAAAACATGAAACCAACAGAGAAAAACGACGAGATGGTATATGTGTGCATGGCAGCAGATTTAATTCATACCGGTCATCTGAATATAATTAAAGAAGCGGCTAAACTGGGGAAGGTTACCGTTGGACTTCTGACTGATCAGGCTGTTGCTTCATACAAACGGGTACCGCATCTTAACTACGACCAGCGCAAGGCCGTGGTTGAGAACCTTAAAGATGTACACCAGGTGGTTCTTCAGGAAGTGCTGGATTACAGGCCAAACCTGAGAAAATACAAACCAGCATATGTGGTTCATGGAGATGACTGGAAAGAAGGGGTATTACAAAAAACCAGAAATCAGGTTATTGACTGTTTAAAGGAATGGGAAGGTGAATTGGTTGAAATACCATATACAAAGGGTATTTCTTCGACGATGTTGAATAAAGGCGTAAAGGAAACAGGTACAACACCCGAACAACGGCTAAAACAGTTCAGGAAACAGTTGTCTACTAAAAAACTGATTCGGGTTATTGAGGCGCACAATGGTCTGACCGGACTCATCATCGAAAATGCACTGGTGGAAACTCCGGATGAAAAGAAATTCTTTGATGCCATGTGGAATAGTAGCATTCTGGACTGCACCATAAAAGGCAGACCCAATTTTGAACCTATGGAGATCTCCTCCAGACTGAACAATATCAACGACCTGATGGAAGTCACAACAAAGCCTATTTTATTTGATGGTGATACGGGAGGGAAACCGGAGCATTTTGCATTTACTATACGCACACTGGAACGTTTGGGTGTTTCTCTTATCACAGTCAAAGAGCGTAACATCCAACGCTATCACCAACAGGAACCTTCAGAAAAAGAACTTAAAAGCTTTCAGAATATTTGTGAAAATATTATGTCCGGAAAACATGCCAGGTTAAATGAAAATTTCATGATCGTTGCTAAAATAGATCTCATCAACGATAAAACTGAACCTGAAGTGGCGGTTGGAAGAATCAAAGAATATATCGAAGCCGGTGCCGACGGCATTTTAATATCTACAAATTCTGATAGTTGTGAAGTACTTGAAACCATATGCAATGCATATAAAAATATGAATGATAAGGTTCCTCTGTTCGTGGAATTATCTTCCTGCTCGAAATTCTCTGAAGATGACTTTAGTGCAATGGGAGTAAATGTCATTATTTATGCAGATCAGTTAATAAGTAGTGCTTACCCTGCCATGTTAAAAACAGCCAAATCCATACTTGAAAATAAAAGAGCGTTTGAAGCACGGGAATCTATGATGTCGATCAAAGAGATAATTAATTTGATACCCGGAGGAAAATAGAAAGACAGGTTAAAGAGGTTAAAGCACTGTGTTTGGTTAAAGAGGAGGAAATGGTTAAAAATGTTTGAATTAAAACAGGTCGAAAAGGTAGAAATAGTTTAACTTGTTGAAATTTAGATCATAATTAATTACTCAAAACCAATATGATATGAACAGCGTAAAACAATTTGAAGATTTAGCAATCTGGAAAGATGCCCGAATTTTGGTTAATGAAGTATATAAGGCTTTTTATAATTTGAAAGATTTTAGTTTTAAAGATCAAATTCAAAGAGCTTCCGTTTCTGTATTAAGTAATGTAGCAGAAGGATTTGAAAGAAATTCAACAAAGGACTTTATGAGATTCCTTTATATTGCTAAAGCTTCCTGTGGCGAAGTAAGAAGTATGACATATATTGGAGTTGACCTCAATTATCTGGACAAGGAAAATTCGGAAGCTATCCAGAATAAATGCAGAAAACTCTCCATAAGTATTTACAATCTTATTAAGTATCTGGCACCCAAGCATAAAAGTTAATCTCACTCGAAATTATACATTTTAACCATTTTAACTGCTTTAACCTTTTTAACCTCTTCAACATTCAATGATGATACATCCAAAAACATTCTTTGATGCCTTAACAAACAACGGCATCTCCTTCTACACTGGAGTGCCCGACTCATTGTTAAAAGACTTCTGTGCCTATATTACAGATCATACAACATCAGAAAATCATGTTATTGCAGCCAACGAAGGTGGTGCTGTCGCATTGGCAACCGGATATCATTTGGCAACTGAAAAGATCCCGTTGGTATATTTTCAGAATTCAGGATTAGGTAATGCTACCAATCCTCTCCTATCTCTGGCATCAGAAGGTGTTTACAGCATCCCAATGGTTTTGTTAATTGGATGGCGGGGAGAACCAGGAACAAATGATGAGCCACAACATCAGGTACAGGGAGCCGTTCAAAATGCATTACTGGATGCTATGGAGATACCTTATTTTATTCTGGATAACAGAGTTAATAATGTCTCTGGCTTTTTGAAACCGGTGATTGAACTTGCATCGCAACACAACAAACCGGTAGCCATTGTTGTAAAAAAAGGAGTATTTCAACCCTACAAATCAGCATACTCAAACGATCCTTTTGAGATGACACGTGAAGAAGCTATCCACGAAGTTTTGAAATACATCAGTCCATCATCTTTGGTTGTCTCTACAACCGGAAAGCTATCGCGTGAATTATATGAACACAGGTACTTTAACCATCAATCTTCCAAGGGCGATTTCCTTACTGTTGGTTCCATGGGACATGCATCACAGATTGCTATGGGTATCGCTCTGAATACCGATAAAACCGTGTATTGTTTAGATGGTGATGGCGCTGCAATAATGCATATGGGTGCATTTGCAATCACAGGGAACAGTAAAGCACAAAACTACATCCATGTATTGTTTAATAACGGGTCCCATGAATCCGTTGGAGGACAGCCTACAGTTGGTTTTAAAATCAATTTTCAACAAATTGCCGAAGCTTGTGGTTACAAACAAACGTTTAAGGTTTCTAATAAAAAGGATATAAAAATGATATTCAGTGTAATTGAGAAGAATAAAGGCCCTGTGTTTGTTGAAATTATGATTAGCAAAGGATCAAAATCAGGTTTAATGCGTCCCAAAAACTCTCCGAGGGAAAATAAAATAGGTTTTATACACAAATTAAGGGAATTGTGATCAGGATCCAAATTTTTGGATTGAAATACCTAATTATTCAAAGTTCATTACTGAAAAAAATAATACTACAATAAAAAGATGGATAATTTTTTTTTATTCTTAGTATCTTAAGAAGTAATTTGTTAAAACTTTTTACTATTTTAAAAATAAATAATTTGCTTTAGTATATTTGCAACATCCTGTTTGATTTAATTAAGAGAATTATGAAGTCTGAAGTTATGGATACCACAACAAGAAAATATATTGTTATAGATGGTGAACGTTTTTACTATAACGAGATTCATCTTGAACATGGAAGGAAGCAGATAGACCGTGAAATTGCGCGGGAAAATATAGAGATTTTCTACAACGTGATCGAAAAAACCGATATAACTTATGGACTGTTCTTTGGTACATTACTGGGTGCCGTACGTGAAAAGAATTTTATTGCCCATGATGAGGATACTGATATTTATGTGTTTGATGAGGAAAAGCTTAAAGTTAAATCATTAATTCCAAAGTTAAGAGAGGTGGGACTGGAGATGATTCGTTACGAAGATTATATGATCTCTTTAATGCGTAAAGACGAATACATTGATCTGTACTTTTTTAAAAAGATTAAACATATTGGAGGAAAGGAATTACGTAAAAATTACTATTCCTGGGAATTTGATGCTGAATTAATGGAAAACCAGGAATGTTACGATTTTTTAGGCATGTCCTTCCCTGTTCCAGCCAATCCGGAACATATGCTTGAAATTATTTACGGGAAAACATGGCGTACACCAATAAAGAATTATAATGCTCCCAAAAATACCATTATAGGTAAAATATCATATTTAGCACCTATTTTTAAAAAACTCCCCTTCTATGATGCTATTGAGCGATTTTTAATCAAAATCGGTAAATAGTGTACCTCAATCGATTTTCTTTTCAAACAGAGATTTAATAATTCTATGAAATCTCTTTCCATGTTAATTTTTCGTTGCTAACACTTTGCGTGACATCAAATTTGTATGCTTATAGTAATTTTAACGTTAATTTTTTGTTATTTCATATTTTATTTCTGTAATTTGCTTTACAATATAATAGCGACCTATCCCGTTAATGGATTTGTGTAACAAAAAATGATATGAAAACAGTTAAAATTATAAGTATTTTCCTGTTATTGCCGTTTACGTTCTTTGCTAAGAACTATTATGTGAGTACCGCCGGTAATGATGCTAACGATGGTTTATCTCCTGATAAGCCATGGAGATCATTGGCTATGGTCGAGGGTGCATCTTTATTTGCTGGTGATAATGTATTTTTAAACGGTAATGATGTTTTTACCGAATCACTGACACTGTCGTCTAAGTTCGGGACAGCCTCTTCACCTATCAAAATTACAAGTTACGGTTCCGGGAAAGCTGTTATAAGTGGTAGCAATGAGCTTACGGGATGGATAAATGAAGGGGGGAATATATGGTCTGCAACAGTGTCAGAAACTGCATATCAACTTTTTAAAAATGGGAATCCACTTACCACAGCCCGAATCCCTGAAATCAAAGATAAATATGCAGGAGAACTTAACTTTTATCATATTACAACGGTAATTAACTCCAATTATTCATTTACATCTGAAGATTTAATTGGGGCACCTGATTTAACAGGAGCAACCTTACACGTTGGAACCTGGGAATGGCTTTTAAAAACAGCTAAAATATCTGCGTTTGACAGTTCTACAGGTAAAGTAACGGTTGCTACAGACATTTTTGATGTTTTTCATGTCGGAAACCGTTTCTTTATAAATGATGACTGGGATCTTCTTAACAGTGAAGGCGATTGGATTTATGATGCAGCAAATAATAAAGTGTACTTGTACTCTGCATCCGTTCCCTCCGGAATGGCATACGCCAATAAATCAGAGTATGGAATAACCATTAAGTCCGGAAGTAATGTTACCGTTGAAAATCTGATAATACAACATTTTAATGACGGTGGTATATATTCATCGGGGACGACGAATTTAAAAATTATTAATTGTCAAATCATTGACAATTATAAAGATGGGATCAGACTTCAGGATGGTGAAAAATCATATATTGATAGTTGTGAGGTTACCGGAACAACAGAAATAGCAATCAGAAATAATAATGACTATTCTAAAATATCAAATTGTGATGTTCATGATGTTGGCTTATCCAGTTACTTAAATAAAGAAGGTTATATCACTGGTTTTGCTATTTCTTCAGTGGGTTATATGGATAGCATCATAAATAATAAGGTTACTGACATTGGATACAATGCTATTTCTTTTAAAGACCATGCAACGGTAGAGAATAATGTCGTTAAGTATGTTAATCTGACAACAATAGATGGTGGAGCCATTTACTCCTATCAGGGAAAAGGAGGCACTATTAAAAATAACATTGTGATTTGCCATCCCAACATTACTGAGCTTAAATCCAATGGTATTTACATGGATAACTATACCCACGATGTTGACATTTCAGGAAATACAGTTATCGGCTTTAATAACAATATTTTTGTGAATAAAAATGCATACAGCATTTCTATACGAAATAACATTGCATATGACGCTAGCAGTGCAGGTTGTCTTATTACCACAGCTAAATCAATTCAATTTTATAATAATACTGTTTTTAACATTGAAAGCAATACCCCTCCACTTTACGTAACCGGAATAACTGATTGGAGCAATCTTAAGTGCGACAGTAACCTGTATTATAACACCAGTGGTTTTGCTACAGCATATATTTCTTCTGATGGCTATTATGGGTTAAAGGAATGGCAGTACAAAACAAATAATGACTTACATTCCCGTGAAAATTCCGCATTATATATAGGCTGTAACATTAAAGAAAAAAATGAAGTACTTAATTCTGGTTTTAATAGTGATCTATCGGGTTGGACAAGTTGGGCCAGTGTTGCAACGCTTAAAGATCGTTCCGGAGTAACAGGGAATAAGTGTGTTTATGACACGCTTGCAGCAGGAAAGACTTATGGCAGCTTAAAGGTATCGAATCTTAAAATGGAGGAAGGAAAAGATTATGTTTTAGAATTTGATATGAAAACAAACAGGACATCACTTGGTTATATTGATCTAAAGACAGAAAATGGATTTTCCATCCTTGACGCATATCGCTTTTTTATAAAACCAGACTGGGAAACATACAGAATTCCAATCAAAAATATCACTGAAGGCGGTAACGATATAAGTTTACAATACTATTGCGGCTTCTCAAGTTTTTCTAACTCTACACCTAATGCTTTTTATCTTGATAATGTGAAATTAATTGAAGCAGAACTAGATTCTACAAATAATTTTACTATAGCTTATAATGAAACCGGAACTGAAAAGACATTTAATTTATATGGTTCATGGAAATGTATATATGATAACCTATACAGCAATAATTTGGTGTTAGAACCTTACAAAGCACTTATTCTTTTTAAAGTTGAACCGATTTCATATAATTTGAATTTACAAAAAGGCTGGAATTATATGTCATTATTATTGCAACCTGAAATTCAAGATATTAATGTAATTTTTCAACCTCTGATAAATGACGGTACTCTAATAAAAGTTCAGGATCAATTCGGGAGCTCATTGGAATACAGTGGGAATCAGTATGGTTGGGTAAACAACATTGGATCTGTTTCTACGGATAAAGCTTACAAAGTAAAAGTATCAAAAGATTGTTCCCTGACCATTTATGGATACGAAACAGAACCCAGCACATCCATTATACTTTCAAAAGGCTGGAATTTAATCCCTTACAATTTGAGTTCTGAAAAGGATGCGTTGACCGTTTTAATGCCTCTTATAAAAGAAGGAAGCCTTATAAAGGTTGAAGACAATTTATATCACACGATTGCTAAAACTGAATCAGGAGAATGGGTGAATTCTATTGGAAAACTTATCCCCGGAAGCGGATATGAAATTAACGTTAACAAAGACACAAAAATTGACATCCGCTAGGGCACAATTTTTATCATCAAAAACCCCCTGAAAAAGAATCAATTCAGGGGTTTTTTGTTGCTAGAGAACAATATTAAATTTCACATCCTCAGTCAATAAGTGTAAATAATACATTAAACATTTATTATCATTGAGATTTGCCTACGTATGTTTACTCACCATATTGTCTTAGGACGAAAAGATTAAAAGCATTTATTAGAATGAAGGATAAAGGACGAGGGTTAGTTAAGGGAGTGATATTATTAACAGTTCTGATGTATTCTGTTAGTATAAGTGGGAAAACGTATTACGTAAGTAGTAGCTCTGGAAATGATTCATATAATGGAACTTCTACTTCAAGCCCATGGAAAACATTATCAAAAGTTGAGGGTGCATCATCAACATTTGTTGCGGGCGATGTGATAGCGTTCAAAGGTGGTGATTTATTTTATGGTTCACTTTCGTTAAGCAATTTGAATGGAACATTAAGTTCTCCAATCAAATTAACGAGTTATGGCACAGGCCAGGCTATTATAACCGGAAGTAAATTATTAAGTGGATGGAATTATGAATCAGCCAATATCTGGTCAGTAAGCAACTCCGGACCAGTTTATCAATTATTTAAGGGAGATCAGCCATTGACTACGGCGAGAATTCCTGAGATTGTTGATAAATTTGCTGCTGAAGAAAACTTCTACCACATCACTTCGGTAATTAATTCAAATTACTCATTCATTTCAACTGATTTAATTGGTGCTCCTGATTTAACCGGCGCAATCCTACATGTCGGAACCTGGGAATGGCTGTTGAAAACCGCTGTAATATCGGCTTTTGAAAGTTCTTCCGGGAAAGTGACCGTGGCTACAGATATTTTTGCAAATTTTGTGCCGGGAAACAGATTTTTTATCAATGCCAGTAAGAACCTGCTTAACAGCGAAGGTGACTGGTATTATGATGAACTTACCAATAAATTGTACCTTTACTCGACATCATCCCCTTCTAATATCTATGGGGCCAGTCAGGATAAAAATGGGATAACTTTAAGTGGAGGTAGCTATGTTGAGGTATCCAATATTAAAATACAACATTACAATAAAACAGGTATATATTCTTCTGGAACGAATAATTTTTCTGTTTCTAATTGTAACATACTTTACTGCTATGAAATGGGTATTCGAACTCAAAATGGGAGCAATGCGAATTTACTTAGTAATTCCGTAATAGGAAGTAACGATGTTGGCATCTCAAATGCCAATGACCATAGTATAATTAAGGATAATTTGGTTGAAGACATTGGGATTGTAGATGTTTTGAGTAAAAAAGGTTTCATCACAGGTTTTGGAATATCAACCCAGGGAGATGAAGACCACGTATCTTATAACAAAATTATAAATATTGGCTACAATGGTTTGGGTTTTAGAGGATATCATCCAATACTTGAGAACAACCTGGTACAAAATTTTCACTTGACCACAACAGATGGAGGAGGAATTTACTGTTATGAAGGCCAAAGAGCTGTAGTTCAAAACAATATTGTCATTGGTTATCCATTCAAAGAAGAGCGAAAATTATCACAGGCAATTTATATTGACAATTATTCGAAGGATGTTACCGTAAAAAACAACACAACATTAAACTCATTGTGTGGTATTATTTTAACTCACGATACCAATAACGATTCCATTATTGGCAATACTGTTTACAATCCTTCCATTGCAGGAATTTACATTACGGAATCAAACAGCATTATTCCAGGGGTGAGTGACATTATATCAAGAGATAATAATGTGTTCACAAATACCCTTAGTTCTATCCCTTTTATAACACTTCTTTTATCCAAGACTGATCCCTCCCGTTCATGGTATCAGTTAAGGTCAAATAATTATTTTAACGGTAAAGGATTTGCCGTGGCTAAAGAAGAATGGAGCGGTGCATCATACGATATAAAATCCTGGCAGAATGTTACAGGACAGGAGGAGAATTCATCTTCAAATACTGTAACGTTTGATAATTTTAGTATTATAGATGTTTATGATTCTACCTTGATTTCTAATGGAACGTTTGACACAAGTAAGGATGGATGGAGCGATTGGGGAACAGTATCAACCCGGATTGAGCACAATCAGAACAAAGGCGATTACTTTCTTTATGATACCCTGGCAGCTACTAAAACTTATGGGGGAATTACAACCACTTCTGCCGCAGTACAACAAGGATTTGATTATGTTCTGGAATTTGACATGAAAGTATCTAAACTTGGAGAAAGTTTAATTAAAATAGCTTATTCCGATGGAGAAATTATTTATAATAATTTTGGAATTTTTCTAAATCCCGACTGGACTACATATAGGATTCCTATTTATGATCTTGTTAAAAATGATAACGGACTGAAGATTACCTTTTATTCAAGCAGTAATGTCAGATTCCCTAACGCAATCAGTTTGGATAATGTGAAGCTAAAAAAATGCAAATTGGGAGATGCGGTAAAACAACATGACATTGTTTATAACGATACAAAAATTGCAAAAGACTTTACTTTTTCAGGTATTTGGGAGGATTTAGACGGGAATACATATAACGGGAAAATAAATCTGGAACCGTTTAGCAGTAAAATATTAATACTAAAATCAACTGAAACCAGTTCCATAAATTATCCGCCTGATACTAGTACAACAGACACTACTCAAACCTCTCAAGTTGATACTACTAATACTGATATTATTGGATCTGATCAGGTATTTGGATTAAGTACAAATTCATCTAAACTCAGGGCTATTTCAGTAACAAGTTCTATTGCGGGTGAAGTTGGAAGTATATCTGTATACCACGAAGGGGGAGCTGGAAACTTGCTTGTAGGAGTCTATAGTGATAATAACGGAATACCAGGAACTTTGATTGGTAAATCTGTCCCAACTGTTGTTAATTCTACCGCAGGATGGCAAACCGTTGCTTTGCAAACCGCTGCGTCTGTTACCAGTGGGCAAACAGTCTGGTTGGCTTGGTTATTTGAAAATACAGTGAATGTAAGATACTCTGTTAGCTCTGTAAATAGAGCTCAGGGAGCAGCTTCCTGGAGTGATGGAATACCTGCAGATTTTGGAACAGCCTATTTGGCTAATTATACATATTCAGTGTATGGAAATCTAACACCAGCCATAACAAATAATAATTCAAATGTCACTGGAGAGTTAGGAAGTAATGAAGTATTCGGTCTAAGCACAAATTCATCTAAAATAAGAGCTATTCCGGTCACTAGTAGCGGTTCTGGTGATATCGAAAGTATATCTGTCTATCATGAAGGAGGAACCGGAACTGTGCTCGTTGGTGTCTATAGTGATAGCAACGGAACGCCAGGTACTTTACTAAGTAAATCTGTTGCAACATCTGTTAATAATACGGAGGGATGGCAAACTGTGATGTTGCAAAATACTGCTGTTGTAACCAGTGGTCAAACAGTTTGGTTAGCATGGTTATTTGAAAATACTGTAAATGTCAGGTATTCTGTAAGTGCTACAAACAGAGCACAGGGAGGAGCATCCTGGAGTAATGGGATACCTTCTGATTTTGGAACGGCGTATTTGGCTAATTTTACATATTCAGTATATGGGAACCTTCTCTCATCCACAACTGATAATAACACATATATTACCGGTGAATTAGGTAGTAATGAAGTATTTGGATTAAGTACCAATTCGTCTAAAATAAGAGCTATTCCGGTTACGAGCACAGGTATTGGTGATATTGAGAGTATATCGGTATATCACGAAGGAGGGACAGGGGCCTTGCTTGTAGGCGTTTACAATGACAATAATGGGACACCTGGAACTTTAATCAGTAAGTCTATTCCTACGACTGTCAATAGCTCAGAAGGATGGCAAACAGTGATGTTGCAGAACACTGCTGCTATTACAAGTGGACAGACAGTCTGGTTGGCCTGGTTATTTGAAAACACCGTTAATGTACGATATTCTGTAAGTACAACTAATAGGGCACAGGGAGGGGCCTCATACACTGATGGTATTCCAACTGATTTTGGAATTGCATATATGGCAAGTTATACGTACTCTGTATTTGCCAACATTCTTTCCAGTGAGACTAACAATAATTCTTATGTTGCAGGTGATTTAGGTAACGCTGAAGTATTTGGATTAAGTACAAGTTCTTCCAAAATAAGAGCTATTCCGGTTATTAGTACAGGTGAAGGTGATATAGAAAGTATATCAGTCTACCATGAAGGGGGAACAGGCAATGTACTTGTAGGTGTTTTCAATGACAACAATGGAATCCCGGGTACTTTAATTAGTAAATCTTTAGTAACATCTGTTAATACTGGAGAGGGTTGGCAAACCGTTTCTCTGCAAAATGCTGCTCCCATTACCAGCGGACAAACTATCTGGCTATCATGGCTTTTTGAAAATACAGTAAATGTCAGATATTCCGTAGGTATTGTAACCAGGGCCCAAGGTGGAGCTTCTTGGAGCGATGGAATTCCCGCCGATTTTGGAACTGCATATATGGCTAACTATACGTATTCTGTATATGCAAATGTCTTTTACTATACTTCAACGAAATCTTCAAATTTTGGAAATACCGAAACACCTAAAACGATTGACGAAGAGGTTCTTGAAAATATAGAAACATATCCAAATCCAACCAGAGGAGATCTGAATATACGATGGAATAAGGATTATGAGAATGGCATAAGAATTATAGTCTATAACATGAGTGGTGCAGTTATTGACAACATTATGATCGGATCCGGTTATCATAATTACAAACTGGATATGTGGAACCTGGATAAAGGTTTGTACAATATTCAATTGATTGATGTTGATACAGGTAGGTCAATTGATGTCAAACGCGTTTCAAAACAATAAACATCTGACATTGAGTTGTTAATAACACCGACTTAATGGATAAATAAATCTTTTAACAGACCGTTTAAGTTTTTTAAACGGTCTGTTTTTGTAAAGAATTTTGCTATTGTCTCAGTTACTACCGATAAAAAAGAATTTCCCAAAATCAGTAAATTGGCTTAAATTGGCATCGACATAGGAAAATAATAATTACGAAAATCCATATAAAAATGGAACGACGCGTAAAAGCAATCAATAATATATCCATCTCCTCTATCATATACGTAAGTATCGGTTTTGCATTCTCGTTTATTTTGAGTCAGATTCTGAACAAAATAAATCTTCAGTTTTATATGTCGCCATTTATATTTTTAACGGCTGCGCTATCAGTTTTTTTAGATTATAAACTAAAGCCTCCCAAACCCTTAATAAGCAATCTGGTTTATGGCATCATAATCTTTTTTGCCTTTTTACAACTTCGAAATATTTACTCAAGCTTCACTGAGATACAACCATGGGATTTCCCGAGTATATACCTGTATGCTAAAACAGGACATACCGGTAACAATTTTTATAGCCCAGACCTTTTTAAACAAATATATAACTCAATAGGAATCATTCCTTATACGGATGAATATCTTGTACCTGCTGTTATTAAAGTTGGTTTTATATATCCACCTCCGACTATGCTATTGTTTTACCCCCTTGGATGGTTTGATTTTGAGACGGGGTATGTAGTGTGGCAATCCTTGATAACACTTTTTTTTATTCTCGACATATACTTACTTATAAAAATTATATGGGAAGAATCCATATTTCGCAATCTGAAGCCTGAAATTACAGCATTATTAATTCTTATAATTTTTCTTTTCCCTGGGTTGACTTTCACAATTGCACTGAGTCAAACTAATACATTACTTTTATTTCTGGTACTCATGACTGTAAGGTTTAAAAACACCTATATATCCGGAATTTCTCTCCCGTTAATGATTCTGATAAAACCTTTTGCGGTAATTTTTATGATTTACTTTATAGTTATTCGAAAATGGAAACTCATCTTTATATCTTTTCTGACCGGAATGGCTATTTTGATGATAACAGGTCTGGTTTTTAACTTCGATATTTTCATAGATTATTTCTCTTCGCTACCATCATCAAGATTACCCGAATTTGTTTTTTCTGAGCCTATCAATAATTCACTGAATGCTGTCATCTTAAGGGTAAACGCTTCGCATGGTGATTTTTTATCACCTCAACAAATAAAATTGCTCGTCGGAAGCATCTCTTCTGTTTTATTACTGGTTACTTTATGGAATACAAAAAGATTACAAAAAATAAACAACCGGCTTGCCCTGTTGTCATATATTCCATTGTCATTAATAGTTTATCCGGGAACTTTAGCGCATTACAATATAATATTATTGCCACTAATCATTTATAGTTTAGCAGAACTGAATGCTTATTTAAGTAAATTTTGGTTATTGATTGGAGCAAGTATCTTGGTAATGTCATCAATTAGTTTATTCCAGTTAAATTTTACTCTAATTATCATATTGTTGGTCCTTCCTAATATAGATCACCTAAAATCCTACATCCCTGGACTGAATAGAGTGAAGTTGGATTGATAGAAATAATTCTATTGTCTGTACTTTCTGCCAATTTTTAACAGGTCAAACCACAGCTTTATTCCATAGGCAAAACTAACTTTTGATTCTCCAGGATCAATCCAACGTTGTAAAGGGACCTCTCTTGCAATTGCTTTTATATTTTTCCTGCCGTACAATTTTAATATGCGGTGAAAAATTTCGACATCAAATAACCACCTTGAAATAAATCTTTCTTTAAAGACTTTTGAAGCAAGTTGTTTTTCGAAAATTTTACACCCACATTGCGTATCATAGACTTTAATGTCAAGCTGGATGGAAATAAATGTTGCAATGACACGCCCTAATAGATGCCTGTATCGTTTTCTGTTAATATTGTTGTCGATTTTAAGTATCCTTGAACCAAATACAAACACAACATTGTCTTTTATCTTCTGACTTAATTCATAACATTCCTCTAAAGATGTAGCACCATCAGCATCCAGGTATGCCAGCTTGTCAAAAGAAATATTTTCTCTTGTACAGTAATTATACCCTTCAAAAATTGCCATCGCCTTACCTTTATTTTGGTCAAGGGTATGAATGAATACCCTTTTTTCGTCTATATCCTGAATCTTCTGAAGAATTATTAATGTATCATCAGTTGAACCATCGTTTGAAAAAATTATTTTAACAGGATATTGCTTTTTTAGAAAAGAAGCATATTCATCAGGGTTTAATCGCCGTGATTCGTTATAACAAGGAACTATTATTGCAAGCCCCAAATCCACATCACTAACGCCACCGGAGGTTACTGAATCCATACGCATCAATTTTTTATTTTCTCAATTTAAGTAAATTCTTTGAAAAAGATAATTTACAAAACGGCATTCAGACTCTAAACTATTAAAAATGCCTGACTGAAATATTTATTTATACCTGTGAATGAATCACTCCCGGGAGAGAGGTAATGATTCAGTTATTACATTGTCCGAATCATCTTTAACGTAAAGGTAAACTCTGTACGCATCATCTTCATCAAGCAATGAAAATGAAATGTCTGTTAGTCCTTCTTTAAAATCAGTCTCTATGATCTTATAAAACGAAACATCTGTATAAACAATCCACTTATACTGAAATAATGCAGGATTCAGATTATCTTTTGCAATTAAAGCACTGGCAGTAATTCGACTTTTAGAGCTATCGTCATATTTTACTAATAATTTATATTCCGGAATTGGAAACTGTCTGGGGACATACGCTGTCTTGTTTCCAGAATAAGCCTCCTTCAATGCATAATATGCTGGTTTTTTATGCCCAAAAATATCAATCACACCAAACCATGTGGCTGTCTCTTCAAATCTGTCCTGCCAACAAAAAGCGACACCTCCCAGATTGTTCTCTTTATCAGAAAAAATGTAATTATTCCAGTTTGAAATATAATCATCCGCCTTCTGCATACTGGTTTGTTCCAATATCCGCTCGTGTTCATCAAAATCACTTAATGCCAAATCCCAGTATCCCTTATTTCCATATTCTGTAAACAAATAGGGCATACCTTTAAGATTGCGCTCTGCCAGCTCACTTACCCGTTTCAAATTATCCTTGTAATACGCATTGACCCCAAAAAAATCCATATTTGGCAGGTACCTTGAGAATGCAAGCATACTGCTGGAATTAAGAGTTTCGGACGTGTATACAGGTCTTTTATCATCTATGACTTTTATATCCTCAATTACATCATTTAAAAATTGCAGGTATGCGATCCTGACCGTACTCAGATATGGCTGCCCAAATGCATAGCTCAAATTTTCCCAAGTCTCATTTCCAAGTCCCCAGGCTATAATACTGGAGTCCGAGACATGACTTTGAACTTGCCTTAATATCTCCTTTTTAAGCCTGTCCATACCGGTACTGTCCCTAAGGAAATCAAAGGAATGATGCATTAGATTAAAGCCATACAGCACATCCAGGTCTACCTCCTTTGCTGCTTTTAATATGTTATAATCATAAATAGAGCTTGTAAATAATCTAATCGTATTGCAACCCATATCTTCAATGAGGGCAAAATCTCTTTTCAACTTTTTAGCAGTAGGTGGCAGCTTATCACTATTCCCTGATCCTTGTCCCGGATTATATGCGATCCCTTTTACATAATTCGGTAAGCTTAAACGTTGCGCATTCGACTGTATTGGTTTTTCAAAAGAATCCGAAAAATTGTATTTCAGCTTCGTTGATTTTATTGGTCCTGAACCTAATATGCCAACAATGTTTTGACCATATTTATCCTCGTCCAGACTAGTTTTTTCAATCTTGTTAATGTTGGCAGCATCCAATAATAAGGGTTTATACATGCCCTCGCGTTCTTTTCCATAGTAGGTTTTGTCCACAAAAAAAGCAGTATCATTTTCAGCGTAGATCCAATCAACTAAAAATTCTTCGTAATAATTATAATAACCCAGCCAGTAATCCGAATCAATATCTTTTGAATGCCAAACCCAGGTAATAAGTGAACGAACAGCTATTGAATCAGCCAAATGGAAGGATTTTCTGTAAATCCCGGCATAAACATCATCAGATACTGGGGTCAGATTTCTGTCAAACATTATAAACAGGGGCAAATAGCGTTTTTTAACCTCTTCAAGAACATTTACTAATTTTAGCTTATCCCTTTGACCAGAACCCAATGTCACTCCCGAAGTATCAACAGACAGAGCTAAAAATGGGAGTATATTGTTTGAATAACAACTATCCATAAATCTGTTCAGGGCAACTTCGGTCATCTGGTTCAGATAAAAATCACGCTTAATAAATGAAACCGGCATTTTACTAATTTTCATTCCGCTTTTGTAATTTACCCCGGTATAAATTTGCCAGTAATCCTTATTATAAATAAGGGTTTTGTTACCAAATATCTCTGAAACTTTACGCCCAATATAGTTGGTTTTAATGCCTCTTTGAAACCTTTCCGGGGTGATACCGATGATAAAAACATTTGTTAAAACAACAAATAACAGCAATAGGAATACAACAACATTTTTACTAAAAAGACTGTAAACCACGTTCTTTTGTTTAAAAAGAAAACGTCTTGTTGCACTATCCTTGCTAACCGGAGATCCCTGAAATAATTTATGAAAAGCAACAATCTGCTTTTGCATGGCCATAAGGTTTCCAAAACTTAAAATAGCTATATTCAAAAATGCCAGAAATGCCATGAACAAAGTAAATGGCGTAAAATCCTGTTTCAATCCATATATTATTGCAAAAACAGATACGGCTATAACAGTAAAATTTGGAATCAGAAGCCTCCATGGGGTTTCTATACGTGAATCTTTGGGGGTAGGAATATATGGAACTTTTTTGTTTACAAGTGAATAGAGAAAACCCAGCATGGTGGCCCACCATGTTGATTTAAACAATACACCTCCTAGTATGGCAGTGCCTTTTTCGTGCTCTTCAAAATACCATTTTTGATGGTAAAATCGAATAACCTGAGATATCACAAACAAAGGGGTGTAGTAAATAAAAAAATCAAATATGCTTACATGTATTGGGATCCAACCTAAGAGCAAAGCAAGTATTGGAATCAGAAAATCAAACAGTGCTACAATTCCGGATAAATAAAACATGGGAACCGTAAGAAAAGCCAAACGTTCAGCCCATGACAGGTTTTTCGCCACTTTGGGGAAAACGTTAAAAAGCAAATCGAAGGAACCCCGTGACCATTTTAGTTGTTGCAATGAATACCCGGAATAATTCCAGGGAACAAGCCCCTTTGCAACAATTACGGGATTATACACAGATTTCCAGCCCTTTGCCTTCAATCTCAAAGTTGTATGCATATCTTCTGTCAAACCCGGGGCATGACCACCAATGCTGTCAAGTGCCGTCCGCCTGAATGTACAATTTGCACCAATAGCAGGAACAGCACCATAACTGTTCAAGGTCATCATGACCGGCCCGTAGAATTGGTATGTTTGTTCTGCCGCAGCCTTTGCAATTACTGTGTCGTACTGGTTATAATAGGCCTGAACAACTTGCACGAACCCCATTTTATCATCCTCGAAATATGGAAGTACCTCATCCAGAAAATTTGGATAGACGACATGATCAGGATCAAGAATCAGTACAATTTCACCGCATGCAACTGTTTCCAAAGCATTATTAATATTTCCTGCCTTTGCGTTTATTTTTTTCTCCCGCGTAACATGGTGGATTTTGTTTTCGTTACAGAATGCTTTCAGTTCGGCATCATCTGCTTCATCACACAAAAAGGTTTCATGAGGATAAGTCATGGATTTAATGGCTAAAAGTGAATTTTTAACCATTTCTTTTGGTTCCCCTTTTACATAAGTGGTAAGTACATCAACAGTAAATTTCCGTTTCAATTCCACCTTATCTGGAACCGATGGGTGCCAGATTAGCAACCATTCAGTAATCAATAAAATAAGTTTATAAGCAAAAGACAGTATGATGATTACATATAAGAAGTTATCCTGTCTATAAGAAGCGTCTAACAACCATAACAAGAAAAAGATAGCAGAATATATCCCAAACACAATAAGCGCTTTTGATATAAAAAGTTCTTTTGGATGTGGATTATTTTTTCGGTTGCTAATGTTATCCATTTTTGTATTTAAAGGTTCAATAAAAATAATAAAGTTTATATGTTCTAAACATTAACATACATAACTAATCCGAAGTTTATACCGATTGCTTGATATGACAAATCGAATAACAAGCTCAAAAAATGTATATGTCGCTCTCTTTAAGCAATTAAGATTTCTCAATAGTATTAGATTCTACAGGCTAAAATTGGCAATTTTTTTCGAGAACATTAAGCAATCTGTAAAATTATTTTTATAGTGTATAATAGGTTATATAGGGTTTAAATTTTAAATTTACGTGCAGATATTATTGAAATTAACCAACTTTTAAAAACTTTCAGGATTGAAATATGGGAACAAGGCTAACTTCTTTGATAAACGCAAACCTGGTACGTCCTGAATATTATTATAAATTAGAATTTAATTACATTAATATAACTGAACTACCTTGACAAGAAATAAAATATGAAACGAATTTTGGTAACAGGAGGTGCAGGATTTATTGGATCACACCTCTGCGAAAGACTTTTAAATGAAGGGAATGACGTAATTTGTCTCGACAACTTCTCTACAGGTTCAAAACGAAACATACTTAAATTAATTGACAATCCTTACTTCGAAATCGTCAGGCAGGACGTAACACAGCCCTACATTTGTGAAGTTGATGAAATATATAACCTGGCGTGTCCTGCCAGCCCGGTTCACTATCAGTCTGATCCCATACAGACGATTAAAACATCCGTTATGGGTTCTATCAATATGCTGGGGCTCGCAAAGCGCTTAAACGCAAAAATATTACAGGCCAGTACCAGTGAAATATATGGTGATCCTGTAGTTCATCCACAACCTGAAAGTTACTGGGGCAATGTAAACACTATTGGACCCCGCTCCTGTTACGATGAAGGGAAACGGTGTGCTGAATCCCTTTTTATGGATTATCATATACAAAATATGGTAAACATAAAGATCATCAGAATTTTTAATACATATGGTCCTAATTTGAACATGAACGATGGACGTGTTATCTCTAATTTTATTGTACAGGCTTTAAAAGGTTCAGACATAACCATTTTCGGGGATGGAAAACAAACCCGCTCATTTCAATATGTAGACGACCTGGTTGAAGGGATGATACGTATGATGTATAGCCCGGATGATTTTACAGGTCCGGTTAACATGGGGAACCCCAATGAATTTACTATGTTGGAGCTGGCACAGAAGATCATAGATATTACAGGTTCAGGATCCAGGTTGGTATTTAAACCATTACCCAAAGATGATCCAAGGCAACGTCAGCCTGACATTACGCTGGCCAGGAAAAAACTGAATGGCTGGGAACCCAAAGTACAATTACAGGAAGGACTAACAAAAACCATTCTGTACTTTGAAGAATTACTAAGTTTAGGTGATTGACAAGAATATAAACCCAATACTTTCATTGGAATCTTCATACAGTCTTATTAACTTAAAGTATTATATTTCCAACTATGCAGGTTGTTAAAAAGAGAATATTAATATGGTTCATGGTCTTCACCTTAGCTGCATCCGCAGCATTTGCCTTAATTTACAGGACAACAATTCGATATTACTTATCCGAATTAATACATAATCACCACATCGTTTCCAATAAATTACTGGCCAGAGAAAACGAGGAGGTTTCCGGAATTTTTTACAAAAAAAATGCTAAAGGTTATGACCGTTCTTTAAAATTTAATCATCTGGTACTACAGGTAAACAATAATTCATCCTTTAGAATCAATAAAAATATTTTAAATGCTGCCCATGAAAAAAATAATATCCTTTTAACTGTCGAATTTTGGGGAAATCTATTTTATAATAAATACAGTATCAAGAATGAACCTTTAAAGGAAATTATTGACGGTTCTCTTGATGCAAAACTTCAAAAGATATATAATACATTGTTGGATAGCGATAGGGAAATCTTTGTCAGAATTAATCCCGAAATGGAATTATGGGTTTATAATACACCCTGGGAGAATAGAGATAATTACATCGAAGCGTACCGGCATGTGGTTTCATTCTGGCAAAAGAAAAATCCAAATCTGAAATTTATTTGGGGTCCAGCCGGTTTCAATGGATGTGAACGCTATTATCCAGGTGATGATGTAGTTGATCTGATTAGCATTACGCTTCAAAGCGAAGCGGAGAAGATGTATACCAGATATCCGGCTTATGGTTCTTTAGAAAATGAGATTCATCGTAAACTACACCGTCTGCGCTTTTTTAATAAACCCGTGATGATCATAACATCTGATAAGATGTTCGATAAAACAGAAGTTGCAAATGCTGTAAATGATGAAATTGATAGCATTGCCAAATATCAGGATATTGCATACGATGAAACACTTTGGAACAACGCACAGCTTTCCATCCCTAATGAGGAATTTCAAATCGGGGTATACGACCCAAGAAAATTGCTGCTTACGGATTCATCTATAACAACAGAACACCTTTTTCTGGATTTTGGACACTTACAGTCCCGGGATTCTAAAACGTACCTTGATGATGTTTTTTCGAGAAACCATGATGTCATACTTACATTTGAACCATGGATAGATTATGGCCGGATAACGGATCCTAATGTGCTTGCAAATATTGTTGATGGGAAATATGACACACTTATACATTTACTTTATAATGATATCTCAAATTCAAACCATACTGTTTATTTACGATTTGCGCACGAAATGGAAATCCCGATTACGCGATATGCCTGGCAAAGTAAAGATCCTATTATTTATATTAAGGCTTTTCGTTATTTTATGCAATTCCCAAATCCATTTCCTTTAAATGTAAAGAAAGTTTGGGGACCTGCCGGCGACAGGGGTGCACCCGATTATTATCCCGGAGATGATGTGGTGGATTATGTAAGTTTCGCAGCTTATGGCCTACCAGATAAGAACATCACGGACTTTAACAAACAGATAATGTTCAGCACTATATTCGAAGATAAAATCATAAACTACCGATATATGAACAAACCTGTTTTTATTACAGAATTTGGAGTTAAGGGACCCAATGAATATAAATTAAAATGGATGGAAGATGCAGCCATTACGTTAAATAAAAATCCTCAAGTGGTTGGTGTTAATTATTTTAATATGAGTGACACACCTGGAGCATGGGGTGACATAAAAGAACCGGACTGGAGTATTGATACGAGTATTTTACATCGATTCTTAGAGGTTTTAAAAAAGGATAACCAGTAAAATAACCACAATTTTATTATATGAATTGCTAACATGAAAAAGATACTTCAAATAGTGCCTCTTACCATTATTGGCTTGTTTATCCTTTCCATATTTGGATGGATCTCAGTTCATATATCTAACGGAGATAAAGAATTCAGACTTATTGGTAAGACTGTAAAATACATGTATACATTTCCTGACTTATTTGCTACCTCAGTCAATGAATTCAGAGGTCTGCCGGAAACATTTATAAAAACACCGGAAAACTTTCAGTCCATTAATAAACTTGATTCAAATATTATTGCATTAACCTCTTATACCGATACCGATAATTCACGTATTGTAGCATTGATAAACCTGAAAAATGATTCGATTTTATATTCATGGTCATTACATGATCGCATGTCTGACCATGTTCGCATTTTTCACCCATTGCTTCTACCAGAAAAGAACCTAGTTTATTATCAGAACTATGAGAGCCTGAAAAGAATCGATTCTTTATCAAATGTAATCTGGAAGATTGATAGCTTATGGCCGCACCATGCAATAAACATTGATGATCAAGGTGATATATGGATTAGCACACATAAAAGTGATGGCGTCGGATTATTTAGTATCAATGAAAGATATGTCTTTTTCAAAGACGAGTATATCAATAAGATTGACGTGGAGACAGGTAGCATCCTATTTCAAAAATCATTCACCGATATTTTAACACAGAATAACTTATCCAATTATCTCTTGAAATCTGGTAATGTGGAGGATCCAATTCATATTAACGATATTGAACCCGCATTAAAAACGACTCCTTACTATCAAAGAGGAGATGTTTTTATCAGTGCCAGAAGTATGTCAGCAATATTTCACTATCGCCCTGCAACAAACAAGATAATAAAAGTTATTGAGGGACCTTTTGTTGGTCAGCATGACGTAGATTTTTATAATGATAATAGCCTCGTATTTTTTAACAATAACAAACATCCCGCTTCAAATTGGGAGAAGAATCCGGCCCAAATAGATTCATCCCAATTCGTATTTGCTGGTGATCATTATTCGCAATTAGTGCGTTATAATTTCAATAACGAAAGCTTTTCTTTTATTGGAGACCAGGTATTTAAAGCAAATAAAATCTACACTTTGTCAGAAGGGCTAGTTGACTTTTTTGAAAATAATACCTACTTTGTAGAAGAGCAAAATTCAGGGATCCTATGGATTATAAAAGACAATGACGTAATTTATAAAAATGTTATGAAATCAGGTCATGAAGGATTCCATAATTTACCCAATTGGACAAGAATAATTAATAATTATGAGTAATTTATTATACATCGGTCCAGGACTTGGAATCGGAACAATTATTCTGATATTTATAATTGCAGGGATTGTAGTATTTTCTTTTTTATATGTTTTTTGGCTTAAGATTAAGCGCTTATTCAGAAAAAAGAATAAATGATGCTGTTTTATACTATCCTTTTCTTCAGTTTCTTAATCATTGCCACGACTATCCGTTTAAATAGGTTAATTTTTTATAATCTGGCTCAAAACAGTGTAGCTTTGGTAAATGAACTTTTATCTGATTCCGAGGAAGATGTAAAAATTAAACAGATACAGAAAAGGACTAATAAGCTGGCTATTTCACTTCTGAAGATTCTTATATTCTTAGTTGTATGCTTTGTATTAGGCAGTATCCCCGTTGTTACTTACATCCTATTAAGTAAACGAGAGATTAACAGCTTAGAGTTCTTTACTTTTTATCCCATGATCTCTATCACATTTGGAGCGACTGTACCTTTCGTTATTCCTTATAGTAAAAAGAACGAAAGCGGCTATTCTGAACTTTCTCAATTGTTACACCGAATCGCACTTGACAATTATCAAATATCAGAGAAACTTTTCAAACGTGAAACCCAAAAAATTAAAAGAAAACAATATAAATCCAGAAAAGACTTTGTAATTATTTCAGGTTTAGCCCGAGCAGGTACTACCAGCTTAATGAACGATTTGTCAAAAATTAATAAACTGGTAACCTTGAGCTATGCCAATATGCCCTTTTTAATGAGCCCCAACCTATGGGCTAAATTTTACAAACCCAGAACTAAACATTTAAAGGAAAGAAGTCATAAAGACGGAATAATGATTGGTTACAACTCTAATGAAGCCCTTGAAGAGTATTTTTTTAAGGTAAAAGCAAACGACTCATTTATCCATGAAACTTATTTGTCTGCTTATAAGATATCAGAAAAAGATTATATCGATTATCTTGATTACCAAACAAATATTAAGCATGATAACACTAAAATATATCTGGCAAAGAATAATAACTTTATTTTAAGATACAATTCTATACGCGAGTTTAATGACGATTTTATAATGGTTATTTTATATCGTGATCCTGTAACACATGCGGCTTCATTATTGGAAAAACACCAATATTATTCAGCCTTACAAAAGAAAGATCCTTTTATTTTAGATTATATGAACTGGTTAGGACACCATGAATTTGGATTGAATCATAAACCTTTCATATTTAGTGATACATATTTTTTAAACAGCACCAACAAAGACTCGATTGACTATTGGTTAAAAACCTGGATCAACTATTACAATTATGTGCTAACTATTCGACACCCAAATACATTACTGGTCAATTATAGCACTTATTGTAAGAATCCCGAAAATGTAATTAAGCTTATTGCAAATAAAGTCGGAATACAAACAATAATTCCTGAATATAAACCCTTTAAGAATATAAGAAGTGAAAATTCTTATGCTTCAAAAGAGTTGCTTGAAGAAGCACAAAGCATTTATATAAGATTACAGTCACATCTCAATTCCGGATTAAAATATACTGGATTGAACTAAAACCCTGTTATTACACATCATTATATTGGAATCTACTTCTTAAAAGGATTAAATACAACATAGAAATTATATTATGGCTTTATCCAAAACCTGTATAAACACAGAACGGTGATTTAAACATCTTCTTTGCTAATTATTTAAGCCTCTGGTTATTTATATAATGTGTAAGCTTGGGAATGTACGTTTATCTAAACTTTAGATTACAGTTTGCAAAAAAAATCCGTAAAAGTAATACTACCCTTACGGATTTTTCAGCATATTGCTGAATTTTTTTATAAATTCTGAATCAACAGAACCCTGTTACTCTTTATGAATTTACAACAGGCTCCTTGTGATACATAGCATCTGCATGAACTGTACCTTCAGCATATTTTAACCTTCTGAAAGCATCTCTGACCATTAATCTAAGTCCCAGATTAAACAACAAAAAATAGCTCACAAACTTTTCCCGTGTTCCCCTCTGATCCCAAATAATAAGCTGACGTTGTTTTTGATTGTAAATCATGATCTCTTGTTTTAATGTTAGCAAAAGTGTTATTCCCTCAATATAAAAACTAAATCCTTAATATAAAAAACACATTTAAATCCAAATACTAATTAATAGTTCTTTAAATGTTAATTCAAAGATAAATATAAATTTAATATAAACAAAATATTTTTTTATTATTATCCCTTTCGTTCAGTATTTAAGACAACATATCAGAAAAAAATGCGTACTTTTTACTCTACAAATAATGTAAAGGTGTTGTAGAACATATAATTACTCCTCTTCAGAATAAAAATTTCCGGGCCGTTTCTATTTACATTCTCACTAAAAGATATGTTATAAAACATGATTTTATTTATATTCATTTTACATAGATTAAAGCTTATAATAATTATTTCACCAAAATATATTGTAAACTGGGCAATTACTGAATTACAAAATATATTTACAAAAACATTATACACGATTGAGGATACTTGCACATCAGCACAACCTTCACTTGCGTGAAGTTTTTTTTGTGTTTACCTATAAACTAGTTTACTGCAAAACTTTCGTGAATTCATATATTTATAAAAATAAGAGTTTGAGGGTGAGTATTGAGGGAAAACCGCGAAAGCGTGGTCTCTCTCGTTCTCTCCCTCTTGCTCTTTTGTGAGCCTACCTGCCCCCACATGCGGGGCGAACCAGAAACTTAACAATTAGCTTTAAGCCATTCAATCCTTTTGGGATTTTTCAAAAATTTAATAAATCTTCTTGATTTCATTCTTTTAATGAATGATTCAATATTTTAAGCTTTCGAAATTGACTCACATTCAATTTCGAGATAAACAACCCAGTCATTTGCAGCTGCTGTAAATTTCGTTCTGCCATAATGACGTTCATTATGCATTTTTAATCTCACTTCCACTTCAAGTTCAATGGAACCTATGTAATATCGATTCAACTTTTCACTAAATATTATGTAACAATACGCTTTCATGGTTTAGAAATTCTGCCTTATTATACAAGAAAGCGAATGATACAGGCAAAATTACAATACTAGGAATAAAAAGCCTTTCTATACGTTCTCGATTGCAAATATTGCTACTAAACTGAGTTTGAGGGTGAGTATTGAGGGAAAACCGCAAAAGCGTGGTCTCTCTCGTTCTCTCCCTCTTGATCTTTTGTGAGCCCACCTGCCCCGCAAATGCGGGGCGAACCAAGGACCAAAAACTCTTCCACAAAAAAAGCTTCTGCGTTTGCAGAAGCTTTTTTTGTGGGCCCACCTGGGCTCGAACCAGGGACCACCTGATTATGAGTCAGGTGCTCTAACCAACTGAGCTATAGGCCCATTTAGTAACATTTTATACTTCAGGTTTTGATTTATACTGACCACCTGTACCGAATATTCGGTAAAGTCAGTCCCGATAGCTATCGGTATAACCAGCTGCCCCGAACATTCGGGGAGAGGCCCTAAATTTTCATTGAAAATTTCGGAGTGCAATATTACAGAATTAGCCCAAATTTACCAAATAAAACATGCACTATTGCTTGGCTAATAACTGAAAATCCAGCTGTTTCTTTTCCAGGTTAGCGCTTGCGACCTTAATCCTTACCGCATCTCCCAAACGGTATGTCTTATTTGTTCTTCTGCCGGTAATACAATAATTGGCATCATCAAACACGTAAAAATCATCATCCAGGTCACGCAGCGGAACCATCCCCTCACATTTATTCTCTTCCAGTTCTACATATATTCCCCATTCGGTAACGCCTGAGATAACACCGTCAAACTCTTCCCCAAGCTTGTCTTTCATAAACTCCACCTGCTTATATTTTATGGATGAGCGTTCGGCCTGAGCAGCCAGTTGTTCCATATCGGAACTGTGCTGACACATGTCCTCATACTGTTCTTCATTTACACTGCGCCCACCATTCATGTAACGATCCAGAAGCCGGTGAACCATCATATCCGGATAACGTCGGATGGGTGAGGTAAAGTGTGAATAATACTTGAATGCCAGTCCGTAATGCCCGATATTGAATGTAGAATACTCAGCCTTTGCCATAGAACGGATCGCAATGGTTTCTATCAGATTTTGTTCCGATTTACCTTTAACCTTGGTAAGTACCTCATTTAAAGAAGCAGATATGCTTTCCTCACTGGCTGCATTAATTTTGTATCCAAATTTCTTTATAAACTGTCTGAAGGTATCAAATTTATCCGGCAATGGTTTGTCGTGAATCCTGTAAACAAATGTTTTGGCCTTCTTCCCTTTCGGAACTTTACCAATAAATTCAGCGACAGTACGGTTTGCCAGCAGCATGAATTCCTCTATTAACTGATTGGAATCCTTGGGCTCTTTAAAAAAGACCCGCAATGGCTTACCATGTTCGTCAATTTCAAACTTCACCTCGGATCGTTCAAAATTAATGGCACCATTAGCAAATCGTTTACTCCTTAATTTCTTAGCAAGACTGTTCAGTATCTTCAACTCCTGTTCAAAATCACCCGGTTTTCCCTCGAGGATATCCTGAGCCTCTTCATATGTAAAACGGCGATCCGAATTAATAACGGTTCTGCCTATCCAGCTATCTTTCACTTCGGCATTTTCGTCCATTTTGAACACAGCTGAAAATGTCAGTTTTTCTTCATTCGGCCGCAGGGAACATATGTTATTGGATAAGCGTTCCGGCAGCATCGGAACAACCCTGTCTACCAGATAAACAGATGTTGCTCTTTTATAGGCTTCATTTTCCAGTAAGGTTTTGGGTCGGACATAATGAGTTACATCAGCAATGTGAACGCCAACTTCCCATAAACCATCTTCGAGTTTCTTAATTGAGAGTGCATCATCAAAATCCTTTGCATCCCATGGATCAATAGTAAACGTCGTGGTCTTTCTGAAATCCCGCCGCTTTTTTATTTCCTCTGGGTCAATCTGATCACTTATCTTTTCTGCGGCCTGAATAACATTTTCGGGATATTTATGTGGCAATCCGTATTCAGCAAGAATAGCGTGCATCTCCGCATTGTTGTCCCCTACATTTCCAAGCACTTCAATAATCTTCCCAATCGGGTTTTTGGCTTTTTGCGGCCAGTCCACAATACGGGCTATGGCCTTTTGTCCCTGCTTCGCTTCACCCAGTTTATCCAGCGGAATAAAAATATCGTATCCCTGGCGTTTGGTATCAGGCACTAAAAAAGCGAAATTATGCGATACCTCCACTACTCCAACAAAATCGTTTTTGCCCCGCTTGATGATTTCAACGACTTCACCTTCAGGCAGGCGGCGCTTACGTCTGGCGTATACCACAACCTTCACAGTATCGCCATTCAATGCTTTATTTAAAGCGTGATCCGGGATAAACACATCTTCCCCTCCCTCATCAGGAACCAGGTAAGCAGCACCACTTCCATCGCGGGAGAGTGTACCGGTAATAAAAGCACCCTGATTATTAAGCCTGAATCGACCGGTTGAGATTTCATTTAAATGTCCGGCATCAGCTAGTTCTGTCAGTACAACATTCACCAGTTGCTTTTCAGACATGCGTTTCAGATCCAGCTTTTTAGATAGCTGCTTGTAAGTCATAACCTGCTTAGGGGTCTGAATGAATTCATTCATGATTAACCCTGACAGGTTGCGTTTATTGATTTTGGGCTTTTTACCTTTTTGTTTTGGCATAATGTATATTTAATGTATAGTAGCGGAGCAGAAGAAGTGTTGCTAAAGATTACATTCCTGAAGCACACATGGCTTCCACTTCCTCAACAGTAATTGGAATACGTTCACCAAGCAGCTCGCATCCGTTTTCAGTCACCAGAATATCATCTTCCAGCCGAATACCACCAAAATCGCGGTAGAAATTGATTTTATCGAAGTTCAGAAATTCCGCGTTGGTTCCATCTGCCTGCCAGGCATCAATGAGATGTGGTATAAAATAACACCCGGGCTCATTGGTGATCACATAACCGGTTTCCAGTTTCTTTCCTAAGCGAAGACTTTTTAAACCAAACTGCTGGCTGCGCTGTATGGTTTCGTCATAACCAACCAGGTCCTCTCCATAATCTTCCATATCATGCACATCCAGGCCCATATGATGGCCCAGTCCATGAGGGAAAAACAGTGCATGTGCACCTGCTGTCACAGCATCGTCCACATTGCCTTTCATCAATCCCAAATCCTTTAGTCCTGATGCAATAGTTTTCGCTGCAATCAGATGACATTCCCTGTAATATACACCTGCCCTGGTCGCCTCTCTTGCAGCCTCATTAGCGTTCAGAACAATCTGGTATATCTCTTTTTGCTTTTGAGTAAACTTACCACCAACAGGAGTTGTACGTGTATGGTCTGTTGCATAATTCAGAAATGAAGAACAACCGGCATCCACCACCATCAGATCTCCCTGTTTAAGCTCATTCGGATGAACGTGATTATGGAGAATATGACCATTCTTCGTTAGAATTATGGGAAACGAAATTCCTGCAGCATCACTGGCAGCAATGCCCTCGATACGTCCCGCTATCTCACGTTCAAACAATCCCGGCTTAGCCATCTTCATGGCTGTTGTATGCATGGCATAGGCAGTTGGCATAGCACTCCTGATTTCCTCTATTTCAACTGCTTCCTTAACCGAACGCATTTTAATACATGCTTTCAGCAGCTTTTCTGAAACAAAAGTCTCCACTTTATTCGGATGAACATTCAGCAACTCTCCCAGCCAGATTTTACGATCGGCACGGTAAGGTGGTAATATATGAATGCGTTGTCCTTTTTTTAATGCGTTGGCTATCAGCTCGCCGAATGCTTTCATCGGCATATGTTTGGCGCCAACTTTCTGCGCCTTTTCTGCCATGGTTTCCTGCGATCCCATCCACAGAATCATCGTAGATGTAAATTCATCGGCAAAGAAGATATCCTCATTATTGTCCACATCTATTGCGGCTGTCAGACCGCCCTGATCATGGCCAAAGAAATACAGAAAAGTGCTGTCCTGCCTGAATCTGTAGGTGTTATCCTCGTAATTCATTGGCATTTCGTTGTTCCCGGGAAGCAGAATTAACCCACTACCCATCATTTTTTTCAATTGATCTCTCCGATTGACATACACACTTTTCTGAAACATAACTTTATTTTTTTAGCATTTTAAACATATTCAACTCTTGTTCGGTAAGGAAACGCCATTTACCCCGTGGCAGGTTTTTCTTTGTCAGTCCGGCAAAATATACCCTGTCAAGTTTAACCACATCGTACCCAAGATGTTCAAACATGCGCCTTACGACCCGGTTTCTTCCGGAATGGATTTCAATTCCAATCTGCGATTTATCCTCGGCATGAGCATAGCTCACCACATCGGCAGCGATAAAACCATCTTCAAGTTCAAAGCCATCCGCCAGTTGTTGAAGATCATTTTTCGTTACATCCTTGTTCAGGAACACGTGATATATTTTTTTGTGGTTGTACTTTGGATGCGTTAATCGCGCGGATAAATCACCATCGTTAGTCAGCAACAACACGCCGGTTGTGTTTCTGTCCAGCCGTCCGACAGGATAAACGCGTTCCTCACAGGCATTTTTAATCAGGTCGTATACGGTCTTTCTGGCATTAGGATCCTTTAGCGTTGTAACTGTATCCTTAGGTTTATTCAATAATATATACACCTTTTTTTCCGGCTTGATCCGGGTTCCGTCTACCCGAACCTCGTCAGACGGATTGACCCTCACTCCCAGTTCTGTCACCAACTTTCCATTGACTTTTACTAGCCCCTGCTCAATCAGTTTATCTGCCTCACGACGAGAGCAGATTCCTGCCCTTGCAATGTATTGGTTCAGCCTAAGATCCGATTTAGGCATTTTTTTGACAGAACGACTTTTAAAACCACCTTCTCCGGGATCTCTACGAGGTTTATCGAATCTTTCTTTTCTTTTATATTCCCTGCCAGGAGCTCCTTCAGCTCCGTCTTTCTTCCTGTAATCCCTTTTAGGAGCACCACCCTTACCTTCACTGCGCTGAAAATCCTTTTTAGGTGATCCGGCTTGTCCTTCTTTTTTTCTGAAGTCCTTTTTAGGAGAACCATCCCGGCCCCCTTTTCTGCCTCTGTCTGAATAATTTTGTTTCATGGTGCAAAGGTGATAAAAAAACACCAATAAAAACAGATACATAAATCAGGTTCTATTCTTAAAAAGCTTTAATTGTTTGCTCAATATAACTATCAGGACTAAAGTCCATTTTATACCTATCACATTGTAACACGGGGCTTAAGCCCCGTGTTACCTGAAAGACATTAACGTTGGACTTTAGTCCAAATTGAAAAGGAAGTTATTATGCTTTTCAAAAAGCAGTTATCTTTGTTCTTACAGTTTTAAACATGAAGTTGTGATAAAAGTAGAATCCATAACAAAAACATACGGCAAACAGAAAGCTCTTGATGAAGTCTCTTTCTTTATAGGGAAAGGTGAAATTGTTGGATTTCTTGGTCCCAATGGTGCCGGAAAGTCCACAATGATGAAAATACTGACCGGATACATTCAAATGGATTCCGGGAGGGCTGAAATATCAGGAATTGAAGTAAAAAAGGGTGATATTGCTTCGCGGTATAAGATTGGATATCTCCCTGAGAATAATCCGCTTTACACAGATATGTATGTGAGGGAATACCTGCGCTTTGTCGCCGGTTTCTATCCGGTTGATCATATAAATGCAAGGATAGAAGAACTGATTGAGATCACAGGTCTTGCTCCTGAAAGCCATAAAAAAATCGGGGCTTTGTCTAAAGGTTACCGTCAGCGTGTTGGCATCGCTCAGGCACTTATTCCTGATCCGGAGGTACTCATTCTGGATGAACCGACAACAGGGCTTGATCCAAACCAGATTGTTGAAGTCAGAGATCTGATAAAGAACCTGGGGAAAGAGAAAACCGTAATGCTTTCTACCCATATTATGCAGGAAGTACAGGCTATTTGCGAACGAGCCATCATCATCAACAAAGGCAAAATTGTAGCGGATGCTCCGGTAAGTAAGTTAAGTCAGCAATTGAACAAGAGTTTCAACATCAGAGTAGAATTTGAAGATCCCATTGATGAGGCAAAACTTCGGGCTATTGGCTCTGTTCTGCAGATAGAAACTTCCGTATCTGTATATAACATTAAAGCCAGCAACGATATCCGAAAAGAAATATCGAGACTGGCTGCCGACAATGACTGGCTAATTCTGTCTATGTCGCTTGAGAAATCTTCCCTGGAGGATGTATTCAGAGAACTGACGAAATAAAAACACGGTTTACTTATCCAACCGAACCAGGTTAGCTTCCAACGACACTTTAACGTCTTTACTTATGGCCTTTGAAACGGGACAATTCTCCTTGGCTTCATTGGCATATTTCAAAAACATCTCAAGCGCCAGCTCAGGAACATTCCCCATCGTTGTCAGAACAATTTCCTTGATAGCAAAACCATCGCCTTCTTCCTTCAGATTAACCGATGCAGTGGTTTCGATGCTAGCAACTTTATAACCGTGAGATGACAAAATATTGCTTAGTGCCATGGAAAAACAACCGGCATGAGCTGCACCAATCAGTTCTTCAGGAGTGGTTCCTGAACCTCCCATAAACCTGGAATTAAATGAATAAGGTGATATGTGCCCTGATGATTCCAACCGGATCAACCCGCTTCCCTTTTTCAAATCTCCTTCCCACTGTGCAAAACCTTTACTTATCATTACTTTTTGTTTTAGGTTAATAATATCAAATACTTACTTTAAGTAAAACAATGCAAAGACATATACCTTTCATTGCATTAACAGTTATTTCATTTGTTTAACAGCTCTTTTTCAATTATTTGATCCTAATTGTTTTAACTTGATACTTTCAAATTAAGGGAGTTGAGTGAACCAATAATTTTGGTTTAAAGATTTCCGTTATTCCACATTTCATTATGTGAATGTGTTTAATGTTAAACTTAAAAACATTGTATTATGCAACCACTTTATGAGCAGACTTGTATTCATCGTGCAGAGTTATTGGAAGAGATCATAGTAAAGGAATATTATTCAATGCTTACCTCGGGCTGGGTCATCGAAGACAGTAATAAACTGGTAAAAACGTATCCCTTTACGGAATACGGTCCCTCCGTTGTTTTTGTAGATAAAATCGCAGAATTAGCACAGCAGCAGAATCATCATCCCGATATTCTTTTGGGGTTTAAGAAGGTTACAATAAGCTTAACAACCCATAGTGCGTCAGGATTAACAGCCAATGATTTCATTATGGCTGCAAAAATTGACAGAATCTGATAGGACAACTTTAAATTTTGGTTCACCCGATATTTCATAGCAAAATCTGTAACAAAATCCGTTTTTGTACGTAATAACTGTACAATCCCACGGTTAATTAATTGATTTATCATGAAAACATCTTTAGCTATAGTTTTTGTTGTGGCAATTTTTATAGTTGGCAACTACGTTACAACAGATGATGTAATGAGTCAGCAGATTGACGAAACGTTTAACAACATCAATGCTGTAGAGGTAAACGGATCCTTTATGAATGTGGAAGTTGAAAGTCACGATGCCGATAATGTGCATCTTTGGGGTGAACTGACAACCAAAAAAGCAGGTGACGATTCAAAAATCCTTTATGAAGTAAAGGGCGGGACTTTGTCTGTATGGGTTGAAAAGGATAACAAAATGTTTCAGAACATTTCCGGCCACCTGAAACTTGAAGTTCCTAAGTATATTCGTGTAAAGGTTAATAACTCATCCGGAAGTATTACTGCAAGAAACTTAAAAAACGACAAACTGGGCTTAACCTCAAGTTCAGGAAGTATTCATGCTGAAGGCCTGCAGGGCAAGATGAATGTTTCAGCAAGTTCCGGCAGCATTTCACTTTCAGGTATTGAAGGAGAACTTGATGTTACAACCAGTTCCGGGAGCATAAAAGTATACGATGCAGAAGGTAATATCAGTGCCAGATCATCCAGTGGGAGCCAGGTGTTTGAAGACATAGAAGGAAAAATAAGAACCAACGCATCGTCAGGTTCTTTACGTTTTAATTCTGTTGAAGGAAAGATCAGCGCCGTAACAAGTTCTGGAAGCATCAGGGTAACTGATTTTGAAGGCGCTTTGAACCTGACATCGTCAAGCGGCAGCCAATCCGGACAAAATGTTCAGCTTAAAGCAGATTCAGAATTCCACTCTGTTTCGGGAAGCATAACCATGAACCTCGATAATAATGCCGATGATTTTACATTTGATTTGAGAGCCACATCGGGAAGTCTGAAAGCTTTTGGAAGCAGCGGCAGTAAAACCCTTAAAACCGGTGACGGCGTCATTATGGTCCGCGGTTCAAGTTCTTCGGGATCGCAGCGGTATAATTAGAACCACTTATTACTCGTCCAGAAGCTTTTGTATTTCAGAATATAATATCTCCTTTTTTGAAGGTCTTGGAGCATCAAAATTAATGATATCCCCATCTTTATTCACCAGGAGATAAGTTGGTATTCCATACAATCTGTTTTCACTGTAATTGTTTTTATATAACTGCCAGAAACCATCCTTATAGCATTCATTTGAAATCAGGATATTTACGCCTTTCAATCGATTTTTAAAAACTAATTCTTCCCAAAGTTTTTCATTGGCTTTGTCTCTGGTTTTACCATACCTTGAACACATATATAAATATACAACCGAATCATTCCTAAACCGTTGCTTTAAATCGTCCAGATATTGAAATTCATTCAGACAGGGGCCACACTTTGTTCCCCAAATATCAACATATACCACCTTATTCTTAAAGACTCCCAAATTAAGAATCTTATCAATATCTCCGTATTGATTGAGTGTGTCATTAATCATTATAAACTCACCTTTGTTGTCTTGCGAATAGGCATTTAGAGAAAACAGGATGAACAGGATAATGGTTTGGAATTTCATGATTTCTTATAATTTAACCTAATTGAACTATTTTTGAATCAGCTTCTCAAATATTCTGGTAAAGTAATTTTATGTTACTCCTTTTCAGGAACAAAATTGAGATATGGAAAATTCCGTTGCATTTCAGTCAATTACTTATTTAATTCACCTGCAACCATAACCAATTTCATTAACTCCTCTTTATTAACAGAAGATGGTCTCACATTAAAGCCTGGAATGTATTTACCTTTAGGATCGATAAAAGCATAAGTTGGATAACCACTTGCTGAAAATAAATTTAATAGATCCTGAACAATTCCGGCATCTAAAAAAATATGTGTCCCACTTAGTTGGTATTCTGCAATTTTTGATTTCCATTTCTCAATATTTGAACTTCTTGTTGTACAGATATAAATAAATTCAACCGGCATGTTCTTCATTTCATTATGCAGTTGTGTACTTAATGGCATTTCTCTGATGCAAGGATCACACCAGGTAGCCCAGATATCAATAATTAATGATTTGCCTTTAAACTTAGCTGATATATTTTGTAATAGTTGATCTGCCTTAATCTTATCTGTAGAGTATAAATCGGCTCCCCATGGAAAGGTTTTTATTGGAGTTCCAATCGTCGCATCCGATTCTAATTCCTTTCCTTTATTTAAATAATCATTAATTTTTTCAACATTAGCTACAGTCATGTCATAATCCTTCTGTACAACATTTATACACCATTCTGTTTGCATGTTTTGCAAAAGAAACTCAAGCAAAACCTTATGCTGCTTTGGATCTTTACTGCTAATATGTAGTTTTAGCAAATCTGACTTTGGTTTACTATATAAGCTATCATACAAAAAGGCTTTATTTACCTCACGTGATATTTCCATTGTATCTCCTAAAAATTTCAATGCTTTATGTACTAAAGTTCCATAAAGTAGCCAATCAGGATTATCCAACTGATCGTTTTTTGTTTTTAATTCAATCGCAGAATCAATTAATAACTTCTGATCAGGCGTGAGCTTAGAATACTTTTCAAAACCCGTGAAATCAACTCTTTGAGGAAATGAAGTAAAATACAACCCTAAGTTATTATAAAAACTCATGCCTTTATTTGACATTAAACATGGCCTATGCTGGTTTAGTTGTTTCCATACTTCTTCATCTATTTTTTGACCCCGTGACTGTCTTAAAATACCTTCATAATACTCTGATTGGCGTTCATTTTTTACGAGCCATGCATATTCCGATGGATTTTCTTTAATATAATTATCATCAATAGCTTCCAGCTCTAAGAAAACACTTTCATAGCCACTCTCAAGATTTATTTTTCGTAATTTACTTTGGACGTCAAGTTGTTGCCTTCTTTGGTAAATCACATGGTTATTCATAAAGCTTGTTAGTTCTCCATCAGATCCTAAGAAGCGAACACCTTCTCCATTAAATCGCACCATCCCCTTTTCTTTAATGAGCCTCGCGTCAAGTTCAATATATAAATCCGTATTTACATATAAACCTGCATAGATTAATGGATCAATCCTGAACCAGACCTGCTGATTCGGAAACGCGTAATCCAAATCCAGTTCAAAAGTTCCGTCAGGATTTAGCTGACTTGTTTTAGCCGTTTGTAATTCGTAAAAAGGAGTTACTATGGAATACTTAATCGTCCAGTCTTTGAGTTCTTCAGGACCTGCATTTAATACTTTCCCTTTTACAACAGGAACATCTTTATTGAAAAAATATGTATTAAATGCCTCTTCTTCAAACGAAAGTGCATTTTCTGACATTTGACCGTTAAGCATGAGCGGCACAAACAACAGCGTTAATAATAACTGTGATTTAATTTTCATGTTTTTACAGTAATTTATTCAACAGGCTGTCTCACTTCTAAAAACAATAGATTCAGTTTATTCCTTAACCCAAATCTCATCCACCAAAGACGGACGGGTCAGCAGCCTGGCTTCATCGTCATTAACTGACATAAACGGGCTGATGTATAACCCATAAAAATGCAATGTATCCCCTTGAATTTTTATAGTGTATAGATTTGAAAACCGACTTAGATGTCCATTATTGTCTTTGTGCACAGTAACCAAAAGCGAATCATTGATCACAGCATAATCGCCCTGATTATACACCCATAACCGATCACCTGAAATGGCTTTCGATTCAAATTTACCGTGTTTCATGGTTACTTTTCGTAAATCATAATTTTTAGGATTAGTTTGGCTGGTAATTATCCAGGTACCTTTTATCTCCTTCTCCAGGGCCATCCTGCCTGCACTGCATGATACAAGGATTACAAACAAGCAATAAAAAATAATTTTTTTCATGAGATTTGATTTAATATTATACTTAATTAATTCCTATTTGAATGCAAAATTTTTATTGTTTTTTCGTTTAAAGTTCTGACTTATTTCCGCCCAGTTATGCTTACGAATCCATACTTCATCTAAAAATTCTGACTTATAATTGTTATTCCCATAAGATTTTAAGTAATAACCATAAAACCTTAAGGTATCATTCTTAATTTTGTAATTGTACAAATTGGCAGAATTGCCAAGGTTTCCTCCCATATTGAAATGTCGTGTTGTAAACGTATGATCCTTATTTAAAAAATATTTACCTGAATTATATAGAGATCCATCTCTGTTGAAACTTATAAAATTTGAATCATCATCAAATTTCAGGTACCTTGTTGAACCGTTTTCAATAAAATAATCACCATAATAGTTCCCTGCAAATTCCCAGTATCCTTCAATTTCAGATCTTCCATCAGTCTTATGAGACATAAAGGGCTTTGATGCAATCAACAATGCAACAGTAATAAGCAAAACAGAAGTACGAACAACAACACGATCAGTTTTAATCAGACCATGCTTTTTGTCTGGTTTTGCATTATTAATAATCGTAATTCTGTTTTCAGTCAATAAATTTTCATCCAGATCAAGAGTACTAAGAATTATACGTATCGTATAAGGCCTTGGATTTACCTTTCCTGATTCTATGCGCTGGAGCGTTCTCACACTTATATTGCATCTTTCAACCAACTCCTCCTGAGTAAGTCCGCTTGTTTTACGTAATTCTGTAATCCTCTCACCAAGTTCGGGTTGCTTCAACATTAGGATTTTCTTTTAAAGTTAATAAGTTGATCCTTAAGATCATAAAAAAACATAATGAAAAAACCCGACATTTACCCGACAATTTCATACACGCCTCATTATGTGTGAATTAAAACATTTTAGTCGTTGCAGAATTATTCCCGTATATTTGTATCACATCACATTTAAAATACACCTAATGATTGCAACACTTGTCCATATCTGGGTAAAAAAAGAATACTTAAGTGCATTTATGAAAGCCTCCGAAGTAAATCATCTTGCTTCTGTTAAAGAAAAAGGAAACATGCGCTTTGATATCTTACAGGACAAAGCCGATCCGCTTAAATTTACATTTTACGAAGCCTATATTTCGGAAGAAGCTGCAGCAGCTCACAAAGAAACTGCACATTATAAAACATGGCGTGATACCGTGGCTGACTGGATGGCAAAACCCCGCGAAGGCGTTAAACACAAGATTTTACTTCCTGAAAATCCATAAGTCTTATGATCGATCCTTTTGTATTTGCCAAACTTCCCCAAATATTATTCGGACCGGGAAAGCTGACCGAACTTAAGAAGGTGATTGTACCTTTCGGTTCAAACATCCTGTTTATTACCGGAGGAAAATCCTTCCACGCCTCAAAACAATATGCCGGACTTATCGCTCCTATTCTGAAAAGCAATTCAGCATATCTTGAACCAATATCCGGCGAACCATCCCCGGCGATGATAGACGCAATTACAGAGGCTTATACCGATAAAGACATTAATGTTGTTGTTGCCATTGGTGGAGGAAGTGTGATGGATGCAGGAAAAGCGATTTCAGCCATGCTTGCGGTCAACGGGAAAATAACAGATTATCTCGAAGGTGTGGGACATCTGAATCCCAACGGGAAAAAAATACCATTCATTGCCGTTCCAACCACCTCGGGTACCGGAAGTGAGACGACTAAAAATGCTGTAATTTCTCAGATTGGAAAAGATGGCTTTAAAAAGTCGCTGCGCCACGATAACTATGTTCCAGATGTAGCCATTATTGATCCTGAGTTGATCCTGAGCTGTCCGCCAAACGTAACCGCTGCCAGTGGAATGGATGCCTTTACGCAACTTTTAGAAGCCTATCTGTCACCAACGTGCGATGAAATGACCTCGTCGCTAATACTTTCCGGTTTAAAGGCCATTAAACGTTCCCTTGTTGCTGTGTTTACCGAAGGTGAAAATCTGAAAGCCAGAACCGATATGGCTTATGCGGCAATGATCTCAGGTATTGCTTTAGCCAATGCAGGACTGGGCACCATTCACGGCTTTGCATCCCCTATAGGTGCTTATTTTGACATCCCTCACGGCGTAGTTTGCGGAACTTTAATGGCAGCCAATAATAAATTTACCGTTGCCGGATTACGCGCAGAAAATAAACAGGATGCGCTTAAAAAATATCTTACAGTTTCAAATATCTTCTTGGATTCCAATGCTCCAACAGACAAAAAGATTGACCTGTTCATTGAACAGCTTTATGCCATAACAGAACAGCTGCGGATTCCAACGCTTGGTGAATTTGGAATTACAACCAATGACATTGAAAAAATTGTATCCGGATCCGGGAATAAAAATAATCCGGTGAAATTTGATGCAGAATCAATGGCTTCCATTTTAAAGGAACGACTTTAAAAAGACTCATCCGTTGGTCTGATTCCAACGAATGAGTCTTATTCTACGTACCTGATATTAATCTGTTTTCTTTTAACTCAAGAGAAAATTTATTGGTAACATATAGCTGACCCGCACATTTTTACCCCGTTGTTTTCCAGGGCTCCATTTAGGCATAGCTTTAATTAATCTCACTGCTTCCTTATCCAGCAATTGATCGACACTCCGTACAACCTTAATGTTATCTACAGTACCATCCTTTTCCACAATAAAATTGACATATACCTTCCCCTGAATCTTATTCTTTTGGGCTTCAACAGGATAATCCAGATTATCCGAAATAAATTTCATCATAGCATCACTTCCTCCAGGAAACTCCGGCATTTGTTCGACAATCTGAAAAACCACATTCTCATCCACTGCAGGTTTGTCCTCAATAATGGTTAGTTTTTCACTCTTTGATTTTCCATCGTTTAAAACAAAATTAATGGGCAACATGAAGCTAACCCGAACCATCTTTCCTCTCTGAACACCTGGTTTCCAGTTTGGCATCGCTTTTATAACCCTTACGGCTTCCTTGTCCAATGACGGATCAACACCTCTTTTAACTTCTATATTAGATAAAGATCCATCTTCTTCAACAATGAAGTTAATATATACCCGTCCCTGAATACCGTTTTTCTTGGCAACATCAGGATAGTGAATATTCTGATTCAGGTATTTCATCATAGCGGCTTCTCCTCCCGGAAACTGAGGCATTTTTTCAACAATCTGAAAAACAACTGGTTTACCAGGTGCAACCACTTCTATTTCATCCATTTTGTTTCCGGTACTCTCTAAGTCTATCGTCACACTTTTTAATCCTACAAAACTAATAACCAATGCCTTATCAGATTCTTCCAACACGTTAGACGTGATCTTTAATATAAAGCGACCTGTCATATCTGTAACAGTCCCTAAGGTGTTGCCTTTTAAGATTACTGAAGCTCCGGGTATGGGATTACTCTTATGATCCAGAACATTAGCACTTACAATTACGCCATCATCAGTTTTCTCAATCTTTTCGTTCTTAACAATCATATCTCCGGCAACGATACTTGCTCCATCGGTCACCTCTTTCTTACCGTTATCCAACGCGAAATTTATGGGCAGATTATACGCCACATTCACAGCTTTACCTCTTTGTTCACCGGGAGTCCATTTCGGCATCCCCTTGACAATTCGTACAGCTTCTGCATCCAGTGCTGGATCAACACCACGAACAACTTTTACATCGCTGACTTCGCCCTTAGTATTAATGATAAAATTCACATACACGCGCCCCTGTATGCCCTTTTCCTGTGCTATTGTTGGATATTTAATGTTCATTGATAAATATTCCATCATTGCCTTTGCCCCCCCAGGATATTCCGGCATCTTTTCCACAATCTGAAATATCTGCCGCTCATCATTCTGTTCAAACGGAGTTGCAGCCGAATTGTCATTATTATTTTCACTTATCAATGGTGCTACTATATCACTTACCGATAATTCAGAAGCAGCCACAAAAAATATTCCGGAGAAAAGCATCAGGCTCAACAGAGCACTTATTAATACACCTTTCTTATTCACTTTAGTTTTCATCATTTTAAATCGTTTTTTTGTTAAGGAATAACTGAAACCGGTACCCAGATCAAACCTGGTTCCCATAACCTGGTACAAAAGAGATCGTTGATAATCAGCCACCGAAACACCACCTTTAAGGACAGCACGATCGGCAATAAATTCATGATTTTCAACAATGGCTTTGCGTAGTAACCATACGAACGGGTTAAACCATTGGACCAGCAATACCAATTCCAGCAGAATCAGGTCGAATGTGTGTTTTTGTTTGACATGAATGGATTCGTGCTGTATTATGCTTTGTATGTCATCGTTCTGCATAAAGCTTTTAGGCACAAATACCGTATTCAGAAAAGAGAATGGCTGGAATATCTTCTCACTCTGTATCAGGTTAATCCCCTGCACTTTTTGCATCATCGTTTTCCGTTGAAGGATCCCGATTTTAGACAGTGCAAAGATTAACCGGATAACAAGCAAGGCTAATCCAACCATATATAACCAGTGAAGACCTGAATGTTGCTGAACTGCAGGAACAACATTCTGCTTCATTAAAGTTCCGTATATATTAACCATATCGAGCATAAAACCGTAATATACCGGCTCTTTTACCGTGGCCATTTCAGGTCGCATCAAGGTGATATGAAACAATGGCAAAACCGAAGTAAATACTAAGGCTACCAGCAGGAACCAACGGTTAAAACCCGGAATATTCCTGTTGCGCAAAAACCCGTAATAAAACAGGGTCAGAATTCCCAGGCTTAAAGCCGATTCAACGATATAATTAATTACGATATTCATACTCATATATTTTAAAGTATCAGGATCAAGAATCAGGTAACATGACTTGCTCAGATTAAATAAAAGCAACGTATACAAGGTTCTTGCTGATTAACGCGGAAATCTTCGCTGATTTTCGCAGAAAAATCATCTTGCGTCTTGTGTCTCAAATCTTTACTTTAATTCCTTTTTGATCTCTTCCATCATCTTCTCGAATGTTTCCAGGTCCATTTTATCTGTTTTTGCAAAAAATGAAACCATGTCTTTAAACGAGTTGCCAAAATAGTTACCAATGAAGTTCTTCATAAACTTTTTGGTGTATTCTGGCTTTGTTATCAACGGAAAATAAAGATAACCTCTGCCAAAAGGCTCATGATCCACAAATCGTTTCTTCTCCAGAATTCGTACTATGGTTGAAACCGTATTGTAAGCCGGTTTTGGTTCCGGTAAATCTTCCAGCACATCATTTACTGTTAGTTTCCCCTTCTCCCAGATGACCTGCATTACCTGTTCTTCTGCTTTCGTTAGTTCTTTCATTTTTAATAGAATCAGGAATCAAGATAAAAGAATCAAGACAGAATAAATTGCTTCTTCTGTTGATTCAAATACAGATTCAATTTTACATTGTGTTATTCATTAATAACGTTACAACTTTCTGTAACCGTTTTATCAAACATTCAACTAAATTCTTAGTTCAAATATACAACTAAATAATTAGTTGCAAAATTTTTCAACTATTTTTTTAGTTTAATTATGTTTTTTTGCTGTAATTCATAATTCAGCTTATATTTATAAGAAAAACGATGAATGACTTTATTCTGTATATCTGGCAGAGTTTTTATGTGACCGTATTTACATTTCTCTTAGCATTTGGGATTCCACTTTTTCTGGCTTTTATTCAGAATTTTATATCCGGCACCAGCGAAAAGCTGAGCAATGACATTTTAGGTGGAACCATTTATAAGGTTTTTGTGGCCAGCATCGGTGTCCCTATACACGAAACAGGACATGCCATTTTTGCGCTGATATTTGGCCACAAAATCACAGAAATCAAGCTGTTCAAAAGAGATACTTCTGATGGACGATTGGGTTATGTAAATCATTCCTACAACAAAAAAAACATATACCAAAACATTGGTAACTTTTTTATAGGTATAGGGCCGGTTATATTCGGAACGCTCATTTTGTATATCCTTTCACGTATTTTATTTTCATATGACCTGAGTGAAAAATTCAGTTCAGACCTGAGTATTTTTGACCAGGTGCGCTTGATTTTTAAAGGAGCCTTTGGCCTTTTGGCAGGTGTCTTCAGTTCCGGTTCATTCTGGAAATCCTTTATCTTTCTTTACCTGGTGTTCGCAATCGGGAATAACATAACATTAAGCAAAGCCGATTTAAAAGGGACGTTCGGAGGCTTATGGATATTGCTTCTTGTTTTATTTATCATCAATTTTGCAACATTATGGCTCACCGATTTTGCTTCGGAGTTTTTGCTTGTTGTTGGTCGCCTGGCCTCAGGATTTTCCCTCATCCTGGGCATTTCCATTGTGTTAAATCTTGTATTTCTGGGTTTGCTGATCGTTTTAAAACGGCTGTTCAACAAATAGCCTACGGCTTCGTCTCAAAAAACGTATACCCATCGTATGTTGGTTTTACAGCTATGTTGGCTATTCTTGAAAAATCATCAGATTTAAACTTATGTTCTTCATCCACCGTTATAACAGCAGGATTTGACTCCAGCACCATTCCTGTGTATAAGTTGCTGATTTCGGGAGTTGTTGTTTTAATTCCTGATGAATAAGAATACATGCATTGGTGATAAACGGGATTAATAACCTCAATATCATCCATACCATTCATATCAAACACGGTTTTCACATGGAGTCCTTCGAGTAAATAAGTAAAATAGCGTCCAATAACGTCAATCGTAGCCGGATTAATAAATTTGTAGACTGTTATTTTTTTGGGTTCCCTTATAATGAATAAATATGGCGTATAATTTTTACTGAAAACATCATAAACCAGATTCACCCTGTCTGTCCGAAGACTGCGGTCGTTCAACCTGTTCTTGTCTTCCTGGCTCAGGGGTTTTTCGTAGCTGCGTTTGCTCAGCATTCCTAAAAGTTCATAATCCAGATTGCCCAAAAATTCAAGCCGCTGGTTTCCGTGTCGGTTCAGCATATCATAAGTACCACTCATTAACCGGGGTTTAAACTCAGGGAAATTACAGTGCAGAAACTGATAATCCTTATTTACCTTCTCCTTGCCATTTCGCTTAATCTCAATTGTTTTTTGCACATTGACCCATGCAGAATAGGTCATTTTCGACTGACTGTTTGCTGATCTGTTATGCGACAAATCAATGAAATATGCAAACTCCTTAACTTCATAGGCTAACTCATTAAGCATTGCCTTGGTATTCTGTATTATTGATATATAATTGGGATTAGGACTTGCTATTACCTTTGTATTTATGAAATAATATTCCCCTTTACGTACCGGTTCTCCAACATTTACCTGAAAGTTATACGCAATAGGGAAAGGCTTTAACGGATCAACACTAAATATTTTTTTTGCCAGGGAAAACTCATCCTCTTTTGCCTTGTCCCATGCCTGTAGCTGAGCAAACATTCCGGATGTTTGGTATGCCACTTCAACACCTGTGGCTTCCAACTTTTCTATGAGTTGCTTTTGCGTGATAATAGCAGCTACTGTTACTTTAAAATCACCATCATCCTTTTCTTCGGAAAGCTTTTTATAGGTTTTAATAAAACCTTTGCTATAGGATAAAACCTCATCTTTTACGATTTCATCATTTTCAATTTTTGTCTCGCTGGAAATTAATGCTCCAACAGCTTCCTCCACGGCATTTCTCAACGCATTTTCCATGGCTTTATCTGAAGTCTCTCCATAGGCCGATGTAATAATTTTCTTTTCCCCGTCGCCTGCAACCAAACGTTCACCTTCGATATCTTCGGTTTCAAGATTGGAAGGGACCTTAAGCTGAGCATACGAAAGAACCGTTACAGAGATAAAGAATACGACTAATAAATATCTTCTCATAATTTTTGCTTTAATTGTTACTAATAACCTCAAATGACCATTTATCGCACGTTATGTTATTAAGTAAATACGTTTTTAATTGTTCTGTTTTATTATAATTGAGCGCTTTAAGCGACAAATACAGGTTTCCGGGAACATAATCTGTGTCAATCCCATTGAATGCACTTATGACAGACATAATAAGTGACTTTTGATAATCTTTTTGTATGCGGTAAACTGCAGCGGATAAAATGATTTTTTCCAGCGTAACTCCGTTAAAATTCACAGCATCGCGTAAACTGATAATGGCACTGTCCTGCTTGTTGTCATTAAATAGCAGTAATGCTTTTTTGTAAATCACATCATTTGAACCAGAAAACAGATGCAGATTTAAAGCTCCGGGATAACGTTGTATGGCACTAAATGCATCAAAAGGTTCCTCTCCTTCGGCATATTCGGATGCAAACAACAAAATATCATCCCAAAGCTCGTCACTTTTTTCAATGTTACTAAGAAATTCTGTGTAATATGCGTCTTTGGCTTCAAACCCATCTGATACTGTTATAAGATCCATTAGAATCAAGCGCTCAGAAAACTGACCTGCTACCTCCTTTTCTGCCAGGAGTTCATATACCAATTGAATTCCAGCCTCAGCTGATCCGAACAGGGTAGATTCAAAAACAGTTCCCGGCTCCAGACCGTAACATTTTGCCATTACCGGCAAAGGAGCGTTTTGCCTGGAAAGAAATCCGGCGTTCATTCTAAGCTGATCCGCAGGAGAAACCGGGCAATATGAAATATACATTTCAGCAGAATAAATATCCCTGGAACTCCTGTATTCCTTTTCGCATAAAGCGTTCAGATCCGGCAAATCTGCCATATCAATTTCTGAAATTTCATATTTTTTTACCGGGCACTCAAATCTGATTTTACGGGCATCACTGTCACCTGTATTTCTTTTAGTTATCAAATCTGAAACTTCAACATTAAATCCCTTTCCGTAATATTTAACGAATAGGGGAAACAGGTCCTGGGTTTTTTGATCCTGAGTATAAGAACGACTAAAGATCAAATACAAACCCATCAGTTCTGCCGACTTTAACCGTGCCTGACTGATTTGTGCAGTAAGCACCCGTGATGAACTAACCGGATCATTAAATACTACATCCGAAAACAACATCGTCCTGCTACTACTAAGCGCATACGTAACACCGTTGTACTCATAATTCAACTGCCCGGTAATTACCGGGCAATTAAAAAACAATAGTAAATATAATATGCTATAACTCTTCCTCTTCACCAGTTACAGTGTAGTTGCTTTTCTTGGTTTTTTGAGGTTGAGCCTGTTGATTGTTACCGTTGGCAGGTTCCGGTTCTGTAAATGTTTCCTTTAATTCATCTGCCCTGGCTGCAATAGTAGGTGACCACATAACCACTACCCCAGCAACATTTTGTTTTGAAACCGGATGAATACCTTTCCACTTCCTTACCATGGTTGTAGGTAAATTCAGTGTGGTTGATTTTGACTGTACCGCCTGTGACCATTTCTGCTGTGAAAAATAGGAATCAGTACCATCTGCATATTGCTGAAATTTTTCAGTTGTTTCACTTACCTCATCAGCAATCATATCTTCAGCCACAAAATTTTTAATGTTATTTACAGCCGAAAGTCTTGCTTTACTGTAAGCTCTGGAGAATTCAGCAGAAGCTCTGGTCCCGCTTGCATTCACCTCTTCCTGCCCAAATCCGTATACAACCATATCACCATTCTGATCGTAAGTAATATAGGTTCCCATTCTGCCGACAAGTTTATCGGGTGTCATACCTAAAATCTTGTCCATCGAATTTGTCGATTTCCCCTGCTTTGCCTGCGAATCATCCCGGTTCTTAATCATGGCTGACAGTGACTGAAACTCCGGTGAATATTTCATACATACCGAAACCTGATAGTCATTATTCCCAGCCTCTCCCTCACAAATACGGACGACTGCACAACCTTTTACCATTCCGGAAACAAAAGAACGGACCGATTCATTATACTTCTGTTCAAACACAGCCTTCTTATTGGATTCGTTCAATTTCTGTATTTCCTCATCCGAAACACCGAGTGCACTCAAAGCTTTATCAAGCGACTTATCCATTACCATTTTGGCCTTTTTCAGCATACCTGCTTTCTTTTTCTGATCCGGATCTTCACCAATTATTTTATCATCGATCATTTCAAATCCTCTACCTGAGGTGATCTGTTCACCTGCCATTCTCAGCAAATTCATTTTAGCAGTCATTTCAGCAATTGAATATGCCACATTTCTTGATAAAATAAATCCCGGCATATTACTAGGCCTGGTAGTAGTTCCTGATGCTATCACATAAATGGAACCATCGCTGTTAATTGCATCCAGACTCTTCCCCTGTCTTGCAAGTGAATTCATAACTGATTCCGTTAATTTATCTTCCGGGAATTCAAGCACTTCTACCTGGACATCCTGTGTCTCAGAAACGGCCTTTGACGCCGCCATATCTCCGGGATTTTGAGCTTTAGCCATCAAAAAAGGCAAAAACGCAAAAAGCAATAATTGTTTTTTCATTTTATTCAATATTTATGGGTTTGTAGATTGCGTAGTAAAACATAGACTTATCATCAGACTTCCAGCTTGCCAGCTTGGACATAGAGTGAATAAATCCTTCTGAATTCTCTTTAATTGTCTGAAAATATGATGTTTTTTCTTCTACTTTCCTTTCGTTACCTTCCGTGGTAACAATTTGCTCTATTACCGCCACAGCTGACGACGTAAAATCAGAACCATTAATCAATACTGCAATTTCTTTTTCAGCTTTAACCTTCCCAATTCGTTCAAGAATGGAACGCGATTGTCCCTTATTTTCCACAAACCCTACACCTACAATATAGGCCTGCCCATCAAAAGGTATAACCTCGGCACCTCCTTCGCTAATCACCGGATGCTTTTTTACAACCTTAATCAATGAATCAGTCTGTGACAATAAGGCTAATGGCAACAAAAACACAAAAAGTGTTGATACGATATATTTCATAATGGATACAATGAGGTGCTGTAAATTTATTAAAAACCCAATGTTTTTATGTTTCAGGTATTTAAAATTATAAGCCGTCTCCTTAATTTATAATCATTATACATTAAGAAGGTATATCATTTTATTTAAAGCTATCTTTGCACCATGCCTTATACGAACAAAATACTGCAGTATATTACAGAAGGAGAGCATGTGGAACAGGATTTCAAATTTGAAATTTCTGATTCAAAAAAAATTGCGCGTTCACTTGCAGCCTTTGCCAACACGCAGGGCGGACGTTTGCTCGTCGGTGTAAAGGACAATGGAAATATCTCTGGTGTGCGCTCCGAAGAGGAGTTTTACATGATAGAGGCTGCTGCACATATGTATTGTAAGCCCCCAGTTCCCTTTCAGGCAAAAGAGTGGGACGTGAACGGGAAGACTGTACTGGAAATAAAAATCGCAAAAAGTGACTATAAACTCCACAAGGCACCTGATAACGACGGGAAGTTTAAAGTGTATGTTCGGGTAAACGATCAGAATTTGCTGGCAAATGCCATCTATATCAATGCACAAAAGCAGAAAAAGCGACCTGAAGGCAAGGCCTTTTTGTTGTCTGAACCTGTAAAAAAACTGCTCGATCTGCTCAATAATGAAGAAACCGTAACAGCCGGAAAGTTTAAACGTTTGGCTGAGATCAACTCCAGAACGGCCAACCGGATACTAACAGACCTTGTTGCCATGAACATTATCCGCATCCATTTTACGGATAAACTCACCTACTATTCACTGGTTCCTACATCAGAAAATGACAAGTAAGGTTTGATCCTTCCCAGTTTTACTGTATCCAGACCTTGTATCCTCATAAGCTCTTCAAAATTTTCAATCGGTTTTTTATCTCTTCGGTATTCATATATGGCTTTAGCCTGGTAAAAATTCAGATATGGATGGCCTTTCAGTTGATTGACAGACACTGTATTTGGATTTAGCCTTACCAACAACGTAGTGTCAATGGTAAGCTGATCCGAAATATTATGTACCACATCGGGTTTCAGGCCATAAACTTCTTTTAATTGATCCTGACTGTAAAAACCTCCCAGCCAACTCCGGTATTTCACGATACGCTCAGAAAGTACTGAGCCAATTCCGGGCAACATTTTCAGCAGAGCAGTATCAGCGCTGTTGAGTTCTATGACAATTTCAGGTTCCTTTTCAATACTCACATACTCAACCCGCTTTTCCTCTTTAGCCTTTACTTCAGTCACTTCCACTACTTTATCAGGTAAACTTTTCTCCTTTCTGCTGATCCGGATGAAAGGTTTCAATACCACGAGTTCACTGTCTGATATAGAATATATTCTTCCAAGATCTTTAGCTTCACGAAATGATCCACCGGAATTTCGGTAACGTGTAATATTAGTGATACTGATTGAACCAAATCCCAACCGTCGCATAGTTAATGAATCAGCTGTGTTCGGATCAAACACCGAAAGGGAATCTCTATTAAAATGATCCTCTGTGAGCCACACCTGCCTTAAAGAATCCATGTACATTGCATGTTTAAACGAATCTATTTTTGACTGGTAATAGGAATAGTCATATGGTTTATGGTTGACAAGTGTTGGCATAAATAACCTTGCAATCAGCAAAATCAGCAACAGGATGATGAGAATAATAATGCCGTTGCGTTCCCGGCGCGAGTAAAAAAACCAGTCTTTCCACATGTTCAGGTTGTTTAGTAATAACCAAAGTTAACAAAAAAACTCATTCTTGTTATCAAGGACTTTAATGCGAGTAAAAGCTTCATTCATCCCAGCACTTTCGCACCTACGGAGCTCTGATTTTTTATATCGATTTTTTCTACCATTCAGTCGGGACCAACGGCCCTCTTTTCAAATATCCGGTCTTTTTCTCCACATTAAATGCATTTACACAAAAACAGAAGCACACCGTAGGGTGTGCATGTATGGTAGAAAAATTGAGTGATTTAATTATTAGGAGCCCGATAAGGGCGAAAGAATAGTCAGATTTTTAATACAGCTTGTACTTGAAATATCATAGTCTGACTATGAATTTTCAAGGATAAATTACATTTCCCAATCAGGTATTTGTCTATTATGCACCTACGGCTGCCAATAGAATAGAATTAAACTTAGCTTCTTCAGAATCACTTCTGGAAGTCAGTACGATTGGCGCACTTGCACCCAGCACCACCGACGCCACCTTCGCATTTGAGAAAAATACCAAAGATTTATACAACACATTTCCCACCTCAATATCCGGGACAAGTAGTATATCACAATCGCCGGCCACATCACTTTTGATGCCTTTATGTTTGGCACTCTCGCTGCTTACTGCGTTATCAAACGCCAGTGGACCATCAATAATACATCCCATTATCTGATCCCTCTGATTCATTTTTGAAAGCAATGCAGCATCCAGAGTGGCAGACATTTTCTCGTCAACCACCTCAATGGCACCCAAAACGGCTACTTTAGGATTAGCTATCTGAAGTTTGTGCAGGTAACTAACGGAATTTTCCAGAATACCGATTTTCTCATTCAGGTTTGGTGATATGTTCATTGCAACATCCGTAATTGCAATTAGTTTATGGTAAGTGGGAACTTCAAATAAAGCAAAGTGCGACAGCAGCTTTCCGGTACGTAAACCCCATTCTTTATTCAATACCCCGCGCAATAAATCCGGTGTTTTAACATTACCCTTCATAAGTATGTCTGCCTGCTTGTTATGAACCAGACTAACGGATAACCGAATACCTTTCAATTTATCCGGTTCATGAATGATCTGCGTCCCTTTGATGGATATCTCATGTTCATAAGCTACTTTTTCAATTTTGTTCTGGTCACCAACCAGAACTGCATCAATAATATTTTTCTCCTGCGCAGCTATTACAGCACCTAAGGAATGTGGATCATCAGCAACAGCCAAAACAAGACGCTTGGTTGGCATATCGGCTTTTAACAATTTGTTGAGGTCAGACAGTTTTATTAGCATGGTAAATTTTTTAATAAAAATACAGCTTCTAAACAAAATGAAATATGATGAAGTTCATTCGGCTGTGTAACATGAGCATGTGTATTGATTAAAATTCCATGACAATTGACAGGTTTTTTTGCAGATTTTAAATTTTAACTTACATTTGCAGCACAATTAATTGAACATGATTACGAACACTTTACATCACGGTCATCATTTTTTCCTGCTTCAGCGGTAGGCCGTGATTCTAATGTGTAAAAATATTCAAAGGCTTATCGTTTACCGGTGAGCCTTTTTTATTTGCATATAACTAAATAACAAATGATACGAATTGCAGTACAAACAAAAGGTCGGCTACACGAAGAGTCGATGGAGTTATTAAAAGAAGTGGGTATTAAACTCACACCAGGGAAACGCCAGTTACTGTCTCCCGCAAAAAATTTCCCGTGCGAATTGTTGTTCCTGCGCGACGATGATATTCCGCAGTCGGTAGCAGATGGCGTGGCTGATATCGGGATAGTGGGTGAAAACGAATATCTGGAAAAAGAGCAGGATGCGGGAATCATCAAACGTTTGGGATTCAGCAAATGCCGTCTGTCGCTTGCCATTCCTAAAGGTGAAGATTATCAGGGCCCCGAATGGTTTAAGGGTAAAAAAATCGCTACGTCCTATCCGGTCATCCTGAAAAATTATCTGAAAGAACAGAACATCAGTGCTGAGATTCATGAGATTATGGGATCAGTGGAAATTGCTCCGGGAATTGGTCTGGCAGATGCCATATTTGATATTGTCAGTTCTGGGGGAACACTGGTCAGCAATGGACTTAAGGAAGTTGAGGTGGTTACGCCTTCGGAAGCCATCATCATCGGGAACAAAAGTCTGAGTGATGAGAAAAAAGCCATTATCGACGAGTTGATCTTCCGGATTGAATCGGTTCAAAGGGCTAATAACAAAAAATACATTTTATTGAATGCCCCCAATGAAAAGATCGATGCGATTATCGGGTTGCTTCCGGGCATGAAAAGCCCTACTATAATGCCACTGGCTGAAGAAGGTTGGAGCTCACTGCACTCGGTGATCGAAGAAAAACAATTCTGGGAAATTATTGGAAAGCTGAAGGCCCTTGGAGCACAAGGCATTCTGGTCATTCCGATTGAGAAAATGATAATGTAAATTTGTAACAAAAAACAATGGAAGTTTTACGATTCCCTGACCGAAAGGAATGGGATAAAATAACAACCCGGCCGGACAACGATAACAGCGGTGTTTTTGACTCGGTTCAATCCATACTCAACGAGGTAAAAGCAGGCGGTGATAAGGCTGTTCTCAAATTCGGGAAAAAATTTGACAGAGCCGACATTGAACATTTGCAGGTTACGGATGAGGAAATTGAAACAGCTTCAAAACTTGTAAGTGAAGACCTGAAGGATGCCATTAGACTGGCTGCTAAAAACATTGAAACATTCCATAAAACTCAGGTCTTTGAAGGGAAACCTGTTGAAACAGCTCCAGGTGTAACCTGCTGGCAAAAAAGTGTAGCCATTGAAAAAATAGGGTTATACATTCCCGGAGGGACTGCTCCACTTTTCAGCACTGTGTTAATGCTGGCTATTCCGGCTAAAATTGCAGGATGTAATGAGATTGTGCTTTGTACGCCTCCATCAAAAGATGGCAGTATTCATCCGGCTATTTTATGGACCGCTCACTTTGTTGGCGTAACTTCCATATTTAAAGCCGGTGGTGTTCAGGCCATTGGAGCCATGGCATACGGAACCGAATCCATCCCAAAGGTTTTCAAAATTTTTGGTCCGGGAAACCAGTTTGTGACAGCTGCCAAGCAATTGGTAAGTTTAAAAGAAGTTGCCATTGACATGCCGGCAGGACCTTCTGAAGTGGAAGTGATTGCAGATAAGAATTCCAATCCGGCATTTATCGTGTCCGATCTTCTTTCGCAGGCAGAACATGGTGAAACCAGCCAGGTCATCCTGGTGACAGACACAGAAGATTTGATTGCTCCGGTACTGTATGAACTTGAAAGTCAGCTTTCAAAATTACCACGTAAAGATATGGCCAGGAAAGCCATAGCCAACAGCAGGATGATCGTGGTAAAAAACACGGAAGAGATTATTGATATCACCAATCTTTATGCGCCGGAGCACCTGATCATACAAAGCAAAAATTACAGTGAAATTGCTGATAAAGTAATTAATGCCGGGTCTGTATTTCTGGGTCAGTATACCCCTGAAAGTGCCGGTGATTATGCATCAGGAACCAACCATACCCTGCCGACCAATGGCTACGCAAGGGCTTACAGTGGGGTAAACCTGGATAGTTTTACTAAAAAGATTACTTTCCAGGAAATCACAGTACAGGGATTAACGAATATTGGTCCGGCCATAGAGAAAATGGCTGAAGCCGAACAGCTGATGGCGCATAAAAATGCTGTCACACTACGATTAAAAGATATAGAAGATTCTGAAAAATGAGCCAGATTGATCTGAATAAACTGCTTAGAGCTAACATTAAGCAGTTAAAACCATATTCAAGCGCCCGCGATGAGTTTTCGGGAACAGCTTCGGTTTTTCTGGATGCGAATGAAAATCCGTATAATGAACCGTACAACCGTTATCCTGATCCGTTGCAACGGGAGTTGAAGTCTCGTATATCGCAAATCAAAGGTGTGGATGCCGCAAAGATTTTTCTTGGAAACGGCAGTGATGAACCCATTGACCTGCTTTTCAGGGCATTTTGTGAACCCGGCAAGGATAACATTGTGGCCATGGAACCGAGTTATGGCATGTATACCGTTGCAGCTGACATTAACAATATAAAAGTAAAACCGGCTTTACTCAACAGCGATTACAGTCTGAACACCGATACTGTTCTGAATGCTGTTGATGAACATACAAAACTGATCTTTTTGTGTTCCCCCAATAATCCAACAGCTAATCTGCTCAAAAAAGAGGCGATAGAACCGATTCTGGACCGCTTTAAAGGATTAGTGATCATTGATGAAGCTTATATTGATTTTGCACCTGAGGCAACATGGCTGAAGCAGCTGGATAAATATCCCAACCTTGTGGTTCTTCAGACTTTTTCGAAAGCATGGGGAATGGCTGCCATCCGTCTTGGAATGGCCTTTGCCGCAACTGAAATCATTCAGGTTCTGAATAAAATTAAATATCCTTATAACCTGAATATTCTCACGCAGCAGAAAGCCATGGAACTGCTGAAAGATGATGTCAAAAAAACAAATTGGGTGGATGCCATTTTAAAAGAAAGGGAACGTCTGAAAGGTGAACTGCTCAGCATTCCGTATGTTGAACAGATATATCCTTCGGATGCCAACTTTTTACTGGTGAAGGTTAAGGATGCTGATGGAATATACCATAAACTGATCGATAATTCGGTGATCGTTCGGAACCGCAGCCGTGTAAAATTATGTCAAGGTTCTCTTCGCATCACGGTTGGAACACCGGAAGAAAACATAAAATTAATCACAGCACTGACCGCATTAAACGCTTAAAAAATGAGCAAACAACGCATATTATTCATAGATCGCGACGGAACACTTGTAAAAGAACCTCCGGTTGATTATCAACTGGATGCTTTGGAAAAACTGGAGTTTTACCCGGGAGCTATCCGAAACATGCATTATATTGCAAAGCTTGATTTTAAACTTGTTCTTGTGAGCAATCAGGATGGACTTGGTACAGATTCTTTTCCGGAACATACATTTTGGCCAAGCCATAATATGATAATCAATACCTTTAAAAATGAAGGTGTTTATTTTGAAGCTGAGCATATTGACCCTTCCATGCCCGAAGATAATTCACCTGCCCGCAAACCCGGAACTGCGATGTTGACCGATTATATGAAGGGGAATTTTGATTTGGAAAACTCTTACGTAATCGGAGACAGACTAACAGATGTGCAGATGGCAAAAAATCTGGGATGTAATGCCATTTTATTATCCGATGCAATAACATCTGATGACCTGAAAACCAATGAACTGTCTGATGTTTGTGTGCTGCAAACCGGAAACTGGGATGATATTTACGCTTTTCTAAAAGCAGGGGAAAGAACTGCCGAAGTTCAACGCACAACAAAAGAAACAGATATTTATGTGCGGATCAACCTTGACGGTACTGGGAAATGCGATATTCAAACCGGTCTTGGCTTTTTTGACCACATGCTGGAACAGATTGGAAAACATTCCGGTTCGGATCTGACTATTAAAGTTAAAGGAGATCTTGAAGTGGATGAACACCACACCATTGAAGACACTGCACTGGCTCTTGGAGAAGCCATATATAAAGCCATTGGCGATAAGCGTGGCATTGAACGCTACGGCTATGCCCTGCCCATGGATGACTCATTCATAACGGTTGCACTGGATTTTGGTGGCCGGCCATGGCTGGTCTGGGATGCTGAATTCAAGCGCGAAAAAGTGGGTGATATGCCAACTGAAATGTTTCTGCACTTCTTTAAATCCTTCTCAGATGCTGCAAAATGCAACCTGTATATCAAAGCGGAAGGAGATAATGAACATCATAAAATTGAAGGCATTTTCAAAGCCCTGGCCCGCTCCATAAAAATGGCGGTAAAACGCGATGTCTTTAAATTTGAACTGCCTTCTACAAAAGGTGTGTTATAGACTTAATTGAGGGTTTCGTTTTGAATGAAGCTCTCTTTACATTTATAGCTCCAATTCATCCGGTGCATTTTTTCTGATCTTTGTTAAAAGATCATGTTTATTGATCCTTTCTTCTTCCAAATCAAAATCATCCTGTAAGCCTAACCAGAATTTTGCTGAATTTCCAAAATATGAACTGAATCGCAGGGCCGTATCAGCCGTAATGCGCCTCTTTCCTTTTATAATTTGAGATATTCTTGTCTGAGGTATTTCTGTATCCTTAGACAACTTATAGGCAGAAATTTCCATTGGAATCAAAAATTCTTCCAACAACACTTCTCCGGGATGTATATTACTTAATTTGTCCATTTTCAGATCTGTTAATGATAATCCAGTATTTCAACGTCATAAGCATTATTGCCTTCCCATTTAAAGATTATACGCCACTGATTATTGATTCTGATACTGAAGAACTCTTTTTTATCTCCCTTAAGTTTCTCGAGCCTGTTTGAAGGAGGAATTCTCAGATCATTAATATTCAATGAGTTATTAATCATCCTTAATTTTCTACGCCCGGTTTGTTGAATCTCTATTGGGATAGATTTTACTCTTTCTCCATCCCATATCTTTTCAGTAGTTTTTGATCCAAACGATATTATCATACTGACGCACTGTATTACTAACGCCAAAGATAAGTAAGTCTTTCGAAAATAGCAATTTTAAATGTATCATGGATTTTATTGGGGGTCAAACCCTCACCAAAACTATTTCTTCACCCTCGCATCTACAAAACTTTTGATAAAGATGATCATGGCGTATAGTGATGTTGCCATCATGATAACCACCCGAATCACACCAATCTGACTATCGCGGCCAATTGCACCTGTAAGCGGTTTAACAAGTGACACCAGTAACAAAAATGTTAGTGTGACCACGATATGTGCCACTACCCTGTTTCCTCCCTGCATTGGTTTAACCATTGCCAAGAGTACTACGCCAACAAACACAGGTATCAAAGCTGTAACGGAGGGAGTTTCGCTTCCAAAATACGACCACAAGCCTAAGGCTATAAGAACGATACTGTTAATCAAATTTGCCAAATATGGTTTCATCTTAATTATTTTAAAGTTTTTTCTGTCCTACTATAAACCATTTTTATCCGGAATCGTTTAAAATAAGAACCTTTTATTTTTAAAACATGGCAAACGATAAACAAAGCCGTAAATCATTTCTGAAGCGAATAGGACTGACACTGGGAGCAGCAGCTGTTGCGCCACTCGCTACTGCATCAGATATTGGTTATATGAAAGATGATAAGCTAAATGATGTACAGAAAGATTTTTTACAGACGTATGAAAAGTGGCTTGGTGAATTTCACGGGTTTGTAAAAAAACAAAAGGCTGACTTTACCAACCTTGAAAACAACAAAAAACTGATGGCCTTGTCGGCAGAAGCTGAAGAATGGAAAAAACAGCTTGAAGTTCATATGCTGGATGAACGGTTTTCGAGATATCACGAAAAAATTACAAGGAAAGTCACCGAGGAAATAGCTTAGTTAATTACGAGTTAAGAATTAAGAATTAAGAATTGGAACGATGTAATTCATAATTCCAAATTAATTTTTTATCCTTTGATGCTTACATCTTCAAGACCGTGTTTATCCAGAATTTTGATGTCCTTACCATCCAGTGATATCAATTTATCCTGTTCAAATTCCTTTAAAAGTTTTACGGTACTTTCCATCGTTATTCCGGCAAATTCAGCGATCTCTTTTCTGGTTAAATGATGAAACACATCTTCCGCCAGAAAATCTTCCTGTGCAAGATATAGCAACGTTGTTGCAAGCTTTCCAGGCATTTGTTTGTGTGTAATCGTCTTGATAATCTCCAGCAAATGGTTTTCCGTTCTGTAATTACGTGATACTATATTAAATGCAAAATCGCGGTTATCTTTCAGGATCTTCTTAAGGCCCTCTTTATCTATCATGCAAACTGCAGACTCTTTCAATGCCATGGCGGTATAATTGTAAACACTCTCCCCAAATACCGTTGAAAACGCAATGAAGTCACCGCCTTTCATCAGGCTGATGCTTTTAAATTTTCCTCTGCCCGTTTCCACAAAAACCTTCACCAGACCATCCAGCACATACAATACATACGGGGCAAACGCGCCCTGCTTGCATACAGTCTCACCACTGTTATACACAATCTGACGTTTCTTGGTGCTGATAAAATCGAGCTCATCCTCTGTCAGCATCATAAAACAACTGCTCTTGCTGAAAATAGAGTTCAGGTGGGGTACCTGGTGTTCTTCCATCGCATTTTATTTAAAATACGAAGATACAAAAAACCACAAAATATTAAGAGTCTTGTTTTAGACAGCATTAGCGAGGGTTTCGTTTTAAATGAAGCCCTAGTTTATGCAAATTTACTTTCTGTTTTCCTGAATTTTCAGAAGTCCGTTATAAATGGATTTTGCAATTTGTGTTTGGTAATCGGGATCCGAAAACGTTGTTACATCCAGATCATCAACTGAAAGATCAATAGAATATAATGCAGAAGGACATTCACTATGCTTGAGCACATAAAATGGCCCGCTTATAATTTTATTAGTTTCCTTGTTCAAAGATTCTGAAAGCAAGTCTTCACAACAGGAAAACGATTCTGAAGAATACTTACCATCATTAAAATAGGATATAAAATCGTTGACTCCTTTCGAAATATTATCCTGGCAATGAATGCTCAGGAAAAAGTCAGGATGATTTTCAGTTGAGATATCCACCCGTTCTTGTAACTTCAAAAATTCATCGTCTGTTTTAGTGAGTATAATTTTAATATTATCGTCATTATTTAAACTCAAGGAATACAGAAGCTTACTCACACTCAAATTAATATCCTTTTCCTGTATGCCATTCAATACAGCTCCGGGATCTTTCCCTCCATGACCGGAATCAATTACAACTACGAAAGGTTCACGTTCTGCACCCAGATCGAAGGAGGTTAAAATAAAAAAGGAAACAGACAATGACAATGCAAAAAGAAGAGTAACCCATCTTCTGAATTTTGCAGGACTTTTTCGGTTTACCATACGTATTCTGTTTTTAGTTTGCGTAAAATTAAATCCACTGACCAATTGATAGCTTTGCTTTTTTATTGAACTATTAATCAGACAATTAAAATATTTCTCTCTATCCGTTCCCGATTTCACAACACCATCATCTGCCAGATATTCATGGTTCAACACCATTATTCTTTTAAATACCCAAATCAACGGATTGAACCAGAACGTACATTTTATCAGTTCCACCAAAATGATATCCAAAGAATGAAACTGTTTTATATGGACCCTCTCATGTTGAATCAATATAGAAGCCGATGCATCATTTTTTAAATCATGGCTGCTTATAAACAGATAATTCAAAAAACTATAAGGTTTAATCCGCTTCTCTTTTACTATCATTTTCAATCCGTCAATTTTTACCCGCCCATGTCTGGTACTAAAAAGGATCAACATAAGGTTGAAAACAAAACGGATCAAAAAGACTGAAGCAACAAGAAAATATCCGAATAATATTTTTTGCCGTTTTGAAAATTTGATATTCTCTGGCTCCCCAAACATAATCTCCTCATTTTGTACAAAATCCTTCTGTACAAAACTTTTTTCTGTTCTTCTTAGACCAAGATCTTTAATTACGGAAGGCATATTATTTACCTTAATATTCATTGTTGGAACAATTAAGCTTAGCACCAATGCTGTTAACAAGAAGAACCTGATGAAAATAAAATTCTTAAGGGATTTAAGTAAGGTGTAATAAAGCAGAATCGCAATTCCTAAACCTATGGTGGATTTTAAAATATATTCAACCATATCATTGGTTTTTTTGGGAAATTTGTGACTTAACCAGTTCTTTCAGCTCTTCCAGTTCTTCAACACTGAGGTCACTGTTTTTTGTAAAAAAGGATGCAAACTGCGTTGCTGAATCATTAAAAAAGAGAGAGATGATACTTTTCAAATATCCTGAAAAATAGTCCTTTTTCTGTAGGATTGGAAAATACAATTTATCCCTTCCAAGTTTCTTGAATCCGATGTATTTTTTGGAGCACATTCTGTTCAACTGTGTTGAGATGGTAGTATACGCCGGCTTTGGTTCAGGAAACTTTTCAACGATATCTTTCATAAATCCTTCTTCTATCTCCCAGAGATATCCCATAATCTGAAGTTCGGACTTATTAAGCTGCCTTATAACCATAAATGTAGTTTTAATACTACAAATGTAGTAATTAATTTTATTTATGCAAATATTTTAATGTTTTAGCGAGGGCTTCGCTTAAAGCGAAACCCTCGCTACCACCCTCGCTAAAAATTGCTTTGTAAAATTTCAATTTTTGGATTGTAATACTTCAATGGCTTTTTCTTTACCGGAATTTGGTAGCGCCGTACTTTTGTTGCATAGAAATTTAGTGAATGAAACGCATCGCAATTCCAATACAAGACAACAGGCTGAGTTCCAAATACGGAACATGCGATTTTCTGACTGTCTATGCAACGGAAGGCAGAAAAGTTGTTGGAAAGGAAACATTACTTCCTGTAACCGGATCAACCGAGGAAATTGCAACTCAACTGAATGCAATGGGTATTGGTATTGTGATCACAAACTTCATAGAGCCGGGCATCATAGGATATTTGGCTCAGCACAAAATTCAGGTTTTTATTGGGGTTAAAAACAGCGATCCGGATGTGCTTGTCCGTCAATATTTAGACGGACAGCTCACCTCGGATCAAAAAGTAATGCATTTGTATAACAATTAAACATAAAGTAAAATGAAGTATTTAAGAACTGGCTTACATGAGTTTGAGACAGCTGCAGAATTGCAGAAGTTTATTCAGGAAAATGAAAACGTAATGGTTTGTACAGGCCGTATGGGTCCTATGTGTATTCCTGTTTACGGAATCATGGAAGAACTGGAAGAAGAAGAGAAATACAGCCATGTTAAATTTGCTGTAATGGCATTTGACAGCCCTGAAGCACACATCGTTCGTAACGATCCCAAATGTGCAGGTTTTATGGGATTGCCTTTTACCATGTATTACAAAAACGGAGAAACAGCACACGCTACATCAAGCATCCAGAGTATGGATATGGTGACTTCAATTCTTGACAGAGAATTCGCCGCTGCTAATGTAGAAAAATAAGACCCAGGTCAAATGATTATTTGGTTCATGCTTTCATGCGTGAACCAAATTCATTTATCCCAATTTTCTTGCTTAATAAATAATTTTACCATGAACGAAGAATTATATGATGTAATCATTTTAGGGGCCGGACCGGCAGGACTCTCCGCCGGAATTTATGCTTCACGGAGTAAGCTTAAAACACTGATTTTGAATGAAGGAGCGATTGGAGGGCAGGTTACGCTTACAGAGGAGATTGCAAACTATCCGGGTGTTGAAACCACACACGGATACATGCTGGTGAATACCATGAAGAACCAGGCCAAATCGTTCGGATGTAAAATCAAAGCCAACCTGTCAGTTACCGGTTACCGGTTGAACCAAAATATCAAAGAGATTGAGGTGAACGGAAAAGAAGTATATAAGGCAAAATCGGTAATCATAGCTGCTGGTGGTAAACCCCGCCCATTGGGTATACCGGGTGAAGCCGAATTGAAAGGCCGCGGCGTATCCTATTGTGCCACCTGCGATGGTGACTTTTTTACAGGAAAGGAACTGGTAGTGGTAGGCGGAGGAAACTCTGCGCTGGAAGAGGCTGTGGCACTGACGAATTATGCCACAAAGGTGACTATCGTTCATCAGTTCGATCATTTTCAGGCTTTTGAACATGCAGTGAATGAGGCCAAAAATAATCCAAAGATTGCCTTCGTAATGGAAAGTGAATTACGCAAAATCAGCGGAACAGATGGCGTGGAATCTGTGGTAATTGAAAACCTGAAAAGCGGCGAACAAACCGAACTAAAAACAGACGGTGTGTTTGTGTTCATCGGCTATGTGCCGAACACTGATAATATCAAACACCTGGTTAAAACAAACGACCGGGGAGAAATTCTGGCTGATGCCGATATGAAAACTAATATTCCCGGTGTGTTTGCAGCTGGTGATTCCATTCAAAAAAGATACAGACAGGTAACCACTGCCGTAGCAGATGGTACCATTGCAGCACTTTCAACATCAGATTACGTGCGCAGTGTATTCGTTGAAAAAGAAGAAGAAATTGCCATTAGTGCAGTATAAAATATAACATCCGGTTTCGTAATACAGCCAATTACAAACCAGTTTTTGTTATAGTAGCGATTGTTAGAGGTTAGATAATTAAGGGTTTCGCATATGCGGGGCCCTTAATTTGTTTTTGGTGGGAGCGCGACACAAATCTAGAAAACAATAGTTTTAAATCCTCCGTCTCCCGACGCTTTGGTCGGGATCCACCTCCTTTCAGGCAAGGAGGACAGTCATCCACTAATTAAAGGTTTCAAAGTCCCCCTTAGAAAAAGGGGGTGTCATGACTGCAATGTCATGACAGGGGATTTTTTACCATTTAAAACTTTAACATCAAACTCTACCGATATTATGTCCCTCCGGAACAATGTCGTAGCGAGGGCTTCGCTTTGAGCGAAACCCTCGCTAACTATTAAAGAAATTCACTATTTTAGTCAAACTAAATGCTGGTTATGGCTGAAAGACTTAAACGGGAATTTTACATACGTAATGTGCTTAAGGTAGCTCCGAATCTGCTGGGAAAAACCATTGCTGTAAATCATGGCGATGAAATTTTGCGCTATAAAATTACTGAAGTTGAGGCCTATAACGGATTCGAAGACAAAGCCTGCCATGCTTCCAAGGGCCGTACCAAGCGCACCGAAATCATGTTTCACGAAGGTGGCCATGTATACATGTACCTTATCTATGGCATGTACTGGATGCTGAATATTGTAACCGGACCAAAAGATATTCCGCAGGCTGTTCTGATCCGCGGTATTGAAGGGTTCGATGGTCCCGGGAAAGCAGGAAAAGCACTTGGACTGGACAAATCATTTTACGGCGAAGATCTGACTACTTCCAACCGTATCTGGATCGAAGATGCTCCGGTGATTTCTGATCTTGTCACCACACCACGCATTGGTATTGACTATGCCGGCGAGCCCTGGATAAGTAAACACTGGCGATGGAAAATGTTATAATTTCGAGTTACGAATGAGGAATTAGGAATTATCTGACTTACTCAAAAGCTTTGTTTTACGTATTTGCAATAGCAGCGAGCTTGTTTTTAATTTATTCATTCATAAATTTAAACCAATACTACAACTTTAAATTAAGGACTAATGGAAAATGATCAAACAAAGTATTATTACAAGTGTGAAAATTGTGGTTACCTGACAGAAATAAAGCATACAAATCATATTTGGTGTTATAACTGCACAGAACAGTTCTCAAATTACTTTAAAAAGTGGCATCAGAATAATAATAAAGATCTAGAAAGCTATCAAAAGGAAATATGCCATGGATTCAATAAATCTGAATTATTAAACAATGTTGAACAATACAATAAAAAGGTTGAGATACAAACGCCTACTAAAGAGCAAATTATGCGTCGAACTTATATTAAGCAAGGTATTTCAGTGGAAGCAGCATATCGCAACCACTGGGACTTTGATAGGATAAAGTATTATGTACTTGGGCTTGTTGCCATTGCAATTGTTGCAATGATAATAAAAATACTGGCTTCCTGATGGCATACCAAATTCAATTTAAATATTGCAGCACAAAAAATAATCATGAATTAAGACTGAGGATTTTGTGGATATAATTCCTAATTGATAATAAACCCTCCTCCCAAAATCAAATTCCCCTGCATAAAAACGGCAGTCTGGCCTTTGGCGATGGCATATTCGGGTTCGGATAAAACAACTTTTAAAATCTGATCATCATCGGTTTTATACAGCCGTCCTTTGGCCAGTTGTTTGCGATAGCGGATTTTTACATCCAGCTCCGTTTCCATCACTTTTTCAAGATCGATAAAATAGAAGTTGGTGATAAAAAATTCAGATTTGTAAAGCTGATCGTGTGGGCCCAGCGTAATATTTTTGGTTGTGGGATCAATTTCAGTGACAAACAGCGGGCCATCAATATTGAGATTAAACCCTCTGCGCTGGCCTACTGTATACAGATGAATGCCGTTATGCGGACCAAGAACTTCTCCTTCCGGCGAAACAAAGTTTCCTTTTAGTGCATTCAGCTTCCCCTCCGGCACATATTTTTCTAAAAACTGCTGGTATCCTTCGCCGGCGAAACATACACTCAGGCTGTCCTTCTTTTTAGCCATGGACGTAAATCCGACTTTGTCCAGGTATTCGCGGACTTTTACTTTAGTGGTCTGTCCCAACGGGAATAAAATCCGGGGCATCCACTCTTTACGTATGCTCCACAAAAAAAAGCTTTGATCCTTATCAGGATCAGCGGCCACAGAAATGACCTGTTGTTCCTGCCAGTTTTCAATCTGCGAATAGTGCCCCGTGCCTACAAACCTGCAATTCAGCCGATCTGCATACTCCAGCAGCAAGGGCCATTTCAGCGTTTTGTTGCACAATGCGCACGGAAAGGGTGTAATACCGTTTATATACTGATCAATAAACGGTTGAATGATGGTTTTGGCAAAGTCTTCCCGCACATCCACTACATCAATGGGAATGCCTGTTTGGATGGCAAGATTTTCAAACACATCAAAAACCGGTTGCAGGTTATCTGATTCGTGATAAAAAACAAAGTGAATGCCGTATACCACATACCCCTGATCTTTTAACATCAGTGCGGTTGCCGTGGAATCCACGCCGCCACTCATGGCCACTAATACGGATGTTGCGTTTGTGTTCAAACCGAAAATTAACGTGTTGATACCACACTGTCGCTGGCACCGAACATCATGAGATAAGCCTTGATGAAATCATCCAGATCGCCATCCATAACAGCCGGAACATTGGATGTTTCATGACCGGTACGCAGGTCCTTCACCATTTTGTAAGGCTGAAACACATACGAACGAATTTGTGATCCCCACTCGTTTTTCTGCTTCGTTCCTTCAATCTTTTCCTGCTCTTCCATGCGCTTGCGAAGTTCAAGTTCGTACAGTTGCGACTTTAAAATTCGCATGGCATTTTCCTTATTGCCCAACTGGGAACGACTCTCTGTATTTTCAATAATGATCCCGGAAGGCGCATGCCGCAAACGGACACCGGTTTCCACCTTGTTCACATTCTGTCCTCCGGCACCACCCGAACGGAAGGTTTCCCATGTAATATCAGCCGGATTAACCTCAATTTCAATGGTATCATCCACCAAAGGCGCTACAAAAACCGAAGTAAACGATGTCATACGTTTGTTCTGCGCATTAAACGGCGACAAGCGAACCAGCCGATGCACACCATTTTCGCCTTTGAGATAACCGTAGGCATAATCGCCTTCCACCTGGAGCGTAACCGATTTAACACCGGTTTCATCACCAGGTACAAAATGTGTTTCAGTAACTTTGTATTTATGACTTTCGCACCAGCGCAGGTACATGCGCAGCAGCATATCAGCCCAATCGTTGGATTCTGTTCCTCCGGCTCCTGCGTTGATTTTAATAATAGTACCCATGCGATCTTCTTCGCGGCGCAGCATATTTTTCAGCTCCAGCGCCTCAATCAGGTTAACTGTTTCAGCATAGTGTTGGTCCACCTCATCTTCGGAAGCTTCCCCTTCTTTCTGAAAATCGTAAAGCACCTGTAAATCTTCAATGGAAGTATTGATGTCGTTGTATCTACCAACCCAGTCTTTCAGATCGTTCAGCTCTTTCATCTGAGCCTCGGCTGATTTAGGGTCATCCCAGAAATCGGGCGCCTGGGTACGCATTTCCTGTTCTTCGAGTTCTATCTGCTTTCGGTCGATGTCAAAGGTACCTCCTCAGAACATCCCGTCGGGATGAGAGTTCTTTGATATTTTCAATTGTAATCATGGTTATTTAAATTTTTACGGCTACAAAAGTAGGAAATCAATTACGATTTACGAATTAATTCGAACCGAGGGTTTCGTTTTAAACGAAGCCCTCGGTTAATTCGTAATTCATCATTCCCCTTTACTGATTATTTAAGGTGTTTGTGCCACTTATAATACACATCCGGAATTTTATTGGCCCGGGCATAATGATAATCATCAATGGTACAGGACACGATCATTTGTTTCACCGCATCAATCTCCAGCCACCAGCGGTTATTCTGCGGGTTATTGTAGAATACCATCTCATGGTCAATATCAGATTGCTGCACCACGAATTTTTTATATGTTGAAATGTCCCTGACCGGATAATCTTTGTAACGCTTATCCAGACCATCCAAAAAATGCCATATGGCCTGGGCTGCAAGTTTTGAGGTCTGGTTATTCAGATCACATTCCGGGTTAGTCTCAAATAACGAAAATAATGAAATCCTGTCGCTGAAACCGGCATAGCGGGCAAGCTGACACAATTCTTCTCCAAACAAACCATTTGGTGATCCGTATTCCACACCCGGTCCGTCTGCCAAACGAACGGCACCCATATCCATAGCTACGATATCCGCATCACGAAAAAGTGGTTCTGTAATATGAATCTGCTTTCTCAACTGTCCCAATCTGATCACATTCTTCGGAAAATTTGTAAAGGGCTTCAAATAGGTCTCGTCGTACAAATAACTTTGATAGCCAACCAAACTGAACGATAACAGGTCCGGATCATTCAGCACCTGATTCAGATAATTCCGATGATCAAAATCCTCCGAATCGTTAGCATCCAGTGTTTGATCCACGGCAACCATGTTGACCTTTCCACATGCCTCTTTCACACCGTTGAAAAGCGGTAGTGCAAAATCGTTGGATCCGCCTAATATAACCGGAATAACCCTGTTTGTTATCAGATAGGCAACCACCTCCTCCAGTGCAAAATAAGCATCTTTTACCGTTTTGCTTTTTATGTTACCCAAATCAGAAACATAAATGTTCTTGAAGCTTCCGCGTAAACCGTACAGTGCCTGTCTGATGGTCTCAGTGCTTTTCGCCGATCCTTTATTAGTGGTCCCGTTAGTATCGTTCGAAATTCCGATGATCGCCACATCATAATCCACCTGTGTAGAAACAACAGATTTTAAAACTTCACCAAGCGACTGACCTTTAGAAAGATGTCCGGATTGTTTTGCAACTTCCACGGGTTCTGTATAATCGTAAATATCCATTTTATAAGGTTCCTGAATTTGTAATCCGGGTCAAAGCCTGATTATATGACTCCATTAAATCTTTCATAATCTCTTTAACCGGCTTAATGTAATTTATCGTTGCCGATACCTGGCCAATTTCCAGTTCGCCCTCTTCCATATCGCCTTCAAAGATTCCTCTTTTTGCCCTTCCCCTTCCTAAAATATCCTTAAGTTCTTCAACTGTTGCGCACCGCAATTCGGCTTCAGCAACCCTGTTGTAAAAGCTGTTTCTAATTAAACGCACCGGGGTAAGCTTTTTTAAAGACAGCATAGTGTCTCCTTCGCTTATAGAGGCGACTTTCTGTTTAAAATTGACGTGTGCAGACGATTCTTCTGAAGCAGCAAACAATGAACCAATCTGCACACCTTCGGCTCCCAGCGCAAAAGCTGCCAGCATACTTTCGCCTGAACCAATTCCTCCTGCAGCAATAAGAGGTAACGATGTAGCCCTTCTTACGGCGGGGATTAGGGTCATGGTTGTTGTTTCGTCCCTTCCGTTATGCCCTCCTGCTTCGAAACCTTCGGCGACAATGGCATCCACTCCGGCAGCTTCGCATTTTTCTGCAAATCGGGTTGCCGAGACCACATGAACCACCGTCACACCAAGATCCTTTAAGTAAGACGTCCATTGTTTGGGATTACCTGCCGAGGTAATAACTATTTTAATCTCCTCATCCTTTATGATCTCCATTATCTTATCCACATTGGGATATAATAAAGGGACATTCACCCCAAACGGTTTATTTGTTGCCGCTTTGGTTTTCAGAATATTTTCTTTTAAAATTTCCGGATACATCGATCCTGCACCCAGTATCCCGAGGCCTCCGTTATTTGCCACTGCCGAAGCCAGTCTCCATCCACTACACCACACCATACCTGCTTGAATAACAGGATATTTAATCTTAAATAACTCCGTAATCCGGTTCCTCATAATTATATTAATTTAATTCAAAAATAGATATTAATTTTTGTACTTTTGGTCAATATATTAAAAACCTGACAAATCACTTTTTTGTTATACAATAACACGTATTGGTTTATTTAGCTGAATGAAAAAAATAACCATATATAAAAACAGTTTGATGGTGCTCATTTTTTGCGCTTTGCAGGTGTGCTTTTCATTTGCTTATGCAAAAAACGACACAACGATTGGTCTTACATTAAGCGGAGGTGGCGCAAAAGGATTTGCACATATCGGAGCGATAAAAGCACTTGAAGAACTGCAGATGCCGGTAGATTACATTAGCGGAACCAGCATTGGATCAATCGTCGGTGGCATGTACGCTATAGGTTATAAACCGGATGAGATGATGAAGCTGATCAATCAACAGGATTGGGAGTTTGTGCTTAGTGATAAGATGATCCGTGATCAGATGCCCTTTTTCGAGAAAGAAGAAATGGACAGGTATATCATCTCACTTCCAATTACAGGAAAGAAAATTGAACTGCCATCCTATTTTGTGGAAGGCCAAAACATAATGCAGTTATTGTCCGATCTGACCGTTGGCTATCATGATGATGTAGATTTCTTAAAATTCCCAATCCCGTTTGTATGTATCGCCACCGATCTGGAAAATGGTGACGAAATTGTATTAAACCATGGATCTCTGCCCCAAAGCATGCGGGCAAGTATGGCTGTTCCGGCTGCTGTCAGTGCAGAATTGATTGATGGGAAACTACTGGTGGATGGAGGTGTAACCAATGTATTTCCTGTAGACAGGGTTAGAGAAATTGGTGCGGATATCGTTATTGGAATAGATATTCAAACGGGTCTTAAAAGTAAAGATGAACTGAATGATGCACGAAATCTTGTCAATCAGCTTGTGGCCATTTTATCGAAGGATTTGTACGAAAAGAATGTAAAGAACTGTGACATTCACATCAAACCTGACTTGACCGGTTATACTATGACGAGCTTTAATAAGCCTGCAGCAGCAGCTATGTATCAGCTTGGTTACGATGCAGTAATGCAGCAAAAGGACAAACTCATTCATTTGCGTGATTCCCTGCATCTGAGTTATAATCCTATCCCAAAATATAATCCTGTAACGGATGACGATGTATTCTTTTTACGAAAAATAACGGTTGAAAACGGAGACGATGAACTGACAAATTACGTAAAGGGGAAACTGGAGCTTCAGGAGGGATCATTTGTTCCTTTTTACCTCATAAAAGAAGGAGTGGAAAAGTTATATGCCACAACCAACTATCAGAAAGTGGATTACAGACTAATTGGCGACAAGGAAAAAACGCTTGTTCTGGACCTTTTGGAAGCCAACAGCAGTTATCTGAACATTGGTCTGCATTACAACGTGGAAAGCCAGGCTTCTCTTCTAATTAACGGGACCCTGAAGAATAAACTTGGTCTGGGTTCATTACTGTCAGTAGATTTGAACCTGTCACGTCTTCCGGGTTTTAAATTCAGGTATACCCTGGATAAAGGTACCATTCCTGGCCTGGAATTCAGGTATGATTTTTCGGGCGCAAGCTTCGACTTGTATAACGGCGGGAACCTGGCCGGATTTGTAAAGGGAAACTACAATAAAGTTCAGCTGAACACACATACAATATTTAACCATACCTTTACCATTGGGGCCGGATTTGAGATGGAAATGTATGATGTAAGTTCCTATTATTACAATGTTCCTGATGGCGAAGATCCTCTGGTATTGAGCGATGAAAATTTTTATAACTATCAGTTCTTTATCAAACTTGACGACAGGGATAGTAAGTATTTCCCGCATGATGGAACTTTTTTGCAAGCCTACGCAAAAGTTGTCACCAGTGATTTTGTATCGTTATACGGGTCGAATCCTTTAATTATAGGGAGCATTAAATATAAATATGCCAACGAAATATTACCAAGATTTACAGTGCTACCGGCATTTTATACACGAATTCTGTATGGTGATAATGTTCCTCCCTACCACTATTCAAGAATAGGTGGTGACGACTGGGTGGAAATTATTGAGAACCAGATTCCGTTCTATGGTATGCGGTTGGCTGAAATACAGACCAATGAAGTTGCTATAGGTAGAATAGAACTTAGATATAACTTATTTAAGACCCATTACTTGCATACTTTTTTTAATTTTGGCGGGATATCGTCAGACTTTAATTTTACAAAAAACGGACGTATGATATGGGGAGGTGGTTTAGGGTATTCAATTAACAGCTTTGGCGGGCCTCTATCATTTACACTCACTACGTCATCAAACAACATGGAATTTATCAGTTATCTGAGTCTTGGGTACTGGTTTTAAAACTAATTATTGTGGGTAAAACATATTTTCAGGATTGGGGAGTAACAGATTATAACGAGGCATGGAAAAAACAGGAAGTGCTTTTCGATTCTATAATGAATGCCAAAAAAGATGTACGGGAAGGTAAAGCTGATCCGGATATTATTGATCATTATGTGGTATTTGTAGAACATCCTCATGTTTATACACTGGGTAAAAGTGGCTCAGAAAATAATTTGCTGATTAATGCTATCCAGCTTCAGGCCAAACATGCCACATTTGTTAACACCAACCGTGGCGGAGACATCACATATCACGGCCCGGGACAAATTGTAGGTTATCCAATTCTCGATCTGGAAGCATTAGGACTTGGTTTAAAACAATACATCCACCTGTTGGAAGATAGCATTATTCTGAGTATTGCGGAATATGGTATTACAGGAAGCCGTCTGGATGGAGCTACAGGTGTCTGGCTGGAACCGGAAACCAAAAACGCCCGTAAAATATGTGCCATCGGTGTAAAAAGCAGTCGCTATGTTACCATGCATGGATTTGCACTTAATATTAATACGCAACTTGAATATTTCAATTATATCAATCCGTGTGGTTTTATCGATAAAGGTGTTACTTCTGTTCAAAAAGAACTTGGAAAAGAAATTGATTTTGAAGATGCCAAACGAATTGTAAAAAAGAATATTGAAAAAGTCTTCGGTTTCAATTTACGCTGAAATTGCTTTCGGAAAATAAAATAAACCGCTGAAAGTAGCATTTAGTCCCACACACAACTATCACAACTATTATGCTTTTCTGTATCAGATAACACAATCCTGTTACAATTTCATTATTATTTAGATTAATTTAATTAAATATTTGATTATTAAATGAATTGACAGTAAGTTTATCATTGCGAATAGGCTTTAATGTCATTCCTATGTCATGAACATGTAACATATTTGTAACATTTATTTCGCTCTTTTGCAGCGGAAAAATCTAAAAGGATTTAATGTTAATATAAAAAATAATCATGGAGACCCTGTTTTTATTTATCGTTATTGTGCTATTTGCTCTGGCAATTTCTGACCTTATTGTAGGAGTAAGTAATGATGCAGTAAACTTTCTTAACTCGGCTGTTGGTTCTAAAGCAGCATCATTTAAAGTAATTATGATCGTTGCCGCTCTCGGCGTTTTTGTCGGAGCAACGTTTTCCAGTGGGATGATGGAAGTTGCCCGTAAAGGTATTTTTCACCCGGAACATTTTTACTTTTCAGAGATCATGTACATGTTTCTTGCAGTAATGTTAACCGACATTATCCTGCTGGACACCTTTAACACGCTGGGACTGCCGACGTCGACAACTGTATCAATTGTATTTGAATTGTTGGGATCAGCCGTTGCCATTTCATTAATTAAAATTAATACAGATCCGAATGCCCTGCATCTGTATGAATACATCAATACCTCAAAAGCACTGGCCATTATATCGGGGATCCTCATATCGGTGGTTGTAGCCTTTACGGTTGGAGCCATTGTTCAGTACCTGTCCCGTTTATGGTTTTCATTTAATTATGAGAAAACCATGAAATATTACGGATCCATTTTTGGAGGTATTGCCATAACATTTATCACATATTTTATACTTATCAAAGGCGCAAAAGAGGTAACATTTATTTCCAGTGAGGCCAAGGACTGGATACATGAGCACGTCTGGACCATAGTTGGTGTTGGGTTTATTGCATGGACTCTGATTATGCAATTGGCAGTATGGATATTCAAGGCCAACATCCTGAAATTTATTGTACTTGTTGGTACATTCGGTTTGGCCATGGCTTTTGCCGGCAACGACCTTGTAAACTTTATTGGTGTTCCGCTGGCCGGATTCCAGTCTTTTAAAGAATTTATTGCCAATCCAGGTGCAGATCCGAATACATTTGGAATGGCTTTCCTGGGAGGAAAAATTAAAACGGATACTTATCTGCTCGTTATTGCAGGTCTTGTAATGGTAGTTACATTGTGGACTTCACGCAAGGCAAGATCAGTTATTAAAACATCTATCGACCTTGCCCGTCAGGATGAAGGGGAAGAACGCTTTGGTTCATCATTACTGGCCCGTTCGGTTGTCAGGTTTTCAGGTAATATCGCAAGTGGAGCATCAGCCATAACACCTGGTGTGTTGAAGCGGTTTGTGCAAAAACGATTTGACAGTACCGAGTACAATGCTAAAATAGCACAAATGGAGGAACCACCTTCATTTGACCTGATCCGTGCTTCTGTGAACCTGGTTGTAGCAAGTATTCTTATTGCATTTGCAACATCATTAAAACTGCCTTTATCTACAACTTATGTTACCTTCATGGTTGCCATGGGTACTTCACTGGCTGACAAAGCGTGGGGAAGAGACAGTGCTGTTTATCGTGTTACCGGGGTATTATCCGTAATTGGTGGCTGGTTTCTTACGGCATTGATTGCATTTACAGTTGCATTTGTCATTGCAAATATTATTTACTGGGGAGGAACCATTGCCATTATTCTCCTTATTGCTCTGGCTATATTCCTTGTGATCAGAACCCAAAAGATTTACAAAAGACGTCAGGCAGAAATTGCGGCTGATACCAAAGAACAAAAATCCAAAGTTGTTTCAGTTGAAAGTTCATTAATCAATTCCTGTTCTACAGAAGTAAATGATGTGATTGACAGAATGGGTGATATTTTCTGTAAAACAATCAATCATGCCAGGGTTGAAGAACGCAAGGGACTGAAAGAACAGCTGGCTGAATCTGAAGCAATAAGTAAGCGGGCTAAAAAGCTGAAAAAGCGCTCGCATGAGAAATTAAAATTGCTGGAGGATACAGGCCTTGAAACCGGACTCTACTATATTCAAATACTTGATTACTTACGTGAAACAGCTCATTCACTGGAATATATTGTAGAGCCAACGTTCACGCACTTCGAAAATATTCACAAACCATTTTCTAATATTCAGCAGCAGGAACTTGCAGAAGTTTGCAAAAACATCAAGAGCTTTTTATATCATGCTTCCAGAATTGTGAAAGATAAGGATTTTGAAAAAATGGATGCACTGTTTAAAGAACAGGTAGCTATTCTTGAAATGCTTAAGCGATTCAACAAGAACCAGATTAAACGTCTCAAAAAAGCTGAGGATGGAACAAGATCCAGTATGTTGTTCATCACTATTCTACAGGAGACTAAGGGGTTACTGCTTAATCTGAATAACCTTATTAAAGCTCAGCGCGACTTTTTATCGCAAAAATAAAAGCAACAACATAATTTAGCAGCCGGAATAATTCCGGCTGCCTTCTTACAGCAGCAACAAACAAAACAACAATGAAGAGAATTTTATTATTGTGCTTTGCAGTCATTGGTATATCTACAATCGGCAGAGCAGAGACTCCTCTGGCAGGAGGTAAAGTTACAGGTAGAATTTTTACCGATGCCTATGTGAATACAATCGGAGATTACAATTCTGCCAGTATGGCATTTGAGGTTACCCGAGCCTATTTCGGTTACAGCAACGAATTTGCTGAAGGTTGGTCAGCATTTGTGCTTCTGGACATTGGTAGTATTAACGACGATTCTGAATACGCACTCATCAGAAGATACACTTACTTCAAAAATGCCGGACTGAAATACAAAAAAAACGGTTGGGAATTGCAACTGGGATTAATTGGAACCTACCAGTTTAAACTTCAGGAGAAACTTTGGGGAAAACGTTACATCCGCAAATCATTTCAGGATGAATTTAAATTTAACTCCTCAGCAGACCTTGGATTTTTCGTAAAGAAATCGCTGAACGATATTTTTGATGTTGATTTTATGATCGCCAACGGCGAAGGTTATAAGGATTTTCAATACGACGATTTCTTACGGTATTCTGCCGGTGTGGTTGCCAAACCTGCAGATTTTCAATTCAGGGCAGGTATCGACCTTGCTCCGAATAATGATAATATAAATACAGTATATACGCTTTACGGAGGTTACAAAGGAGAAAAATTCAAACTGGGAGCAGACTTCACACTCGAACAAAACTACAAAAACCGTGAAGGATACACCCGGCAGGGAGGTTCTGTTTTCGGTGAATTATTTTTGTCAGACAAACTGAGCATTTTTGGCCGTTACGACATGATTTATTCTAACATTCTGGAAGGCGATGAACGTCCGTGGAACCTGAGCAAAGACGGGAGTGCCCTGGTAGGAGGACTGGAATACAGTGTAAACAAACACATGAGAGCATCGTTAAATTACCAGGACTGGATGCCTTATGCTAAAAACCTGGACTACGCTTCAGCCATTTATCTGAATCTCGAAATTAACTTTTAAATCAGGCCAGCATGAAAAATACATTTTTATATCTAATGGCTGTCCTGATGGTCTTATCTTCCTGCCGGAAAAGTGATTATGAACTAACGGAGGATGAACTTCAGGTAGTTGCAGCCAATGCAGGTGGTGTAGGAACAACAACATGGACAAGTGACAAGGAATATTTGCTGGACGGATTTGTGTTTGTAAATCCGGGTCAGACCCTGATAATTGAAAAAGGAACTGTGATAAGGGCAAAGACCGGACAAGGGGTGAATGCCAGTGCCCTGATTGTTGCCCGTGGTGGTAAAATATTTGCCCAGGGGACAAAAGAAGAACCCATTATATTCACGTGTGACGGTGATGACCTGCAGGGTTCAATCGATGTATATACCCGCGGTTTATGGGGAGGGGTTATCATTCTTGGTAATGCACCGGTAAACACTACTTCTGGTGAAGCATACATTGAAGGGATACCATTATCAGAACCCCGTGGCGTATATGGTGGAGACAACGAAGCCGACAATTCCGGGATTCTTGAATATGTCTCTATTCGTCACGGAGGTACAGATATCGGTACAGATAACGAAATTAATGGCCTGACATTGGGTGGCGTAGGTAAAGGAACAAAAATCAGTCATATTGAAATCATATCAAATAAAGATGACGGGATAGAACTTTTTGGGGGATCCGTAAACCTGAAAAATATTGCCGTGGCATTTTGCGGTGACGATGCATTTGACTTCGATCTGGGTTATCACGGCAGATGCCAGTTTTTGCTGGCCATCCAGGGGGAACAGGTTGGTGATTGTCTGGCTGAACACGATGGTGGAGTAACCCCTGAAGACGGGATTCCTTACACCATACCGCAAATTTATAATGCCACATTTATAGGAAGCGGACAATCGCTTATCCATAATCTGATCACATTTCAGGATAACGGTGGTGGTGTCTATTCCAATTCCATTTTTGTGAACCAGGATCTTGGGATCACCGTGGAATATGTAGGAGATGCTTCGAGCTACGAAAGACTGGAGACAGGTGATCTGGCATTTAAGAAAAACATATTTTATAACGTGGCCGACAACACATTTGAATCCCTTGGGGAAGTTGTGGATCAGTCATTCAATGAAATCCCTGATAAGAGCGATGTGTTTATTCTGGATATTATCTCCGAAGGGAACGAAATTGAGAATTATGGTATTGGTTACAGCGGATCATCGTTCAAGGTAACCTCTGATTCTCTTCCGGAAACAAACATGGACTCCTATTCCTCCGATTGGTACGACTGGGTGGATTATAAAGGCGCTTTCGGACCGGAAGATAACTGGATAGAAGGATGGACTCTGCTGTCCCAGGAAGGGTTGGCAGAGTAGTTTGATTATACATTTTGTTGAAAGGAGGTCTTCGGATCTCCTTTTTTGTTGCAGAAATTTGTAATAAATTGCAGCAAAATACTAACCACTATGAAACCACAATCAAAATCGGAATATGCCGTTGCTGTGTTCAGTGACGACAATAACTGTGCGCAATCTGTCCTGGTTCCTTTTGGAACTGAGAAAGGATTAAGTCAATCACAATGTATACAAATTGCATCAGGGTTCGGAGGTGGAATTGCCATGTCGGGATTAACCTGTGGTGCAGTAACCGGGGCTATAATGGCACTGGGACTTGCAGGAACAGGGGAAGGAAAATCGAAAGAACTGACCTACGAACAGTCGAAAGAACTCATGCAAATGTTCGAAGAAAAGTTTGGATCAATACAGTGCAAAATTTTAACCGAACCCAAACAAAATGATGATACTAAACATTTTTGTGATAAATTTGTCAGCGAAGCTGCTTCAATGGTTGAAGATATTTTAAAGAGAGAGATGAATGGTTGAGATTTGTGCGATTGCTTCAGGCAGCAATGGAAATTGTTATTATGTTGGAAATGGTTCCGATGCTGTCCTGGTAGATGTAGGGATAAGCCGTAAACAGGTTTTGCTGAGAATGGAAGCAATGGGGTTAGATAAACATAAGGTCAGGGCCATTTTTATATCGCACGAACACGCCGACCATATGAGGGGTGTTAAAGTTCTTTCAAAAGTTTTGGATATTCCTGTTTATCTGACAAAAAAAACATATGAATCTTCCTGGAACCCAAACCGTCCCGGGAAGTATGCTTTTTTTGAACCGGATCAGCCGGTAACTATAGGATCCGTTACGGTTCATCCATTCCTTAAAAATCACGATGCCATTGAACCTTGTAGCTTCAGGATTGAAATTAACGGCAAACAGGTTGGGGTATTTACCGATATTGGCGAACCCTGCGAAAATATGATATCCCATTTTAAACAATGTGATGCGATGTTCCTGGAGACAAATTATGATGAAGAGATGTTGTGGAACGGACCATACCCCTACTATTTGAAACAAAGGGTGGCTTCAACAAACGGGCATCTGAGCAATATTCAGGCTTTGACACTTTTAAAAGAGCATGCAGGGGCTAATCTGAATCATGTATTGTTATCACATTTGTCTCAGGAGAACAATACACCGGAGTTAGCTGTTAATACATTTTCTGAATTAAATGCCAGGTACAATATACAACTGACATCACGACTGGAAGCTTCAGGCGTATTTACACTTTAACTGTTTTGTGGCGAAATAAAACGTGTATGAAGAAAGTGCTTATTTTAAAACATGTTGAATTCGAAGGTCCGGGAAGGTTTTTAAAGATTTTTGAATCTTTAAACTATACCATAACCTATTGCAACATATGGAAAGATTCACTCCCAGCCATAAAGGATTACGATATATTCCTTATTATGGGTGGTCCTATGAGCGTTAACGATACTGACGACTTCCCCTGGCTAGAGACCGAAAAACAATTTATTCGCAGTGCTATTAATGCAGGTAAAAAGGTTATCGGTATTTGTCTGGGCGCACAGCTTATAGCCGGCGCATTGGGTGAGCCGGTTTTCCTGGGAGAAGAAAAAGAGATTGGCTGGTATCCGGTACGTCTGAATAACAATGATCTGCATTTTGTCTTTCACTGGCATGGTGAAACCTACGACCTTCCTGTGGGTGCCGAATTACTTGCATCTTCGGCAGCATGCGAAAATCAGATTTTTACATACAACAAAAATGTTATTGCATTTCAGTGTCACCTTGAGATGGATGAGTCTGCATTAAAATCTATAGTGGATAAATGCAGGGATGAGTTGACCGGTGAACGCTTTATGATGACAGAAGAACAGATCATGGACGGTCTTGCTGTCTATGGTACCAGTTCATTCGAACTCTTAAAATCCCTCATCTTTCCATTTCTTAAAGAAGCCTCATTTCAGTCTTTATCCGGACCTGTAACCTGAATCAAATTCATTTTTTACAACATCTCTTTTTACTGAACCGGAGTTGGTATTATTATTTATCGCAAAGCCAACCAACGCAAGAATTATGTGGTATAAAAAAAGAGGCTATCATAACGACAACCTCTTTCCTTCATCTTTAATCTTATATTTTATTTTTTCACAAAACGTACCACGTTCGAATCAACAGACAACAGATAAACACCATTATCCAGTGAAGAAACATTGATTTGATTGTTAGAAACATCCAGTGTTTTTACAACTGAACCCAGAATATTCATCACTTTTACTTTATTTGATGACGTTCCTTCAATATACAAAACATCTGAAACAGGATTCGGATATACTGATAAACTTGTTTCTGCTGGAGAATGAATGCTGGTTGCTAATTCTACATCATCACTGCTCCTTGGATATAACCTGTATTTTGAATAACTGTAAGTAACTATACCGGTTATATTATAATACGAACCATCTGTCAGCATTAAATCGGCATACAATTCTTTCTCAATAACCACAGAATCACCTGATGCATTAAAACCGGCATACGTGTCACCATTGTCTTTAATCTGTAAGCTATTCACTTTAACCAAAACACCTTCTGTTCCCTCGCTCAATGGCGCTGTTACCGTTGTCGGATCAACAGATTTGCGATCTGAAACAGTTAAAACTGAATCCGGTACAAATTCAGTGAGGTGATAATATTCACTCAGTGTACCATAGATTAAAACAGAATCACCCTTGTTCAGCGAAATATTCGTTTTGCTTGAGCTGACATAGACATATACACCATTCCATTCACCTGCAGCTGACTGAATGTACGCACTACCCGAACCGGATCCATATGTTACAATACCTGTTGTAAATACCGGTTTTCCAACGTAAGGTGATGCATCACTTGTTTCAGGATCGCTTACAAACTGCAGATCGTATATGGGTGTTGGTGTTGATGAAAGTACATCCACGGTTACTGTCCATGTAGTGACCGATTCCTCATCGCTGGAAGTCACCGTATATTCTACCGGATTAGTAAAATCCTGCGCACTTCCGATAGCCGGTGAAACGGTTGCTCCTTTTGAGAGTTCCATTTCCGGTACCAAAGCAGTAACATCTGTACCGGGATAAACAGTTAAAGCAATTGCAGAATTTTCTACGTCAATATCTGTACCCAAAATCTGATCAGAAACAGAAAAAGACAATACACGGCTCTGTGGCTTTGGATTTCCCACAACCACATTATCAACCTCTACAGCAGTAGTATTACCGTCATTGCCACTACCAGTAAATACAAAGGCTACGTATATTGTACCAGACATATCATCAATATTAATGGCGGTATGTTTAAACGGTGTAAAAGTACTTGTCACCTCATCTTTGATTGGAATATTGCACTGAGCAGTGATATCTGTCCAGGTAGCAGATGCTATACCGCCTTCTGTTCCATCATAATCAGTAGAATACATTATTGCAAGAGGGTCATCCTGAACGAAATATCCGTATGCCAGATCAAATTTAACTGAATCGTTGGGAAATTCATCAAGATTAACACCAGGTGTAATTAACCAGCCGATATTGCTGTCATCACCGGAATTATACGCATTAAAATAAGCGTAGATTTCACCACTATATGATCCACCAACCCATACCTTAGAACCGGCTTCTGCATAATTAACCCAACCATCAAGGGCAACGGTTTCATTTTTAACCAGAGTGGAAAAATCTTCATTCACCTGTGCATAGCCTGAAAAATAAGCAACAAGCATGAAAATTGAAAGTGTAAATAATTTTTTCATTTTAATATGTTTTAGTGTTAATAAATAAATTTCTATTCTGCTTTTGTAGGACCATCTACCAGGTAGAACTCCGGATTAGGCGCGTCCTTGCTTACCCCAAATATACAGGTGTACGTTTGGGTTGCTCCGCTATACACCTTAAATGTTATATAATAGAACACTTCCACTCCACTGACATACTTGGTTGCATTGGGATACTTATTGGGCAGTAAACCTTCGAGCAGCGCCGTTGTAACTGCATCCTGCCAGGTTTCAAAGCTACTGTTATACTGACCGATCCTCACATCAAAGTCAGGATAATATGCCGAGGTGCCAAAATAGTACTCAGTATTACTGTAGGTTGACGAATTTTGGGCGGCATATTCCGGTACACTGTTCACATAATCCACAATAATCTGGTAATCCGATTTTTCCATGTTTAGAATCACGGTCGGATCAAACCTCCATTCCGAATCAACATTACGGTAGGGCTCTGTTATTTGCTGTATATAAGCATATGTAGATATCCATCCGGAATCTGCTTTGGTAAGCTTGTCTGCTAAAGTTAAAATTTTCCCGTTATCGTAATCAAATACGAAAAATACTTCATCATCCATCTTAGCAAATGGATACATTTTATCGGCCAGTTCCGGTAAATACTCCTGGGATGGACTGGCTACAGAAAAAGCTGCTTCAGCAATGCCGAGACTTTCATAATCGGATCGGTTCAACCGGTGGATATTATCCATAGGCATCCATTTTGCAGATATGGAATCAAACGCATAATAATCCTGGATTTGGTAAGTATATCCACCACCAATTACCGGGTAACCGTAATTCCCTACGTTCACTTCGCTGATTGACCATTCCGGTGCCTTAGATGAAGATGCCGTTGAGATATACCTGAAAGCAACTTTTATCTTATTCCCATCATAAGCACTAAGATTAAATAATTTAGAGTTAACAAATACCCCAATCGCCGTTTTCGGATCACTGATTGCATACTCAGACCAACGTGCTGAATCAATACTGCGATCAATATCTGTTGTTACAAGCAACGACAGACATCCTGTTTCGAAATACCGCACATTATGCTTAATCCGGAGGTATGTATTTGTCACATCACTCAAATCAATAACAGGAGATACAAGCCAGTCTTCATTGTCGAAGTACTTCCCATCATAACCGTTCATGGTAACCGAACCATTATCCCTGGGACTATATATCCAAGACTGATTACCTTTGATGTCTAAACTGCTGAATAAACCAAATCCTCCATTATCAAATGACTCAGATAAACTTGGAATTATTTGCTTATTAAACACGACGTTTGCTTCGTTATCGGAGTACATATAATTTACGACTATCGTATCACTGCTTCCCTGATATTTCACCTTATGTTTTAAAATATTCGATATATAATGTTCAGGCAGGTATGGCGGAGCAAAATAGTTCAGGTAGCCCAGAGTTGAGTCGATGCTTTGATAGTCGTTATGCGTAATGGAATACGAATCCATTCCGGCAATATCAGTCAGCATTCCCGGTGCTTCCCCATTATAGTTAAAAGTTACCGAAGCCTTGGTCCCTGTCAGGTTAGGCATAATTACATCCAGCAACATCGGAATGTACTTACTACCCTGTATTTCATCAGTGAAATATTCATTGGCGGCAATAAATTCTGCTACAGTCACATCATTTGAATCAAGATATAATATCCTGTCGTGCAACGCTGTATAATCAGCAGCAGTCAGGGTGTAATCTATATTCTGATTGAATTCATTATTCAAATTATTTAGGTCCTCTCTCAGCGGATCAATAACCTCACAGGAGACGATTGCCAAACTAAAAACAATTAATAATAAAAAGTAATTTTTCATTATTATACTTTTAAAAATTTCTAATTAAAACCTCACTTTTAACCCAAACGAAAATGTGCGTCCAAACCCAAAATAATAGCCCTGCCCTTCGTAGGCATCGGCAATGTAAGTTGTATTAAGAGCGTTATTCATGTTACCGTGTAATGATGCATTAAGATTTCCGATTTTAAAATCGTAAAATGCATTAAGATCAAATAACATGTAAGCAGGAACCTTTTCCACATCCACGCCCTCATCTTCCGGCATTGTCCGTGCATTAAGATTGAAATTGGCAAACAACCTTGCGGCATAATTCATATCCACTCCTACTTTCAAGCCTGATAATACTTCCACATTCACTCCCAGGGCAGCGGTTGTCTGTGCTGCATCAGCAACATGAATTCCATTCAGGTACATTTTGGGTATTGTATATACAAGTGTCTGATCCTTGAAAATTTTGACCGAATCAACATTATTAGCCCAAATCCAGTCACCCACGGAGATCATACCATTGATTTCAACTTTTTCTGTTGGTTTTGCGTTGAAGTCAAGCTCAATACCTTCGTGCCGTGCATTGATTCCTTCAATATTATAAAACAGGCGTTCATCAGGATTTGTCGGATCTGTCACATTTCCGGTTCTTGTTTTATTTTTCCAGAAGGTATAATAAATGTTCAGGTGGCTTGAGAAATACTGACTTCTGAATCCGTAACCGATTTCTGTTGACAGCACTTTTTCGTTTACTGCACCATCATTAAACAGGTTTCTGTTATTCTGAAATACTGTATTCATAACCGGCTGGCGCTCCATATACCCACCATTAATAAAAACATTGTGTTTCCTGTTCAGGTTATAGTTAGCACCTGTTTTTAATGAATATCCGATAAAGCTGTGCCAGGGAGTGACCTGATTAACCTTGTAGGCCTCAGTTTCCAGTATTGAAGTTTTGTCCTGGCTGAGCATATAATCCATCAGCTTACTTTCGTACTTTGCTCTTAGCTCCGGATCAGCCGCTAAACGGGCTTTCTCCGCATCCGAAAAATACTGGGCATAATCAATACGCCGGTAAGACCGGTTTGATATGGTACCCGATAGAAATGCTGAGAGCCTGTTGCGGGAATATTCGCCCTGAAGAAACAATCCTTCCCACGCCACTTCACCATCATTATTATAACTTAATTTTTCGCCTTTCCTAATCGGATGGTTGTAAAATGCCACCGCAGCTTTATTGCTTTTGTCGATTACAAAATCGGTTCCGAGCAAATCATCTGCCTGCTGCCAGTGCGACCCTTTATAATATCTCAGGTCAACGCCGGATAACAGGTTGATGTCGCCAAGGCTCTTCTTTAATGTGGAAAGTAAACCATACCATTGATGATTATTATAGGAATTCTGAAAATATATTCCCCCTCCGGTACCCTGGGCAGCATATTGTTTATTGTTCTGCACAATCCTGTCCCAGTCAATATGACCTTCAGAATTGAAAGACAAATTCACCCCGTTTGAACTGGTATAGCCGCCACCACCTGATCCCCACGACCCATACAATGATGAACTTAAAAAGGTGGTTTCATCAATATTGAAATAGTGGTTAATAATCGCAACAGGTTTACTGTAAAAGTTTGTAGAGTTGCTGAAGAACTGTCCGTTTTTATATCCCCAATCCTCATTAAACCGAAGACCATCCGGCTTTGTAAGCACACTTAACGGTTGATAATTATAGCGTCGGGCATGCCACTGCGAGGCCCCAAAAATGGTTAGAGCCAACTGCTGTCTGTCGCTGAGTCTTTTGGCAAGACTAAAAAAGTATGAATAGCCATTAAACGGGGACCCTTCCACGTAACCATCCCCCTTAGTCTTTGAGAACATCATGGTTAGCGCCCAGTTGTTTTCGAGTAAGCCTGTTGATAATGTAATCCCTGTTTTGTTGTAATTATTATTACCCAGATTATAAAAAACGTTGCCTCCTTTTCTAGCCTCTGTTGTTTTGGTTAGCACATTTATAGTACCTCCAACCGAAGGCACTGCGATCTTAGAAGCACCCACACCTCTCTGAACCTGCATGGTACGTGTAACATCAGACAAACCTGCCCAGTTTGACCAATAAACCCTGTCGTTTTCCATCCCGTTAACAGGCATCCCATTGATCATAACGGCAACATTATTGCTGCTAAATCCACGGATGCGCACATCGGCATCACCAAAGCCCCCTCCACGTTTTGTTACATAAACGCCCGGTGTAGACTTAAGTATTTCGGGAAATTCCTGTGTGCCAAGTTTAAGTTCAATTTGCCTGGGCTTTATATTTGTCACTGCAATCGGTGTTTTTCGGTCGATTGCCACATTCGCCAAAACACTGATCTCATGAATACCGATGGCATCCGACTGCAGGCCTATTACGCCAAGATCAATATCCTTGTTTGTTACCTCAACCGGTATTTCTTTTGAAAGGTACCCCACAAAAGATACCATGATGGTGTTTTTGCCTCGCGGAGCTTTAAGTGTAAAGACTCCATCCATATCGGCAACAGTACCGATAGTTGTACCTTTAAGCACAACAGTTGCCCCAATCAGGGTTTCTTTTGTATCCTTATCTACAACAATACCACTTACCTGCCCCTGGCCGTAAGTGATAATTGAAAAAAATAATACAAAAAGTGAAGTACAAATTATTCTCATAAAAACAGTATTATAAAACTTATCAGGGTTTCTTTTCGAACAAAAAATAATACATCAATCAGTCTAAGTTTTGATGGACTAAAATTAGTTAAAACTTATAAAAGATACTAATATGAAACTAAACATTTAACCTTTAAAACTTTCAAATGTTTACGCCACACAATATCTTCTTATGAACCAATTATTTATGTCGGATTTTTAAATCGTAGACATCACCAAACAGATTTGTGTTTGTCTGCAACGACTTTATAAGAGAAAGGTCTTCATTTTCAACAGCAGCCCCCATATCTTCCAAATCAAAGCTCAGACTACGCTCCCGCACAAACAATGTCCCGGTATGATTCAGTAGCTGCTTAAGAATCTTCAGGTCCGGTTCTATGTCAAGGTCGTTGTAGTTCAAATGCAGAATGATAATATCAAATACCCTGCCTGAAATCAACATTGCCTTCATGCTTTCGGAACTCACATCAATACGTTTTTTCAGAACGTATTTTTTTGATGCGGCTTTGATTTCTTCATCCGATAATCCACTAAGCGTAATTTTACCTGTCAAGCATTTTTTATGGAGATGCTTTACGAGTTTTTCAGCTTCATAGCCTGCAACAAGAATTTTTTCATACCCACATACAGAGATATCTGCAATGTAGGATTTATAATAGCCACTTGTGGGAATCAACAGATTTTTCTTACCTGAAATCATATCTTTTTTACTCATCTTCTATTGTTTTAAGTGTATGACATAAAAAAGAGAAGTTACAGAACTGCAACTTCTCACTTTGGGAAGGTATTATGTTGATATTGAGGAAAGACATAACCTTTTGATCACAAAAGTATAGCCTGCGTATTACGCTTTTATTGCAACCAAATTAAAGATGAATGAAACTGATATGAAGTTAATGCCACAAAAAAAGCATCCCTAAAGAGGAATGCTTTTCCAAATTTTGTAATTTCCTTTACCTGCTTCTGGCTATCATAATATAATAAAGCAGCGTAACCAAAGAACCTAAAGCAGCCACAACGTAAGTTCTTCCTGCCCATTTCAGTGCATCCTTAGCCATGGCATTGTTCTGAGATGTGGTTATGCCGGATTGTCCTAACCATGCTATTGCTCTCCGGCTGGCATCCATTTCTACCGGTAAGGTAATGAATGAAAACAATGTGGTAATCGCAAATAAAATGATCCCTACCATAAAAATCTGCGGAAAGGTGTTAATCATTATAATCCCTGCAATGATTACCCATTGAACCCAGTTAGAAGCCAAACTTACAAATGGAACCAGAGCAGAACGCATATTCAGCCATGCATACGATCTGGCATGTTGCACGGCATGCCCGCACTCGTGTGCAGCAACTGCTGCTGCCGCAACACTGCTCCCATAATAAACATCGTGACTCAAATTCACAGTTTTATTTGCAGGGTTATAATGGTCTGTTAACTGCCCGTTTACAGATGTAATACGCACATCATAAATACCATGGTCGTGTAACATCTTTTCAGCGATATCCCTACCAGTCATCCCGTTGATTCCAACTTTGGAATATTTTTTAAACTTTTGCTTGAGCGTACTCTGTACGATCAGACCGGGAATCATAATAATAATGATCAATAAAATATACGACATCATAACCTTTAAATTTAATGTCAGAATTGCCTCAAATCAAATGCCAATTCATCCGAAATGCCTTTTTGACATATCACTTTTAATGTTTTTTTAATAATTATCATTTACTCTTACGTGTCTGAATAAGCGGAACAGAAATGTACATATTTGTAATCACGCAAAATATTTTACAATTGTTATGTCATTTTAGTATTAAACTTTACTTTTGCAGCACCGCAACCTGATTAATTGGATTCATTCTGTTTCCAAAAAGAAATCTCATCTATTAATTCTAAAGATATTTGTCATGAGTTTTAAAAAAACATTTTTAAAATCAAAACCGGTATGTAAAGTTGCATTCCGGTTATCTAAATCTGAAGTTGAAAGTGCCAGTGATGTGAAGATCCTTGGATCATTCAATAACTGGGATAAAGGTGCTGAGCCAATGAAACAATTGAAGAACGGTGATTTTACCGCAACTGTTGAATTACCGGTTGACCAGGAAATCGAGTTCCGCTATCTGGTCAATAATTCATCGTGGATTAACGACTCTGAAGCAGAAGGTTTCATTTCCAATGCCTTTGGAGATACAAACAGCTTGATCAGCACCAGGGCATAACACGTTCTGAATATTTTTGCTAATTCACTTACACTATCGTTATAGTGTAAACCATTTTCTATCTTAGCGAAAATTTTCGGACATGTTTCAAACCCATTTTGGTGAAGTTGCCTCTGTTTTGACTGCCCTTTTCTGGACGGTTACAGCACTGGCGTTTGAGGCAGCAGGTAAACGGGTCGGAGCTCTTTCTCTGAACCTGATAAGGCTTTTTATGGGCTTTATCTATCTGAGTATTTACAGCCTTATCAGCCGTGATTTGCTATTACCGGTCGATGCAACTTCTTACCAATGGTTCTGGCTTTTTTTGTCGGGGATTATAGGCTTTGTCCTGGGTGATCTAATGCTTTTTCAGGCCTTTATCCTGATTGGTGCCCGCATATCAATGCTTATTATGTCGCTGGTACCGCTCATCACAGCTATCATCGCCTGGATTACACTCGGCGAAGTCCTGACAGTAAAAGATTTTCTCGCAATGGGTTTGACCATTACCGGGATAGTTATTGTTATGCTCGTACGCAAACGGGTCAACCAAAAAGAGTCCAACAAAACCCTTAAAAAAGAGCGGTTCTCCAAAACAATGTTGGGATTACTTTTTGCCTTTGGTGGTGCTTTAGGTCAGGCAACCGGACTGGTCCTCAGCAAAAAAGGAATGGGAAGTTATGATGCTTTTGCGGCCACGCAAATACGCATCATTGCGGGAATTGCAGGTTTTATTATAGTTGTTACGGTAATGCGAAGATGGAAAAATGTCAGAGCAGGATTGCTGAATATCCCGGCCGTTAAACGTATGGCTTTAGGATCTTTTACCGGTCCATTTCTGGGAGTTGCTTTTTCGCTGTTAGCTGTTCAGAATACCAATGCAGGTATAGCCGCCACCATAATGGCCATTGTTCCCGTATTAATTATTCCGCCTGCGATTCTTATCAATAAAGAGAAGGTGCATATCGCAGAAATTGCAGGAGCAATTATTTCTGTTGGTGGTGTTGCACTGTTTTTTATGTAAAACTATTTTATTCTTCTGCTGTTGTTTTTGTAATAATCCTTACTGATCACATGCAGGTTACAACACTTACCATATTAAAATTTAAAGGGAAAGAGATTTTCTGGATGCTTCCTCAAATGCAGTTAGCCAAACCTGCCCTCGAGCAAACCAAAGGATTACGGTTCTTTAAATTATTGGGAAGTGGCAGAAAGGGAGGATTCTCGGTAATTCCTGATTTTACAACATTTGCAATTTTGTGCGTGTGGGATAATGAAACATTTGCTGATACATTTTTCAATCATTCGGACCTGTTTCAGCAGTTTAAGTCTCATTCAAAGTATGCATGGACAGTATTTATGCATGCTGCAAACTCCAGAGGCTCCTGGTCGAAGCAAACACCTTTTACCGACTTTAGTGAAACCAAAGCTGGAATAATTGCTGTTATAACGCGTGCCACTATTAAATGGAATCATGTACCGCGTTTCTGGACTAAAGTTCCTGCTGTCCGACATAATTTAAAACAAAGTCAGGGGTTGATCTTTTCTATTGGAATCGGGGAATACCCTTTATTTATGCAGGTTACATTCAGCTTATGGAAGGATAGATCACACATGGCTCAATTCGCGTACAGAAATGAACAGCACATGAAGGCAGTTCAAATGACGAGACAACACGACTGGTTCAGAGAAGATCTGTTTGCCAATTTCACGCCTTTTAAAACCCTTGGATCGTGGAATGGAAATGATCCGCTGGAAGAACATCTGTAAATTACACTCCTGGTGTGTACGATAAATATTCATAAAAGTTAATTCGCTAAGAGAATTAAACTTAGATAGAAAAGACTTTTACTATTTAAAAGAATGTAATTCTGTTGATTTAATTACTTTTGCAAAAATTTTGACATGAGTATTGTAGCTATTGTAGGGAGACCAAATGTTGGCAAATCGACACTGTTTAATCGTTTAACCGAGTCTAAAAGGGCTATCGTTGATGAGACGGCCGGAGTGACCCGTGACCGCCATTACGGAAAGTCGTTATGGAACGGAAAAGATTTTTCTGTGGTGGATACCGGAGGTTATGTGGTAAATTCGGACGATGTGTTTGAGGAACAGATCCGAAAACAGGTCCTTATTGCAATAGCCGAAGCTGATGTAATTATTATGCTGGTTGATGTAACCACCGGCATCACCGATATGGATTCAGCGGTAGCAGAAATTCTCAGAAAAACGGAGAAAAAAGTAATTCTTGTGGTCAATAAAGTTGATAACAATATGCTTATCAACGATGCTTATGAATTTTACAACCTCGGACTGGGCGACTACTTTATGATATCTTCCATGAACGGCTCAGGAACTGGAGAACTGATGGATGAAATAGCAGCAAATCTTACCGAAGACACAACTGAAGTAGAGGAAGAACTCCCCAGAATTGCCGTGGTTGGAAGACCGAATGTGGGCAAGTCATCTATTATTAATGCCTTTATTGGCGAGGAACGCAATATTGTAACTGAAGTGGCAGGAACAACACGCGATTCTATCAATACCCGGTTCAATAAGTTCGGACACGATTTTATTCTGATCGACACTGCCGGTCTGCGTAAAAAAGGAAAGGTCAGTGAAGATCTTGAATTTTATTCTGTTCTGCGTACCATACGCTCCATTGAATACTCCGATGTTTGTGTATTAATGCTTGACGCCACTCGTGGAGTCGAAGCACAGGACATGAACATTTACAGCATCATAAACAAGAACCGGAAAGGTGTTGTCGTTTGTGTTAACAAATGGGATCTGATTGAAAAAGATACACATACGGCTAAAGAATTTGAACGGGATGTTCGCGAACGCTTTGCCCCTTTTACAGATTTCCCTATACTGTTTACATCGGTTCCTGATAAACAAAGGATTTTAAAGGTGCTTGAAATGGCAATGAAGGTGTATGAAAATAAAACCAGAAAAGTTCCTACCTCGAAACTGAACGAGGTAATGCTGGAAGCCATCGAAAATTACCATCCGCCAGCCGTAAAAGGTAAATTCATCAAAATTAAATTTGTGACCCAGCTGCCTTCAACCACGCCTTCATTTGCGTTTTTCTGTAACCTGCCACAGTATGTCAAAGAACCATACCGGCGATACCTTGAAAACCAAATCAGAAAAAACTGGGATTTTTCAGGCGTTCCAATTCGCGTTTTCATGCGCAAAAAGTAACTTTGCATTAAGCAATAACCGCCTTCGGGAAACAAAATATATCGATTATGTCTGATCTGATTTCGACAGATTCGTTTATGTATACGTACATATTAATTCCACTATTGATTTTTTTAGCACGTATCGCTGATCAAAGTATTGGAACGCTACGCATTATTTTTGTTTCCAAGGGATTTAAGGCGATTGGCCCTATGTTGGGCTTTTTTGAAGTAATTATCTGGTTACTGGCAATGGGGCAAATAATGCAACACCTCAATAATGTGTGGTGCTATCTGGCTTACGGTGGTGGATTTGCAACAGGAAATTACATCGGGATGCTGCTGGAAGAAAGACTTTCCCTCGGAACGGTTCTGGTTCGGATCATACCTAAAAAAGATACAACAAAACTCATAGAGAACCTGAAAAATGAAAAATTTGGTGTAACTTACCTTGATGCCAAAGGAGGGAAAGGTCCAGTGAATATTATTCTCACCATCGTTAAAAGAAAACAACTGCCCAGGGTTATAAATATTATCAATGAACACAACCCAAACGCCTTTTACACCATAGAAGAACTTAAAACCGTGAATGAAGGTGTCATTCCGCTGGAAACCAATAAAACTATTTTTAAACGATTGACCCAAAGCCGTAAAAACAAATAATTATCTTTATAGCCTGGTAAACTAACAGTTATCACCACTTTCATTCAGTGTGTGAGTTTAACAAAATGACTATGAAGATACTATATCCCATTCTGCTTATCTGCTTAATTACAGCATGTAAACAACCATCTGTGGTAACAGAAAAAAACAGTGTTATTACCTATCCTCAAAAAAAATCTCAGACCAAAGCTGTAAGGATCACTTTTTTAACCAATTCTGTTGTAAAAGTGGAAGCTTCTGCCAGTAAGGAATTTGATGATACAAAAAGTCTCATTGAGGTTCCTGCTCCTGATCAGGTATCCTTTAAAACCACTGAAAACGACTCTGTTGTTGAGCTGGCCACATCCAAATTACTGGTAAAAGTTTCCAAACAAACCGGCGAAATCAGCTATTTTAAACCGGATGGTTCTCCCGTTATTCATGAACCTGAAAATGAGGGCAGGCTTTTTGAGCCGGTATCGGTAGACGGAGTGGATGCTTACAGCCTGCAACAACAATTCATTACTCCAAAAGATGAGGCCTTATACGGTCTCGGGCAACATCAGGCAGATGAAATCAATTACAAAGGGAAAAACGAGGAACTGTTCCAGTATAATACCAAGGTATCCGTTCCGTTTATCGTTTCTACCAAAAACTATGGCATACTGTGGGATAATTATTCACTAACCCGGTTTGGTGATTCTAGACCCTATGACAATATCAACAGCTTATCCCTTTATAATAACGAAGGCAAAAAAGGAGGACTTACTGCCACATACATTGATGACAGGAATACTGATCATGTTTTCACCACACGTACAGAATCAACCATTGATTATGAAAATCTGGAAACGATTACTGACTTTCCTGATAATTTTAAATTCAACAGGGCTGAGATTACCTGGGAAGGTGACATGGAAGCCACTGAGAACGGGATCTACCGCTTTCTCTGTTACTATGCAGGGTACACCAGATCGTGGATTGACGGTGAACTGCAGTTTGACAAATGGAGGACCTCATGGAATCCTTCTGTTGCCAAGTTTAACGTGAACATGAAAAAAGGAGAAAAACACCATATTAAACTGGAATGGATTCCTGATGGTGGTGTATCCTATATCGGACTTAAAGTTCTCTCTCCTGTTGATCCGGAGCGACAAAACAACATCTCATTTTACTCTGAGATGGGTAAGAATATCCGTTACTATGTCATCACCGGAGAATCTATCGATGATGTTATCAGTGGTTACCGTAAGATAACCGGGAAAGCACAGGTTATGCCGAAATGGGCCATGGGATTCTGGCAAAGCCGTGAACGGTACAAAACACAGGATGAACTGCTGAATACCTTAAAAACGTTTAGAGAAAAGCATATTCCAATCGATAATATTGTGCAGGACTGGTCATACTGGCCTGTTGACCAATGGGGGAGCCACAATTTTGATCTGAAGCGTTTTCCTGATGCAGCAGGCATGAATAAAGCCGTTCATGACATGCATGCCCGCATCATGATCTCGGTTTGGCCAAAATTTTACATCAACACTGACCATTTTAAAGCTTTTGATGAACAGGGCTGGATGTACAGGCAGGCGGTGAAGGACAGTATTCGCGACTGGATACCACCCGGCTATATTGGTTCATTTTATGACGCTTATAATCCGGATGCAAGACAACTTTTCTGGGATCAGATAAAAACAAAACTTTATTCCAAAGGCTTTGATGCCTGGTGGCTGGATGCCACCGAGCCTGATATACAGTCCAATGCAAGTATTGCTTATCGTAAAAAACTGATGAACCCTACCGCGTTGGGACCGTCAACCCAATATTTCAATGCCTATGCACTGATGAATGCCAAAGGTATTTATGAAGGTCAGAGATCACTTGGAAATAACAACAGAATATTTATTCTGACCCGTTCCGGATTTGCAGGAATTCAGCGTTATGGTGCTGCAACCTGGAGTGGTGACATCGGAACCTGCTGGGAAGATATGAAAGCACAGATACCTGCCGGTATTAATTTTGCCATGGCAGGATTGCCATACTGGACAATGGACATTGGTGGTTTTTCGGTTCAAAAACGATTTGAACGAGCCAAAGAAGGCAGTGAAGATATGGACGAATGGCGAGAACTGAATACACGATGGTTCCAGTTTGGGGCTTTTGTACCTCTTTTCAGGGTTCACGGGCAGTTCCCGTATCGTGAAATGTTCAACCTGGCTCCGGAAGACCATCCTGCCTATCAGTCGATGTTGTACTACGATAAGCTGCGTTACAGGCTCATGCCTTACATTTACAGTATGACCGGCTGGACCTACCTGAAAGATTATACCCTTATGCGTGGCCTGGCCATGGATTTTGCAGAAGACAGCTCTGTTTACAATATCGGGGATCAGTATATGTTTGGTCCTTCACTGTTAGTAGCTCCGGTTTATCAGTACAAGGCAAGATCGAGAACCGTTTACCTGCCCGAATCAAAAGGCTGGTACAACCTGTATAATGGTAAATTTGAAAAGGGTGGACGTCAGATAGAGGCAGCAGCGCCATATGAACGGATGCCGCTTTATGTCAAAGCCGGTTCAATAATTCCGTTCGGACCGGAGATCGAATATACCGGTCAAAAGCCGGCAGATCCCATAACCCTGTTTGTATATGCCGGAGATAATGCCACGTTTGATTTGTATGAAGATGAAGGAACCAACTATAATTACGAAAAGGGAGCCTATTCAGTCATAACTTTCAATTGGAATAATGACGAGGGTATCCTCACCATCGGTTCACGAAAGGGCAGCTTCAATGGGATGCTGAAAGAAAGAATATTTAATGTGGTCATAATTACAGAACAGAATAGTGTTGAGTTATATGCAATGAATCCTGACATTAAAAAAGTGACTTATGCGGGTGAACCGGTAAATGTCAGGTTAAAGTAAATGATGAATGGATTTTTCTCAAGAGGCTGTCCCAAAAGTAATATCAGAATTATCTTTACTTACGGATTGTAAGTAGTTTTTACTAAATTACCCCTAAATCCCCGGAAGGGGACTTAAAGCCTTCCGTCAGCTGACGGAGAGGTTTGGAGGGGTAAAAGAAAGATTGCTTACAATTTATAAGTTCAAAATGTTTTTATTTGTCTTTTTGAAAAGCCTCGTTTACTCAAAAAATATAGAATTGAAAAACACTTATTCTTAATGTTCACAATGATTGATCAGAATTGTTAGAGAACCAATTTGCGAAAACATTATATGAAATTAAAAAATATAACGATGAACAGAACCTTGTTTTTAATCCTGACAGCTTTCTTTTTTACAGGAATAATGCATGCTCAGAGTAGTACAGCTATGGATAAAGAGATTGAATCGATCCTGTCAAAACTTACCCTGAAAGAGAAGGTGGCTATGTGCCACGCACAATCCAAATTCAGTACACCCGGAGTGGAACGGCTGGGTATCCCTGAAGTCTGGATGTCGGATGGTCCTCATGGTGTGAGGGCAGAGATCAACTGGGACGATTGGGGATATGCAGGATGGACCAACGACTCCATCACTGCATTCCCTGCTTTAACCTGTCTTGCGGCAACTTTTAATCCTGAGCTTTCGGGAGAATACGGATTTGCTGTTGGCGAAGAAGCACGCTACCGCAAAAAGGATGTGCTGCTGGGACCCGGCGTGAATATCTACCGTACACCAATGAATGGCCGCAATTTTGAATACATGGGCGAAGATCCGTTTCTGGCTTCCACCATGGTAGTGCCTTATATTCAGGGCGTTCAGAAAAGTGGTGTTGCTGCCTGTGTGAAACATTATGCACTCAACAATCAGGAAGAGTGGCGCGGACACATCAATGTGAAGGTTAGCGACCGTGCCTTGCATGAAATTTATCTGCCCGCTTTTAAGGCCGCTGTGACCAAAGGTGAGGCCTGGGCACTGATGGGCGCTTACAACAAATATAATGAACAACATTGTTGCCATAATGAAATCCTGTTAAACAAAATACTGAAGACAGACTGGGGATTTGATGGCGTTGTCGTTTCGGATTGGAGCGGTGCTCATAACACCATGGAGTCCGCATTATACGGCCTTGATATGGAAATGGGAACCATGACAAACGGAATGACAGACAGTGAAGAATATGCCTACGACCATTATTACCTGGCCTCTCCTTTTTATGCATTACTGAAAGAAGGGAAAATCGATGAATCGGTTGTGGACGATAAAGTAAGGCGGATCCTCCGTCTGATGCTTCGCACCAATATGAATGCAAACCGGCCAGCAGGCAATAAGAATACCAAAGCGCACCAGGATGCCGCACGTAAAATTGCGACGGATGGTATAGTCTTGCTGAAAAATACGGACAGTTTTTTTCCACTCGATCCGGAAACAACCATGACCATTGCCGTAATCGGAGAAAATGCCACCAAATCCATGACGATTGGTGGTGGTTCATCCGAACTGAAAGCGCAATATGAAATTTCTCCTCTTCAGGGCATTAAAAACCGCTTTAAAAATGCAACCATCATCCATGCCATGGGTTATGCTTCAGGTCCATCTGCTTATGGCAGGGTAATACCCTCTAAACTGGATGCAGATTCTCTGTTTAAAGCTGCTGTAAAAGCTGCAGCATCTGCCGACATGGTGCTTTTCATCGGAGGGTTGAACAAGAACCATCACCAGGATTGTGAAGGTGGCGACCGTTTGACCTTTGGTCTGCCATTCGGACAGGAAGAACTGATTACTGAAATTTCAAAAGTGAATCCGAACATCGGGTTGGTACTGGTCAGTGGCAATGCGGTTGCCATGCCATGGCTCAACAAGGTAAAAGCTGTACTGCAAAGCTGGTACCTGGGCAGTGAAGCCGGTAATGCCGTTGCAGAAGTGATCAGCGGTGACGTGAATCCGTCAGGGAAACTGCCGTTCACATTCCCGGTTAAACTTGAGGACAATGTGGCCCATCATTTCGGTGAACTCTCCTATCCCGGCAATAACGTTGATGTGGTTTATGAAGAAGGTATACTGGTAGGTTACCGCTGGCATGATACAAAAAAGATAAAACCACAATTTGCCTTTGGATACGGCTTGTCTTATACCGGCTTTGATCTGAATAATATTAAAACGGACAAAAAAACGTATTCTGCGGATGATAAGATCCGGGTAAGCTGTGAGGTCAAAAACTCAGGCTCCAGGGATGGCGCTGAAGTTATTCAGGTTTATATCGGAAAGCCCGGATCTGAAGTGACGCGGGCTTTAAAAGAGCTGAAGGGATTTAAAAAGGTATATGTGAAAGCCGGCAAATCGGAACAGGTGTTGGTGGAATTAAACGTTAACGACCTGGCATACTACAACGAATCAGCAGCTGACTGGTCACTTGAAAAAGGTAATTACATCGTTTATGTGGGTAATGCATCTGATAATATTGCACAAAAACTGAAAATAAAAATCGATTAACCAAACGTGAAACTGAAATCCCGATGAAAGTATTTTTTCTTTATACATGTCTTCTTCTGATTTCTTCATTAGAAATTCTTACGGCACAGAACGGAACCAATAACCGCACTATTTCAGCTGATGTTGAGCATGAGAAGGGTCCGATGAATCAAATGTTCAAGGAATGTATCGGTGCCGGCAGAGCAAATGAAGGTTTAAGGGCTGACTGGCAGCAACAACTGAAAACTGTAAAACAGGACTGCGATTTCAGATATATCAGAATGCACGGTCTGTTAACAGACGACATGGCTGTATATAAAGAAGACAGGCAGGGAAATCCTGTATATAATTTTCAGTACATCGATGTAATGTATGATTATATTCTTGACATTGGAATGAAGCCCTTTGTTGAACTGGGCTTTATGCCTTCTGCGCTGGCTAGCGGAAGGGAAACCATTTTCTGGTGGAAAGGTAATGTCACACCTCCGAAAGACTATAACAAATGGGGCGATCTGATTCGAAACCTCGTGTTGCACTGGACCGAACGTTACGGATCGGATGAAGTAAATACCTGGTATTTTGAAGTATGGAATGAGCCTAACCTGACACCCGGATTCTGGACCGGATCACAGGAAGACTATTTTAAACTGTATACCTATGCAGCCAATGCTGTTAAAAGTGTAAACCCGGATTATAAGGTGGGTGGCCCTGCAACTGCTGGTGCAGCATGGGAACCGGAAATGATCGCATACTGTTACAAAAACAGTGTTCCGCTGGATTTTATCAGTACCCATTCATATGGCGTGGATGCAGGATTTCTGGATGAATTCGGAGGAAGAGGAACCAGACTGAGTCAAAATGACCGGAGCGTGAGCCAGGACGTTATTCAGTCCCGAAAAGAGATCGCAGCGTCTAAAATGCCGGACCTGGAATTGCATTATACGGAATGGAGTTCATCTTATACCCCTGCGGATCCTTTACACGACAGCTATCACGAAGCAGCATATATACTGGATAGAATAAAGCAATCCGGTGATGCGGCAACATCCATGTCTTACTGGGTTTTTACCGATATTTTTGAAGAGGCCGGTCCCCGATTTACGCCTTTTCATGGTGGCTTTGGATTGATGAATACCCAGGGTATTAAAAAACCGGCATATCATGCATATGCCTTTATGAATAAGCTTGGAAGTAAAGAGCTTCAGAATGATGATAAGGCCTCCTGGATATGTAAAAATGATGATAATACATATCAGGTTCTGTTCTGGGATTATACCTACACTTTGCCTGATTCTGTCAATAACCAGGACTATTACATTAAAGATTTGCCGGCAAAAGACAAAGGAACAGTGACTGTAGATTTATCCGGCATTCCGGAAGGCAGATACCGGCTTGAAGTGTACCGAACCGGCTACATGCATAACGATCCGTATACCCTGTACTGCCACCTTGATAAACCGGATCAGCTGACAAAAAAACAGGTAGAGTTTCTCAAACAGGAAAGTAATGGCGAAGCAGAACTTTCTGTGTTGACGACCATTGATGCGACCGGAAAGTTCAAACATGAATTCCCGCTTCGGGAGAATGATGTATATCTGATCAACCTAATACAACTATAATGCAACAGAAAGTAATTTTATTTCTCCTGTTCATTTCTCTTACTTCGGTTCTAAATGCACAGTATCAAAAGAATGAATTAACAAAAAACGCGTTCCAGAATCCCGTTTTTTCAGGTGATTATCCTGATCCGAGTATCCTGGTCGACGGAAAAGACTACTATATGGTCCATTCGTCTTTTGAATATTATCCGGGATTGTTAATATGGCATTCCACCGATTTAATAAACTGGACACCGGTGGCCAATGCCCTGTTTAAATATGTTGGTTCCGTATGGGCACCCGACCTCGTTAAATATGAAGGGAAATATTACATTTATTTCCCGGCAAGTGGTACAAATTATGTTGTATCTGCCGATAACATTGCAGGTCCGTGGAGTGACCCGGTAGAACTGGATGTAAGCATGATTGATCCGGGCCATGTAACAGACAGGGAAGGAAACCGCTATCTCTATTTCAGCAGTGGCAGTTATATACCATTAAGCAAAGACGGCATGTCTATCTCAGGGGATATTAAGCACAGTTATGGTGGCTGGGAAATACCAAGGGATTGGTCTGTGGAATGTTTTTGTATGGAAGGACCCAAACTGGTTAAGCACGAAGCGTACTATTATCTGACGGTTGCAGAAGGCGGAACGGCAGGTCCTCCAACCGGACACATGGTGATATCGGCCCGTTCAGAATCACCTTTGGGTCCCTGGGAAAACTCCCCGTATAATCCGGTGCTTAGAGCCAAAACCAACGATGAAAAATGGGGTTCGGTGGGTCATGGTACCGTATTTGAAGATGCCGAGGGTAAATGGTGGATTGTTTTTCATGGCTATGAGCATGAGCATTACAACATGGGCCGTCAAACATTGCTGTTACCAATTGAATGGACGCCGGATGGCTGGTACAGAATACCTGATCATCTCAGCCTGGAAAGTCCCGTTAAAAAAGATGTTATCCATAAGCCCAAATCACCGTTTTCATTAAATGATGATTTTAGTGAAAAGAAACTTAAACCGCACTGGAAGTTTTTCGGGGAATATGATGCTTCAAGGTTCAGCTTTGATAAGGGCATAATAATTAATGGAAAAGGGAACTCTATTCCGGAGTGCTCTCCTCTGCTTTGTATGCCATCACACCACTCTTATACCGCAGAGGTAGAAATTGTTATTGAAAATGATGCCATAGCCGGGTTGGTTGTCTTCTATAACAAAAATGCTTATTCGGGAATTCTTGCTGATTCTAAAAATATTCTTACCAATATCAGGGGCTGGCAGTTTGAAACAGAAAAAAATGTCGTGAACAGACATGTCTTTCTCAGAATAAAAAATGTGGATAATATTGTGGATATGTATTACAGCACAGACGGGAAATCATGGAATAAGACAGAAAACTCGCTTGAAGTTTCAGCTTTTCACCATAATGTTCTAGGTGGCTTTATGAGCATGCGTATCGGATTGTGTTCCATAGGAAAAGGAAAGGTAAGATTCAGGAATTTCAAATATGGACATATAAAATAATATCGGGCGCATACCGGTTTAAGATGTAAAAATTGTTATTCAAATATCAATCCCTGCATGTTATATTTAAAAAATCTCCTTAACTTTATTTGTTTGATACCGTTCAGCGCATAGTTTGATCAGTTATTATTTGAATATTCCACTTCAGGAATTACAGTTGGACAAGATTTTTTATAGTAATCTTAATACTTGCGTCAATGAATACTCCGCTTTACCAATTCCTCCTTTTATTTTTTCTTTCTCCGTGTATCAGTTATTCCCAGTCGGATGCAGATATTTTAAAACAACTTTTTCACGGTTCTGAGGATGTCATCAATCAGTCTAAAGAGCTGATATCATTATCCGTAGATGCGGTATGGTATGCTTCAGATATTACAGGATATAAAACTACGACAGGAACCCTGACTCAAAGTTCCACCAATTTTGATTACTGGACATTTAGTTCGGCCCCAGCCGATAAAATGGTTCTGAATTATGCAAATGGAGACATGATTCAATTTATATTCAATGCCATTGATGGGTATGTTGATGGTGACGAATATGATTTTAAACGATCGCATGCCATGGACTTTATATCGGTGATCCCAAACATTTTAAACCTGAGAATACAAAGCGAGACAGGACCGCAGGACGGCAAAATTTACTGGACCAGAACCATGACCGGAAGTACAAGAATAGATGAAATAAACTACAATGTTAATCTTACAAATACAGGCAATAACAACGAGGAGGTAGAAAGCGGATTTGCCTTTGGCGATTATGTTAATGAAACTATGGGTTCAGTTGCCTCTTCGACACTTACTTATGACATAAACGAAAAGTATTATACAAGCATAGGGCATAATAGCAATACCGGCATCTACGTACAAAGCCGTCAGATTATCAATAATAATTCTGTAACCGGGAGCCTTGGCAGTTACAGATTTGAAAATGCCAACTGCTTCTGGATAGGAGGTACTTCGTTTTATAACGATGCCTATGAAGGTGTTTATAATCAGGTTATTGAAGACTATAACTGGTCTGCACAGGGAACGCTTTATAAAAACAATGCTTATTACGGAACCATAAAATATGACAGGCCAATTATTAATTATTCAAACGGCGCATATATCATAGCAGCCTGTAATGACGGGAACAACTATTACCTTTATCCGGCACTTCAGCCTGAAGCAGTTACCGGCATATCTGAAATAACAGGTCAACTGAACCTGAACAGCTACCCTAATCCTGCTACATCAGAAACCTACATAACTTATACGCTGGTTAAAAGTTCAAATATCAAATTGACTGTTCTGGATCACAGTGGAAAAGAGATAGAAAAGGTCGTTTCAGAATTTCAGAATCCGGGCGATTATAAATACAAAATACCTTTAGATAGATATCCATCAGGGATTTATTACTACAGAATTATTACAGACGACTTCTCCTCTACCGCCAAGCTTGTCAGGTTATAATGAATATAAATAGACAGCCAAAGCTGAAAAGTTAGATTTAAGTTTTTGAAAAATAATTCCGATTATTTACTTTTAGTCCGTTGATAGTTCCTTGAACATCGGAACGCGCAAAACTTATTTGATAATAATTAACCTGTTCAATCTTAACTTTTTGCATAAAATGAATACCTGAAATGAGAAATTTATCTGTAGTTTTAATTTTTACACTGCTGACTGCTTCGGCTTTTGCACAGTTAAAGAAAAGTAACCTTCCTCCAAAATCCTTTTACCTGCAGGCTAAAATCACTACAACTGACTTTAATAGTTATAACGGATTAAATATGAATATAAAATCTGACAGTTTGAATTTTATGTCAATAGAAAATCAGATCTATGAAAGTCTGGCTCTTAAAAATGTTAAATACCTGCAAGTGCCTGAAGGAAATCATTTTGCAGCCGGAGCATTTTGGGGAGGACTTATATCCACTGCTATCGGGGCATTATCTACTTACAAAAACTCCACGCCTCATGGTCTGGATGATGGTAAACGAATTTTTAAGTTCTCAATTGGAGGAGCTGCAATCGGGGGTTTAATTGGCTTATCCCTGCCAAAATGGAAAACTTACTATATACAAAAACGAAATTAACCTGTTGAACCAAATGAAAAAAAATTCTCTTTTAGTATTGTTGTTTTGTATGATTTTAGCGTCATGTAATCCTTCTGTATACACAACTATTTCGACTAAATATCCACCACTAAATTATAATGAAGACGTTCTCATTCTTGGGTTACAGGACAAGGTGCCTGAAGATGCGGTAGAAATAGGAACGGTGAAGCTTGGTGATACTGGATTCAGTACTAACTGTGACTACCAAACCGTTATGGATAAAGCAATCTTAGAGGCACGAAAAGCAGGAGGAAATGTTCTGAAAATAGATCAACACAAGCCCCCGTCAGCAATGGGAAGTTCATGTCACAGAATAACTGCCAGAATACTTCGAACAGATAATATTGATGAACTTAGGTCGCACACGCTGAAGGATACTTTATTCGATGGTGATTACGCTATAGTAAATATTTACAGGTATGGTGGAACCGGTGCACTTGTCAGTTACAACCTCTATCTGGGTGATTCCTTATTATGCCGGGTTACAAATAAGTTCTGTCAGTCGGTAATACTTAAAAAAGAAGGAGATAATATCCTATGGGCTAAAACAGAGTCTAAAGCTGAAGTACCTATAGATATAAAGTTTGGTCATACATACTTTTTGCGCTGTGGTGTAACCTTAGGCCTAATGGTAGGCAGGCCTAAACTTGAAATTGTTGATTTTGAAACGGGGCGTGCTGAATATAACTCTTTAAAATCGAAGAAATAATGAAAAAAGTACTAAGCATTTTTATACTCTTTGCCTGTGCATATTCTTCCTTTTCTCAGGATTTAATTGTCACCACTGACGCGGATTCTCTAAATTGCAGAATCACAAAAGTAAAATCTGACTTTATATATTTTACTCTTAAATATAAAGGAGAGAACAAGAATACATTAATAGCCAGATCAGATGTTTCAGATATAAGATATGGTTTTTTTGCTATTGAAAAAACAACTGAATCAAAACACAAATTTACAGGAAACTATGATCCATTGAGGATTTCCATTTCAGGAGGTTACAGCTATCAGACTGCGAAGATTGCAGATAATGTACCTACGGATTTTTTACCTTATATGAAAAAGCTTAAATCCGGATCAAACATAGGCGGAGACATAACCTACTTTATATCAGAGTCCGTGGGTTTTGGATTCAGGCTGAGTCAGTTTAAAACCTCCAATTCAGCAGATATTTATGTCACAGGTCCGGATGGAAGCAGGACCTATGGGGAAATGAGCGATAATATTCGTATAAATTACTGGGGACCAACGCTTACCAGCCGTACTTATAACAGACTGCAGAATAACGCCTTCTATTCAACATTATCATTGGGATACATAAGTTATTTAGACGACTATATTATGATTGATAATTACAGTATTAAAGGCCATACCATTGGTTACCTGCTGGAAATCGGATATGATATTGATCTGAGCAATAAGGTTGCGTTAGGTTTTCAGCTTTCTTTTTATGCAGGTAACTTATTCAATATAAATATTTCTGACGGCAACACCATTACCGAAGTTCAGTTTGAAGCCGGAGAATATGAAAGTGTCAGCCGGATAGATTTTACAGTTGGTATCCGGTTTCATGAATAAAAGTTGTAATGTTTAGCTATTTTAGAGTTATACTGATATTTCTTCTGATGTTTTTTGCACCCGTTGCGAATTCGCAGAATTCTGAAATCCATGAACCAGCACCAAACCGAACAAACTGGGCAATTCGGTTTGATGTGGGACCAAATTATTCGTTCATACCAAATCAGAAACAGCTGACTTCTGATTTCAATATATTACCGGAATTATCAGTATATTATAAACGATTTTTTTTGAACATCAGTTACAGATATTCGGATTTTGAACTCATTGATAATAATTATGATGTTTACAGGGGGTTGAGAAGATTCGGATATATTTATAAAGCAGGTATAAACTTTGATATTTATAAATCGATCAATGCAGATGTCTGCATAGGTATTTTAGAAGATAAAGAGCAGGATTGGTTTGTAAATCATCGTTTTAAAGAATATTATAAACATACACCATTTGCAGGCTTTAAAATAAACCGGGACTTTTACTTAAATTATGTCAGACAGATTATTGTAGGAATAGGCGCTGAGTATTATCCTGGAATTGGCCAATTGGAAACCGGTATTTTTGAGTATGGTAACATTAACTTCAGACTAACTGTGGGATACAAAAGATGGATCACACGGCAAAATAAACCTTAAATTATATGTATCATTGCCTAAAATTAATCAAATGAAAAACTATTTTTGTAGTAATTTTAAATGCTTTTCGATGAAAAAAGTTACGATTATACTTGTTGCGCTGGTCTTTATTGTGGCCGCTAAAGCTCAAAGCAGCAATAACAAAATTGCAGCTAAAACCGGTAGTCAGTATGTTGGTATGAACCTGCTACAATATACGTCATTAACTATAAACGGTAATTACTCCAAAGAATATAAACCATGGATAACCGGTATGGCCGATATTGGTTACACGTTAAATTACAGTAAAACCAATCCTTATGATGTGGTTGGATATATCCTTACTCCTCATAAAAAAGGAGTTAATGAAGGATTTGACTTAAGCAAACAAAACGGAGGCTATCTTAAAATCGGTGCTTTTTATAACTTTAGAAAGACATACGAAAAAACTAACTATGTCCATTTAGGACTTTTTCTGAATAACTCTTTTGTTTATGAAAAAGCCTTATTTACAGATCCGAAACTCGATTTCCACCCGTATCCTGTTCCTTATTCACATGGAGTTTTGATGAGTGGCTTAAGTGTTTCGGCCGGATATGAATTTAAATTTTTAAAATTCTTAGTTTCAAGCGTAGATTTCCAGGTATCGCTGCCAACCGGAAATTACAAAGACTTATATGGCTACAGCAACTTTATACCAGGCATGGGACATAAAGATGTGAATAGTTACTGGTTCCCTATGCTGATCTGGAATGTGAAATATAAGCTGTAAAAATCCGGCAAAATTCTTTGCCGGATAACTCGCAAATCTAAGTTTTATTCTTTTGCTATACCTATCACGCCTTCGGCTACACGTGCTCCGGCAGCACCGGTTGGCTGTGATTTCAGATCATCTTCTCCTGCGTGAACGATAATTGCTCGGCCGATAATGGAATGATCACCACTAAAACTGATCACATGATCTACCCTTTCGTAATGCGCTTTACCGTCAGGACCTGCAACAAGGTTACCCAGATCGCCAACATGTCGTTCTTTATCACCCGGTGCACCATGTTTCATCCCGTCAGGATTAAAGTGACCACCTGTGGTTTTTCCATCTTTACCTGTTATGTCTCCATATTCATGGACATGAAATCCGTGCTTGCCAGTTGTTAAGCCTTCCACGTCTGCTACAATTTTTACTCCTGACGGTACTTTTGTAAAAGTAATTGTCCCCGTTACATTATTTCCCTCCGTTGGTGTTAAAACACAAACAGCTTTTGTAACATTACCTTCCATCATCTGCATGGAGGCATTTGAATTATTACTGGTAGACTCAGAATTATTTTTCACTGCAAAAAGGTTAACACTCTGAGCAGCAAAAATTATTGTCGCCATAACAAATCCTAAAAGAAAACTTTTTCTGTGTTTCATAATACTTGTATTTAGAATCTTTAATTTTTTATTCTGGAAGTAAATAAAGGTCGTTATGTATATTTATGGGATGTAAAACATGTACCAGTTAATTTAGTTGTAAATTTTAACATGTTATAATGTTTGGATCACTATAATTATACCTTGCCTGCGGTTGATAATGTTTATATGTTTTCAGCACTCAACACAAAATATAAAAGAAGAGGTCAGATGACGTTTAACAGTTAAAACGCAATGGGCTTGCTGCTGGTATCATTGCAGTTATTGGTTTTCGTCCTATTAAAGAACAAGTGCTGTACCATATATTACGGAAAAGGGATCTGTAGCCGAGTATCAGGGAGGAAAGGGTCAGTGAACTGATTTTCATCAATAAATAATGTGGATTTTAAAGTATTGCAGCGTGTAAAAAATCCACAGTTGAGTATTTATTCCAGCATTCCGAGGCTGATTTAAAACTTAATTAAATAAAAATTTCACTAATTATCACCTCTAAAATGAACCTATCCAAATAACTGTTGTTTTGTGAGTGAACTAAAAAGGGAAAAACATAGTATGGTATTTGTAACATAAACAAAAAAACTCTTAATCATAGTTTCAACTTCCTCCCCACTGAAGATTGAACAAGTACTCAAGGATTATTTTTAAACCAATTAAATTTTTTAAAATGTCAGATCAACATCTGCTTTCCGTAAATATACCTGAATCAGATCTGCCAAGAGTTGTTATTATAGGTGGTGGCTTTGGGGGAATCCGTATGGTTAAGCATCTTGATAACACAAAGTACCAGGTTGTTTTACTGGACCGATATAACTATCACACGTTTCAGCCGTTGCTGTACCAGGTAGCCACCGCAGGACTTGAACCTGATTCTATTGCAGGGCCCTTGCGTAAGGTAACCAAACACCACAAAAATACATATTTCAGAATGCTGAAAGTGAACCGCATTGATCCTGAAAATAAGACTTTGCAAACTTCTGCCGGCCAATTGCACTATGATTACCTGGTAGTGGCTACAGGCGCCAGAATAAATTATTTCGGGAACAAAAGTATCGCAGAACATGGCTTCCCAGTAAAACAGGTGACACATGCACTTGATTTACGAAGTCACATCTTTCAACAGTTCGAAAAATCAGAATTTCTTACAGATGCCAAGGAAAAAGAACGTTTGATGACCTTCGTGGTCGTTGGTGCCGGACCAACCGGTGTTGAGGTATGCGGAGCTTTGGCTGAACTCAAAAATAATGTACTGCCCAAAGATTATCCCCAGCTGGACATGAACAGTATGCGTATTTTCCTTATTGAAGGTGAAGATCGTGTAATTCCTGCGATGTCCGGTAAATCGGGCAATACTGCGCGAAAATATCTTGAAAAAATGGGTGTACAGATTATCCTGAAATGCAGAACAACATCATACGATGGCAAAGTAGTGCATCTTGATAACGGACAGGAAATTGAATCTGAAACGCTTATCTGGGCAGCCGGTGTTCGCGGAAACCTGATAAAAGGATTTGGAGAGAACAGCGTCAGCAAAGGAAAAATTCACGTTGATGATACCAATCATGTATTCAGGAACTTTGAAGAAAAAGATACTTATGACTGCATTTTTGCTATCGGTGACATCGCATTTATGCACCATAAAAAATACCCCGGAGGTCTTCCGGGATTAGCTCAACCAGCCATTCAGCAGGGAACACAACTGGCAAAAAATCTGAACAATTTAGCCAGGGGAAAGAAAATGAAAACCTTTAAATACCTTAATAAAGGCGTATTGGCCACGGTAGGACGGAATAAGGCCGTTGCCGATTTACCGGGAAACATTAAGCTAAGCGGTATGGTAGGCTGGATGATATGGATGGTTGTACACCTGTTATTTCTTATTGGTTTCAGAAGTAAGGCTGTTGTTTTTGCCAACTGGTCATGGAACTATATTACCTACGACAGAGGTATCCGTCTGATTCTACGACCTTCATCAAAGAAAAACGACACAGTAAGTAAAGAGATGATAGAGGAAATGCTTGAACGATAATATGTTACTATAATGATGAAAAAGGGAAGCCTGTCTTCCCTTTTTTTGTTTCAGATATTTAACGGAATTTTATTTTTTAACTCCTCTCCAGCCCATACTTTTACATTTTTTTCATCGCGGTGTGATTTTAAGCATCATTTCGCGAATAATAAAATAAAGCCAAATACAACACGTGAAGAAGGAAGAATTTATTGACCTGATAGACAGCAACAGGAATCTGATCTATAAAATTTGTCACTCATATTGCCCGGATCCCGGCAAAAGACAGGATCTGGAGCAGGAAATTCTTATACAGTTATGGAATTCATATCCTAAATTTGACGGTCGGGTAAAAATTTCAACCTGGTTTTACAAAGTAGCCCTTAGTACCGCCATATCATTTTTCAGAACAGACTACCGTATAAATAAAAATCTCATCTATCTTGATAAAACAGTAATATCAGAAGTTGCCGAAAGTATTACAGAAAAAGATGATCAATATGAATTGCTTTACGCTTTTATAAACAGGTTAACTGAATTTGACAAGGCACTTATACTTCTGTATCTGGATGATCTTTCCTACAATGACATAGCTGAAATTATGGGAATTTCCGAATCCAATGTGGGAACAAAACTGAACAGGATCAGGCAGAAATTAAAAACTCAATTAAAAAATCTTTAATCAGCTGATTATGGAACTGGAAGATTTAAAACTAAAATGGAACGATCAGGAGAAAAAACTGGATAAAGTGCTTCGGTTCAATCGTGAACTGTTTTTGCAACTGAACCTGGAAAAATCTGGTAAGAACATAAGAAAGCCTCTGATTACGGAGATAATCAGCCTTGTCATAATGACAAGCACAATCGTTTTAATTACGATTCTTTCTCTAAATCAGTTTAAATCGCCACAATTCAGCATCACAGGCTTCGTTGCTGTTACTTTGTCAACAGTGTATCTTTTTTTCTCTGTAAGAAGATACCGGATGCTTGCCGGAATCAACTTTTACAACTCTGATATTATTTCGCTTCAAAAAGAATTAACCATATTAAATTCGTTCATTCTCAGAGCCCGTAAAACAGAACTGGCGCTCTTACCTTTTTTTACCATCGCATTAATGCCGGTTGTATTTATTGAATTGGCAGGAATTGATCTGTACAGGAATTTAGTGATGTTTGGCATTGAAATCGTCATAATTCTTACAGTTGGTTACCTTGTGGGTGCCTGGATCAACCGAAAAGTATACGATGAGAAAATTAAAAAGACCGCAGCCCTCCTGGATGAAATCCGACAATATGAAGCTGAATAGTCACCTAAGCCGGCTGTGCAGCCAGTTCCAGTTTTCTAACCGTTTTACGAAGATAACTGTAAGACAGTAAGCCTACCAGAATATTGGCAGTAAAACCCGCCCAGAACACACCTGTTATACCAAGCATTTTTGAGCCAATCCACGCTAATGGAGCATATAAAACCACCATTCTTACCACCGAAAATATGGCTGACGGATAGGGTTTATTGATCCCGTTAAAACTGGACGCACTCAACATAAGCAGTCCCTGAAATCCATAGCTTGAGCCAACAATATAGAAGTATTTACGGGCTATATCGATCACCATTGCATTATCGGTGAATACCGACGCGATGAATCTGCCAAAGAATACAAACAGAACAAACACCAGAATGCCCCATGACATGGAAAATTTCATGGAATAGCTGAGTGACTGAAAAATCCGGGCAAACTTGTGTTTGCTCACATTCTGTCCGATAAAAATAATCAGTACCGATCCCAGGGAGACGATGACCATCAGCGCAAACATTTCAACGCGTGATGCCACGCCAAATGCAGCTACAGCTTCTTTTCCAAACCCGGCAATAATCTTGGTGATGAAGCCAATGGATATAGGGGTTATCAGCATGCCGATTGCAGCCGGACCAGCTATGTACAATACGTTTCGCCAGGTTTTCAGTATTTCTCTGATCTTTCCGAATTTAAGCGTCAGGAGTTTTTCTCTGCGGATCAGAACAATTAAAATAAATATCAGTCCAATACTCCTTCCTATTACCGTTGCCAGGGCAGCACCTTTTATACCCAAAGCGGGAACCGGCCCCCAGCCAAAAATCAGAATCGGATCCAGTATAACATTGGCAACTGCCGATGTGAGCATCAGCATGCCGGGTAAAAATGTGTCACCTGTAGCTCTTACGATGTTGTTTCCAATCATCGGAATCACCACAAACGGAACTCCAAAATACCACACTCCCATGTAATCTACAACATACCCCAGAATATCTTCACCAGCTCCCAGTGATCTGAAAACAGGCAGCATGGTGTTCAATCCTACAGTCACGAAAATTGCGACCACAATTACACCCAGCAATATGGAACGGCTTGCCATCAGCTTTACATTTTCCCGGCTCTCAGTGATAAAATTTCTGGATACCAGAGAACTTGTGCCTATTCCTATTCCCTGCGACAGACTGTTGATAAACATCACAATGGGAAAGCTAAAACTCATGGCAGCCAATTGTTTTACGCCGAGTTTCCCCACAAAATAGGTATCCACAAGATTGAATATAACCATGCCCATCATGCCAAACAGCATGGGCCAGGTCAGGGTATATAGCTGCTTTTTTATATTACCTTCCGTAAGGTTTTTACTTCGTTTCTTCATTTCTGCTTAACTCCTCCATCGCCTTTTCTGCATTAAGAATCAACTTCCCAATCAGGGTAAAAATCATCTCTGTCTCCTCTTCCGTGAACCCTTCAAGTAATAGTTTACTCCATTCCGAAAACCGCTCATACAGTTCAGGAAGCAAGGCTTTGGTTTTTTCCGTGATAAAAATATTTCGTCCCCGTGAATCATTCTCATCCGGTTTACGGACAATGTATCCGTTTTTTTCAAGGATATTCAGTTGTGAGGTAACAGATGATTTATCAAGGTTAAAATAATGTCCAAGTTCATATTGGCTTAACCCGTCGTTCCTGCTGATAAAATGAAGTGTTAACACCTGGGCGTGCCCGATGGAATAATCCCGGAATCGATGCTTCAGGTAACGGTGAGCCGATCGGGATAAAAACCCGATGTTTTTACCTATTGATTTTCTGTTCTGCTCTTGTTTTGATCCAATCATGCTGCAAAATTACATTTTAGTTTGAATTCAAACTAACTTAAAAACATAAAAACAACAGCATTTGTTTATGTGCTGAAAACAAATCCTGCAGTAAATTGAAATGCATATACTTAAACTTAACTGTCTTCATATTGTTACATAACTAATCTGTTAACCTGCATTTTATTCTCTTTCTCTCCGGAATTTTGCATTCTCTCCGAACTGATCAAGGTTTTCTATTATCACCATAATAATTTTGATCATATGCTGACATTTCCCGTTTCAAAACAGAAAAGTATTCGAATTCCGGCATTATCAGAGAGTGCTGTTCTCCGGTATTTATCATTTGCATCATTATATTTTGCCCAGGGAATTCCCAATGGCCTTCTTTGGTTTGCCTTGCCGGCCTGGCTGGCTATGAATGGTAAAAGTGCGCTCGAAATCGGAAGTTTTATAGCCGTTATTGGACTGCCCTGGAGTTTTAAAATAATTGCAGCACCGCTTATGGATCGGTTTACATTTTTACCAATGGGCCGCAGAAAACCATGGCTGCTTTTTGGCCAGTTTGGATTGGCCCTTAGTTTTCTGGGAATGTCTTTGGTCAGTGATCCATTAACAAATCTGAATCCTTTAATGATCATGGGTTTTTTAAGCAGTTTGTTCAGCATCTTTCAGGACATCGCCGTGGACGGACTGGCAATTGATATTTTGCCGGCGAAGCAACAGGCAAGAGCAAATGGCTTAATGTGGGGTTCCAAAATTCTTGGATCTTCTGCAACGGTTGCTACAACCAGTCTGCTTTTCAACCATTTCGGCTACACAAGTACGATGGTTTTATTTGCTGCTGTAGTTATTCTAATTATGCTGATTCCATTGTGCTTAAAAGAACGGCCGGGAGAGAAGCTGTTACCATGGAGTAAAGGTGAAAGTGCACCGGAATCTTTAAATATTCAATTGCACAGCTGGAAAAAGATTTTTAAAAGCCTCTTCGGGGTATTCTTTTTACCTGTGAGCCTTTTCATGGGTATGGCTGCATTCAGCTTTTCCACAGGAAGGGGATTGATTGATGCCATACTACCTGTTTTTACCGTGCAGGAACTTGGCTGGACAGACACCATGTATTCTCAGACTTTCGCTTTCGCAACACTTATATCAGGCATTCTGGGAATGTTTGTAGGGGGTGCACTCATCGATTTCTTTGGCAAAATACGGATGTCTGTCATTTATATTCTTTGTATAACAACTTTAATCTTACTCATGTCATTTGGACATTCATGGTGGAAAGAAAGAAGTTTTGTGACCGGATTTTTTATTGCCTTTTATACACTCGATGCCTTTTTGACCATTACAGTTTTTGCCATTGCCATGCATCTTTGCTGGAAGCGCATATCAGCAACACAGTTCACTCTTTATATGGCCGTCTCAAATCTTGGCCTTACCTGCGGCGCCTGGCTGATGGGTCAACTACGAAATCACTTTGAATGGCAATATGTTATCCTGGCTTACCTTGTTTTCATCATTTTTATGCTCTTTATGATGAAATTTATCAACTTTGAAAAACACAAACTTCAGGTTCAGAAGCTTGAAAATGCTGCGTTGAATAATGAAAACTGAATCCGGACCAATAAAACCCGGCAATTGTAACATTAATACTTTTTATTAAAAATTTACATATTTACATACTTGTTAAACAACTCTATGCATCATAGTGTTATTAGGTATAAGTGTTTCAATGTACTCTCATACTAAATGTTGAATCACAGGTTTTACCTCATACATTAAAATTCTCCGGCTCAAATACGACCACTCTATTCGCATAATGCATCGTATCATTCAATGTTTTTTGATGATTATGATCCTTGGGTTCAGTGCACTTATATTATTTAATCACTTCATTTTTCTGATTAATCAGGACCGAAAAAGGTCAGCTTAACCAGGTTGCATTGCAATTCAGCCGCTTCTGGATTTGCAGTTTAGTAAAGCTGCATTTATTACGATTTGGATACTTACATGAGGATGATTTAAACCCATTCAATTTACTGTTAACTAATTAACGTTTTATGTCCGAAAAAGTCATTGTTTTAGGTGGTGGTGTAGCTGGTATGAGCGCCGCACACGAACTGATCGAAAGGGGGTTCGAAGTTGAAGTGTATGAAAAACATCGCATATATCCGGGAGGAAAAGCCAGAAGTATAAATGTTCCGGGAACCAACAAACCCAATCCTGAGCTTTATCTGCCGGGAGAACATGGATTCAGGTTCTTTCCTGGATTTTATAAGCACGTCACCGATACCATGAAACGGATTCCGTTTAAAAACAACAGCGCCGGGGTATATGATAATCTTTCTGATGTAACCCGTGTTGGCCTGTTAAGATCGGGCAAGGCTCCCATAATGGCAACGGTAAACTTCCCGAGATCTTTATCCGACCTGAAAGCGCTGATTCACAGCATGCATGCCAATACCGGACTAACATCTGAAGAGAAAACGTTTTTTGCACATAAAGTCTGGCAGCTTATGACCTCGTGTTACGATCGCAGGCTGAATGAATACGAAAAACTGGGTTGGTGGGATTTTCTGGAAGCCGACAGGTTTTCCAAAACATACCAGGCCTTACTGGTTCAGGGTTTAACGCGTACCCTGGTTGCTGCCAATGCCAAAAAAGCCAGTACCAAAACGGGCGGCGATATTTTTCTGCAGCTCCTGTTTAACATGTCCAATCCGGGAGTAAATACCGACCGCGTTTTAAACGGTCCAACGAACGATGTATGGATCAACCCATGGCTGGATTACCTTAAATCGAAAGGTGTGACCTATAATTTCAACTGGTCAGCTGTTGCACTGGATATGAAAGATGGTAAGATCAGTGGTGCCTGGGTGGAAACCTATAAAAAAGGGGTGCCGCAGAAAAAACTGGTGACGGGCGACTACTACATTTTAGCCACACCGGTTGAAGTTGCATCGGGGCTATTATCGCCTGAGATGCTAAAGGCAGATCCTACACTTGAGGGTGTTCAGAAGCTGGCACCGAGTGTCGCCTGGATGAACGGGATGCAGTTTTATCTATCGGAAGAGATTGATATTGTACATGGGCACTGTATTTACTCCGATTCGCCATGGGCAATTACATCCATTTCACAATTACAGTTCTGGAATGATTTTGACATGACAGACCGGTATGACGGAAAGGTGAAAACGATTTTGTCCATTGACATCTCGGATTGGGAAGCAGACGGAATTTTAGAGTTCGATATCACAGATCCCAAAACCGGAAAGACAAAAAAAGGAAAAAAACCGGCCAGGGATTGTACCTATACAGAAATTATGGAAGATGTGTGGGCTCAACTGAAGCAAAGTCTGAACGTAGATGGGAAAGAGGTGCTGAAGGACGATCAGATTCTGCATTGGTACATTGACCATGATATCACAGTTGAACATCACAAAGATGACACCAACAAAGAACCATTGTTGGTGAATACCATCAATTCGTGGGATTTACGACCCGAGGCCTACACCCGCATTCCGAACTTCTTCCTTGCATCAGATTATGTGCGAACCTTCACAGACCTGGCAACGATGGAAGGAGCCAATGAAGCTGCACGCCGGGCGGTTAATGCCATTCTGGAAGCCACAGATTCAACAGCTGAACTGTGTAAAGTCTGGAACCTGCATGAACCGGATATTTTATCTCACCTCAGGAACAGGGATCAAAAAAGATATAACCAGGGATTGCCATACCAGTTTCATTTACCGTTCTGGGCAAAGCTTTTGGAAAAGATCATTATGTTTTTCAAAAATCTGTTCAGCAAAAAATAGCTATTGAGAATTAAAATTAGAAATCATGGCACAGCCGATTATAAATCTTGAAGATTACACCGTTTTGCAACACATCCTTTTTGCACTGGGATGTTTGCTATGGGTTTTTACATATATCGTTGTACTTAAAGTCATCAAAAAAAGTGCATTCATTGAGATTCCTCTGATCGCTGTTACGGCAAATTTTGCGTGGGAATTTCTCTGGAGCTTTGTTTTCATGACGAATATGGGCCTGTTATATGTCTGGGGCTACCGCATCTGGTTCTTTCTGGATTGTTTTATTGTATTTAACCTGTTCAGGTATGGATTCAAACAAATTGAGCTCCCATCCTTACGTAAAAGAGCAGTCCTGATCATTGCATCAGGAATTGCATCCTGGTTTCTGATCCTGTTTTTCTACATTAAAAACTACGATCACCCGATCAGTCACAATGGAGCTTATTCAGGCTATATACTTAATGTAATGATGAGTGCCATGTATATTCCATTGCTGCTTCGCCTGTCTCGCACCCAACCGTTCAATGTATGGGCTGCATGGTTTAAAGGCGTCGGTACTCTGCTGATTTCAGCATTTTGCTTTTTAAAGTACACTGATGGATTTTTGTTAAGCATGTGTGCTGTTACCACGGTTCTTGATGCAACGTACATTTATTTAATCATGAAGCGCATGAATCTGAAAAATGTAAAGGAAAATGCAGCTGTGCTAGAATAAAAGATTTTTAATATGAACTATAAAGCCAGACTTGCAAACATATTCGCCTATTCCAATCTCGAGGAGGAAGAGATACAACGACGAAGCATTTTAATATTGCTCGTCGGGTTAACCTCTTTTTTTGGGCTTATATACTCTTTTATCTATGTATTTCTGGGCGTAAGCAAAGCCATGACGGCTATAATGTTCTACATTGGCTTTTCCATTGTAAATCTGCTTGTATATTATCTGACGAAAAAATATAACTTTTTCAGAAGCGCACAACTGATCGGCATCCTGCTGTTTCCAACACTGACCCATGTACTGAATGGGGGATTTGACCAAAGCAGTGTGGTGGTACTGGCTGCGATGCTAAGTCCGCTTGGCGCTTTGATGTTTCACACCCCAAAAACCGCACGGTTATTCTTTTTCTTCTTTCTTGCAGTTGTTCTTATTTCCACTCTGGTTGATATTTTCTATCCCTTACAAAGAATAGAAATACCCAATCAGATTCGTATGGTATTCTATTTTTTCAATATTGCCATTATCACCTCCATCAGCTTTTTCCTACTGCTGAAATTCGTGTCAGATAACGAACGGTTTAAATCTATGCTGAAATTAAAAAACAGAGAATTAACCGACGAAAAGATTAAAGTTGAAAAAGCGCTCAATGATTTGCAGCTGACCCAAAAACAATTAATCCATAACGAAAAAATGGCCTCACTGGGTGAGCTGACCGCAGGCATTGCACATGAAATTCAGAATCCGCTCAACTTCGTCAATAATTTTTCGGAAGTAAGCCATGAATTAATTGATGAACTGAAGGAAGAGATGAAAAAGGGAAACCAGAAAGCAATAAATGAAATACTGCAAGATATCACCGGGAACCTTGAAAAAATATCGCATCATGGCAAACGGGCTGATGACATCGTTAAAGGAATGTTACAACACAGTAAAACCAATACAGGTCAAAAAGAACGTACAGACATCAATGGCCTGGCTGGTGAATTTATGCGTCTGTCTTATCACGGATTGAAGGCAAAAGATAAAATGTTTACCGCTGAATTCAATCTGGAACTGGAGAAAAATCTGCCAAAAGTTGATGTCATAGCACAGGAGTTCGGTCGTGTTCTTCTTAATCTTATAAACAATGCATTTTATGCAGTTACAGACAGGGCGAAAGTCGAGGATAATTCCTACAGGCCTACTGTATGGATTAGCACGAAAAAGGAAAAAGATAAGATCAAGATCATTGTCAGGGATAATGGAACCGGCATTCCTGACTCAGTTAAGGATAAAATATTTCAGCCATTTTTTACAACAAAACCGGCAGGTCAGGGAACAGGATTAGGATTAAGTATGAGTTATGACATTATTTCAAAAGGTCACGGAGGATCACTTGAATGCAAAAGCAAACAAGGAGAAGGAACAGAATTTATTGTTTCTCTGCCTGTTGAAAGCAGAAAAAAAAATTAAGTATATGAAAAAGCGCAGGTCATATTTCTATGTTGGAATCATATCAGTGATGTTGATCCCGACCGCTTGTTTGAAAAAGAAATCAGTCCCTTTCCCTGAAAATGCGTCAGGGTATGTGGCTCCTGTTACCACACCTTTTGCCTACCCGGAACTAACACCTATTGAATGGCAGGATGTCGGCAGGGATACAACACCCGTGGAAAAAATTTACCCCTTTGATTTACAAAAACTGCCAACAAAAACATTTACAGTAAACACCTTTAAAGACGAAAAAGAACCTCTTAAAACGATACCTCTTAAATGGGATAAGCTACCCCTTTATCCGTTTAATATGGATACCATAAAAAAGGATACGTTTAAAACCAAAACATTCCTGCTGCCAAAACCGATAATTACAAAATCAAGCCTGCCAACCCAGTATCCCCGTTCAACATCCGGGATAATTCAAATGGGACTGGAAGAAGGCTTACCGGGTAATTACATCAGTGAAACTGTTATGGACAACACCGGCAATATATGGATTGCCACTGAAAGAGGACTGGCCTGCTATAAAGGGAACTTTTTTGAAACCTATCATTTTCTGCCTACACTGCCTAACGGTAATCCTGATTTCATTATAGATATGAAAGCGGACCCTGAAAATAATCTCTGGTTAATAACTTCAATCGGCAGCATGTATAAACTGATGCCTTCTTTAGGCGTGGTTCAGCTTCTTGAATTGAATGTACCCTTTGCCAGACTTGATTTTGCCGTCAACGGAAAGCTATGGTTTACAGCTTTTGATGGTCAGGCTGGTGTAATTGACAGGAAACGTAAAACTATTCAACGCTTTACATTTCCTGAAACAGACAGAGAAAATAATTTTTACGTTGGTATCATAAAAGACCGGAATAACAGCATCTGGATTGGAACCAGTGAAGAGATCTACATAATCAATAAAAATCATAGTGCTTATCGTATTTTAAACAAAAAGAACGGATTGGAAAATGCTACGGCATTTGATTTTTATGAGACAAAATCAGGCGATATCTGGATTAACTCATTTGCCAAAGGTGCATATTCCGTAACTGCAGACAGAAAGAATATCCGGATATTAAACAATCAGCAGGGCTTTTTTGATGCCAGTGCCCTGGATGTTGTGGAAGACCATACCGGGAAAATTTGGGTGATAGATAATGATACCATCTATGTCCATAATCCTGAAAAAAAACAACTAAAAAAAATACCCACGGGAGTCTTAATGTTTACCAGCAGAATACCCTGCAGCGCCTCAACAGACATGGATGGAAACTTATGGATTGGAACACCTCAGAACAAGATGCTGATTATTGACCCTGAAGGTGCCTTGCCGGAACATCTGAATATGAACAACGGACTTGCCAGTAATGATGTCTGGGGCATTTTGGAGGATAATGGCGGTCTGATGTGGCTTGGGACCTATAACGGCATAAATATTTATGATACTGAAAGCAATACAATTAAACTCATTACAACAAACAATGGCATAGGAAATAACAGGAGATACCAGCTATATCTGTTGAAAGACGGAAGTATACTGGCAGGTGGAGGCAACGGGTTTGCAATATTTGACAAGAAAAACAAACGCATGACAGAGTACAGTATGCCAGTTTTCATCTCTGCTGTATTCCAGCAACAGGACGGTTCAATATGGTTAGGATCAAATTTGGGTATCTATGTGTTCAATCCACAGGACAAATCAATTAAAAAAATGACCCGCTATAAAGATAAACTAATGGACCGGATATGGGGCTTTCTGGAAGACAAAAACGGAAAACTCTGGGTTGGCACAATATCAGGTATTTATGTGATAGATCCGGCCGAAGACCGCATCTCGAAATTTGAAAAAGAAGATGGGGCAATGCTTGAATATAATACAGCCATGCTGAGAACAGCATCAGATAAGCTGTGGATTGGTGGTTTGGGCCTTAAACTTATTGATACCGATAAAAAAACAATTACAAGTTTTACGGGTCACCAGGGGCTCTATCCTGAAACCATGTATGATCTGGCAGAATTAAACCGGAAAATTTATATCGGATCACAGGATGGAATGGTCGTTGTGGGACCACCGGAAACATTTGACAGCACCAGTATATGGCATTTCTACAATTATGGTAAACGTGATGGATTCCCTTTCAACGACTACAATCAAATGGTTGCCACAACCACAAAATCCGGACAAATCTGGTGGGGCGTTTCACCGCAAATGACGGTGATAACCCAGGAACCCACTATCAACAGAAACAAGCCTTCTGTTTTTATATCCGGAATCAGTATTATGGATCAGAAGCCTGATTTCTATGACCTCGTAAATAAAGAAAAAGTATTCCGTCATATTGATACCTTATGGAATATCCAATCGACGGTTTATTATTTAAAAAACAGCGTGTTTTCGGATTCGGGTTATTATGCTGAAAATAACATAAAATGGGATAGCATTTCACCTGGTTTTCATCTTCCGGTTGGATTGAAACTTCCATATAATCAGAATTCATTAAGTTTTTCTTTCACGAATCCGGAAATAAGAGGCAGGGATAAGATAACCTACCGGTATATTCTTGAAGGAGCAGACAAAGACTGGTCCCGGACAACTAATGAGCCTGTTTCACGCAATTATTATAATCTTAAATTCGGCGATTATGTCTTCAAGGTAGCAACGCGTGGGTTTAACGGAGTATGGAGTAAACCCGCAGAATATAAATTTACAATCCTTCCGCCATGGTGGTTTACCTGGCCGGCGTATGGTCTTTATCTACTCTTGTTTATTGGCCTTATCATTATCATTGACAGAATTCAAAGACGCAGGTTACTTAAAAAGGAAAGGGAAAAATCCCGGGAAAAAGAGCTGGAACAGGCCAAAGAAATTGAAAAAGCTTACAATGAACTGAAGTCTACCCAGGCCCAGCTTATTCAGGCTGAAAAGATGGCCTCTCTGGGTGAACTTACAGCAGGAATCGCACATGAAATTCAAAATCCGCTGAATTTTGTCAATAACTTCTCGGATGTGAATAAAGAGCTTATTACTGAACTGAAAGAAGAAGTTGATAATAATAATCTGGACGAAGTTAAGGCACTTGCAAATGACATTGAGGAAAATGAAACAAAAATCATTTATCACGGGAAACGGGCCGATGCCATCGTAAAAAATATGCTGCTTCACAGCCGTGGAAACAGCGGTCAAAAAGAATTAACTGATATCAACGCTTTGGCTGATGAATATCTTCGTCTGTCTTACCATGGTCTCAGGGCCAAAGACAAATCCTTTAATGCCGACTTCAGGCTTGAAGCTGATGCAGAAATACCAAAAATTAATATCGTGCCCCAGGATATCGGCAGGGTTCTGATTAACCTTATCAACAATGCATTTTATGCCGTAGCTGATAAAAAAAATCAAAATATTGAAGGTTACAAGCCAACGGTAATTGTAACCACTAAATATCATGATGGGAAGGCTAAAATTATTGTCAGAGACAATGGGAATGGGATTCCTGAGAAGGTTATAGAGAAAATTTTTCAACCTTTCTTTACGACCAAACCTGCTGGTCAGGGGACTGGCTTAGGCTTGAGTATGAGCTATGATATTGTAAAAGCACACGGAGGAGATTTAAAAATGACATCAAAGGTTGGAGAAGGAACTGAATTTATAATTGTGCTGAATGCGAAATAATTTTATACGAAAAAATGTTACAAAATGAAAAATCAGTTTATGATTAAAGGGAAAGAAAAATTAATGATAGTTTTCATTGCTATTTCACTTTCCTTTAATGTGCCACTGCAGTCACAGGAAATAAAGCCTGTTTTTATGTCTGTCTCTGATGGTATTGCTTCACCTGGTGTTAACGGAGTCATTCAGGATAGTTACGGTCTTATATGGATTGGCACAAGAGACGGACTTCAAAAATATGATGGACTTAAACTAGAGACATTTAAAAATATTCCGGGAGACCCATCCAGTCTTCAAAACAATAACATCTGGACCCTTTGCGAAGATGCTGAACACAATATATGGATTGGTACAGACTCAGGTGTATCGAAATATAACCGAAAGAACAAAACCTTTACCAACTACAATTTCAATAAGCTGTTTAAACGCACCGGTAATATTAGTTCGGCATTGGTACTGTTTCAGGATTCAGGGAACAGAATATGGGCAACGACCGGTTTTAACAGTATTGTTTCATATAATCATGAAACAGATACATGGAATGCTTCAAAAATCAGACCTTCAGAAAATGCTGAGAGTAGCACAATTGAAGGATTAGGATTAGGAATTACAGAAGATTCCAATGAAATTATCTGGAGCGGATCATATCAATACGGCCTTATTTATCTTACACCGTCAGATAGTATCTTTCGTCCTGCTAAAATAAAACAAACCGACTATATACCTTTTACTGATTCATGGAATACTATAAGCGATGTATATGCAGATTCAGCTGACATTATATGGATAACAACCAGAAACGGAATCTATAAGTATAACCCGTCGACTACTCATCTGAAAACCATAATAATATACGATTACAACAGAGAATCAAGGTTAAATCAATGGAACAGAATCAATTCCGATGACGAAGGGAATATATGGATAGCCAATAATTTCCATGGCCTATTAAAATTCAATGGCCTTTCCGATGAGTATTCTGAAATAAAAATTGCAGGTAATATCAAACTCCTGAACCAGGGGTGGAATAAAACGCTGACAAGTTTCACCGTAGATAAAAGCGGAATTTTCTGGTTTGGAACCATTTCATCCGGAGTGATGAAATATGATCCGGCAAAAAACCCGTTTGAGTTATTTGTCCATAATGAAAAAGATAAAAACAGCCTGAGCAATTCATCCGTATTCGGACTATTTGAATCAAAAGTAAAGCCTGAAATTCTGTATGTCGGAACACGGGGCGGAGGCCTGAATATATTTGACGAAAAGAAGAAAATATTTCATCATGTTACCTATAAGGCTGTAAATGATCTTTATGGTGGTGCTGTGCGGTGTATTGGTGAAATGGACGATGGAAGTCTTTTACTGGGAACCTGGGGAGACGGCTTGATAAAATTGGATAAAAATTATAACGAAATCCGACGGTTTGCTTACAGTTCTGACCCTACATCAATTTCAGATGATAAGGTAAGGGTAATAAGAAAGGATCATAAAGGAAATTTCTGGATTGGAACCAACAACGGGCTGAACTACTTTTATCCTGCATCAGGAACTTTCAGGAGAATCCCAAGTAAGATGTTACGGACTCTCTCTCCCGAACTGATAGAACAAATCGAATCTGTTTCTGATCCTGGTAATAAAATTGCGGAAATTGTTAACGTTACCGATTTCCAAAACCTGAGCCAGCAATTTGAAATTAGCAAAACAGATACGTTTACCGTAGAAGTCGTTGGTGAAGGGAGAAATTTTGATGGCATGTTTGACTATGGATGGATTGAAAATGCGAATAAAGATACAATCTGGAATGCTTTCGACTACGCCAGATCATATTATGCCGGTGGAGCATCAAAAAACAGAATGTTTATTGACCAGATAATATTATCTCCGGGTAGTTACACCTTGCGATATACCTCTGATGACAGTCATAGCTACGCCAAATGGAATGAAGCTCCACCAGATAAAACAAAGTTGTATGGAATTCTTCTGGTTCGTCTTCCCGATAAAAATGCACAAAATTTGTTTAGTACTCTTCTTTCCAAAAACAAAAAAGAAAAAGCCATAAACGGGACGGATATTTCTGATATAATAGTCCGGGATAAATACCTGTGGGTTGCAGCCATTGGAGCCGGGTTGAATAAGATTAATCTCGAAAATAATGCGGTAAAGACTTATTCAAATGATCCGGAAAATCCGAATTCAATTTCAGGGAATAATATTCAGGATATTTGCGAAGATAAAAACGGGACTCTATGGCTAACTACCCAAATGGGTATTACACAATTCGATCCGGGAAAAGAACAGTTTACACTTTATACACAGGAAGATGGATTACCAACCAATTTAACAGAGTCCATCCTGGAAGGTGACAATGGGGAAATGTGGATCTCTACACAGAATGGCTTATCCCAGATGATCTCAAACCAGTCACTGGGAAATGTTACATTTATTAATTATAATACAGAGGACGGACTTGGCGGATCTTCCTATGTTAATCAGGCTGCTGTCAGAACAAGAGACGGAAAATTTTGGTTTGGTGGTGAGCACGGATTAAATTCGGTGAGTAGAATAACAGCAAATAATGTTGAACCGGACCTCCTTTTAACTGATCTTTTAATCTTAAATAAATCTGTTTACAATAAGGATTATAACTCGCTTTTAAGCACCAGCTTACCTGATCTGAAAGAATTGCAGTTGACGCATGACCAGAATAACCTGAGTTTTGAGTTTGCAGCCCTGCACTATGCTAATCCCCAGAAAAATCAATATGCCCATATATTAAAAGGATACGAGGATGAATGGACATATGATAACAGGAATTACGCATCATATACCAATCTTCCACCAGGAGAATATGACTTTATTTTCAGAGCTTCAAATGCATACGGTGTATGGAATGAAACAGGCAAATCACTGCACATCGTAATAGCACCACCGTGGTGGTATACCTGGTGGGCATTTATTATATATGCATTTATACTGGGTGCTTCCATCTATTATTTTAACAAGCAAATGAGAAGGAGGCTTGTTTTACAGGAAAGGGAACGTACACGTGAGAAAGAACTTGCCCAGGCTAAAGAAATAGAAAAAGCGTATAATGAACTTAAAGCAACACAGGCACAGCTCGTTCAATCAGAAAAAATGGCTTCTTTGGGAGAACTCACAGCAGGCATTGCACATGAAATCCAGAATCCGCTGAATTTTGTCAATAATTTTTCTGAAGTAAGCATTGAACTGATTGACGAGATAAAATCAGATCTTTCCAAAGGGGAGATCTCTGAAATATCTGAGATTGCAGATGACATCAAACAAAACCTGGAAAAAATAAACCATCATGGTAAACGTGCAGATGGAATAGTGAAAAATATGCTAATGCACAGCCGTGGTAATACAGGTGAAAAGTTACCAACAGATATTAATGCGCTTGCGGATGAATATTTACGCCTGTCCTATCATGGACTTCGCGCAAGAGACAAGGCATTTAATGCCAACTTCAGGCTTGATGCAGATGAAAAATTACCAAAAATTAATTTGGTTTCCCAGGATATTGGCCGGGTTCTGTTAAATCTTATCAATAATGCATTCTATGCCGTTTATGAAAAATCAAAATCAAATTTGGACGGATATAAACCAGAGGTTGTTGTCAGTACGAAAAGACAGGGCGATACTGTTTTAATTAAAGTAAAAGATAATGGCAACGGTATTCCTGACAATGTAAAAGAAAAGATATTTCAGCCATTTTTCACTACCAAACCGGCAGGACAGGGAACCGGCCTTGGATTGAGTATGAGTTATGACATTGTTACTAAAGGGCATAACGGAGAAATTGAAATAAATTCCAAAGAGAGTGAAGGAACAGAATTTATAATCAAAATACCATTAAAATGAGAAAAATATTAGTAGTTGACGATGAAAAGGATATACAGCCGTTGTTTCAGCAGCGGTTCAGAAAAGAGATCAGGTCAGGCGAAGTTGAGTTCGTGTTTGCCTATTCAGGAGAAGAGGCGCTTCAGCGAATTGAACATTACAGACATGAGGCCATTCTAATATTATCAGATATTAATATGCCTGGCATGAGCGGTCTGGAATTGCTGGCAAAAATTAAGCAGAAAATGCATGAGCCACCGCCAACAGTTATGATGATAACTGCTTATGGTGACGAAGAAAATTATAAAAAAGCCATGCAGCTTGGTGCAGATGACTTCCTTACCAAGCCGGTTGATTTTGGATCATTGAAGGAAAAAATTAAAACATTGTAGTATGACAAAGATTTTAGTTGTAGACGACGAAACTGATCTGGAGATTCTGGTCAAGCAGAAGTTCAGGAAACAGATCAGAGATAAGGTATATGATTTTGTATTCGCCATAAATGGGGTGAAGGCACTGGAGCAGCTGAAAAATAATCCGGATGTCGACATTGTGCTGAGCGATATCAACATGCCGGAAATGGATGGGCTAACCTTGTTGAGCAAATTGGCAGAACAACACTCTGTACTGAAGTCCGTCATCATATCTGCTTATGGTGATATGGACAATATTCGTACTGCCATGAACCGGGGAGCATTCGACTTTATAACCAAACCTGTCGATTTTAAGGATCTGGAGATAACCCTCGAAAAAACCATAAAACAGGTGACCCAGGTAAGAGAAACGCTTCGGGCGATTAAAGAGAACAATATCCTGAAAATGTATGTGGATGAAACGGTGCTCAACTTCATGGATACCAAGGAATTTGAATCATCTATCATGACCAATGAGACCATTGAAGCAGCCGTGGCATTTATAGATATCTGCGGATTTACCTCGATCAGCGAAAATGAACAACCCGATACGGTAGTGGAATTGCTGAACAGCTACTTTGATATCATGGTAAAAGAAATCATCAGCCAGGGAGGATTCGTGGATAAATTCATTGGCGATGCCATCATGGCTGTCTTTCGCGGTGATTATCACATGGACAGAGCTATTGATGCTTGTCTGGCAGTAAGAAACAAAATAGCTGACCTGCCGGAAATTTCTGAACATGTCACGTTTAAACCCAGTGTATCTATTGGGATCAACAGTGGAGAAATGGTGTCCGGTAATATTGGATCATCCAGCCTTAAAAGGCTTGATTACACGGTTATCGGCGACACGGTGAATGTTGCACAACGCTTACAGGCATCAGCCGGGCCGGGACAGATTCTTATCAGCGAACACTCATATGAAAAGATCAAAGAATTTTTTAACTGCAAAAAAAATGGTGAACTCAGCCTGAAAAATAAAGCAAAATCGATGGTAACATACGAAGTGATAGAGTAATGCGTAAAAAACACAAAACACAAATTAAAAGTAAAAAAAACAGCATCGACTGGAAATCAATATTTTCATTGCAATCCATGCTAACAACAATAATCGGTATCTTTATTTCGGTAGTTGCACTGAAGGGGTTTATGATCCCCAATAAATTTCTTGATGGTGGTGTTACAGCAGTATCCATATTGTTTAACCTGGTATTTAAAATCAACTTCAGTATTTTGCTGATTGTGATCAACCTGCCATTCATTTATCTGGGCTACAGAAAAATAGGAAAAACATTCGCCGTGCAGTCCCTGATGGCAATTTTGCTGATGGCTGTTTTGATGTTGGTACTGAATATTCCAACGGTAACTCAGGATAAAGTTTTGATTGCTGTATTTGGTGGATTTCTTATGGGATTAGGGATAGGTTTGGTCATTCGCGGAGGTGGAGTTGTTGATGGTCTGGAAATTATTGCACATTACACTAAAAGATGGGTTGGATTTACTACGAGTGAAATCATCATGTTGTTTAACTCACTGGTAATCTTAGCGGCAGCGGTGGAATTTGGCATTGAAACTGCCATGTACTCCATACTGGTTTATTATACAGCTATGAAAACGTCGGATTATGTGGTTGATGGAATTGAAGAATTTACAGCCCTTACAATAGTATCAAAAGAAGATCAGGAAGTTAAAAAACTTATTGTTAACGATTTTGGTAAAGCCATAACGGTATATAAAGGTGAACGTGGATACCTGCCCGGATCGTTCCAGAAAAAATTTGACTGCGACATTGTCGTAACCGTAGTAACCAGGCTTGAAATTCACAGGATCAAACAATCCATCATGCAAATTGATCCCAATGCCTTCTTCTATGTGGAAAGCATTAAGGAAGTAAAAGGTGGATTTTGGGGAAAGAGAAAGATAAGACCTTTAGGCACCGGTATCCCAAAAACAAAAGAAAACAAACCTGAAAAGAAATAAGTGAATGAAAAATACAGGAAAACTAAAACGCTTTATTACCGGAATGTTGAATGACGGTCTTAACGAATTGCTAACCTATCATGGCGTGCATCATACGCTTCATGTACTAAATGTATGTCAGCAATACATTAAACGTATGCAGGTTCCTCCTCATGAGGCTTACCTGTTAAGAACTGCCGCTCTTATGCATGATACAGGATATATTGTCAGCAGCCATAATCATGAAGAGGAAAGTGTGAAAATAACCAGAAAGTTATTGCCGGAATGGGATTACAGTGATGTCGAAATAGCCAGAATTAACGGAATGATCCGTGCAACTAAGATTCCTCAGAAACCATTGAATATTCTGGAATGTATTTTAGCGGATTCAGACCTTGATTATCTTGGAACAGAAGCGTTTTATCCGATAAGTCAAACATTGTATCAGGAACTCCTGAATCTGAGTGTCATCCATTCACATGAGGAATGGAATAAATTACAAATTAAATTTCTTCAAAATCACAGCTATCATACGCCTTATGCCAAAAAATACAGGGAACCAGTTAAACAAAAGTACCTGGCAGAACTGCTCAAATCTCAAAGCTGACCATTTAACTAGCCATATTTCCATGCATCAGCATATCTATGGCATCGTTCAGTGAACCAGCCCTTACTATTTCGCCGGTATTAACAAAATAAATAACATCTGCATTGGCAATGGTATTCAGACGGTGGGCAATAATGACCTTAGTTGTGGTTTCAGGCAGTTTCTGAATAATTTCGTCCAGTAACTGCTCGGTAACTGTATCTATATTGGCTGTTGCCTCATCAAGGATCAGTAATTCAGGTTGTCGAAGGATAGCCCTCATAAAAGCTATCAGCTGTTTCTGTCCCAGGCTGATGCCATTATCCGACACATCTATATTGGTTTCCAGACCATCATCAAACCTTTTTAAAAGTTTTTCCAGACCGCTTTTTCTGAATATCTCAGTAAGCTCTCCGTTTTGCAGGTCTTTATATGCTTCGTTTCCATACAAAATGTTATCCCGGATAGTGCCACTGAACATGAACGGATCCTGCAGAATAAACCCGATCTTTTTCATCCGTTCGGATGGAGAATATGAACGAATATCTTTCCCGTCCAGTAAAACTTTCCCTGCGGTAGGATCGTACAATCTTGCGATAAGCGATGCTGTTGTTGTTTTCCCTCCTCCGGTAGGACCTACAAATGCATATGTTTTACCCTTCTTCAGATTAAAATTGATCTGATTTAATACTTTGGTTCCGTTTGGATAAGAAAAAGATACATCTTTAAATGTCAGCAAAGTTTCTGTTTTTTCCTCTTCTTCCGATTTTATTACATGCATATTACTTTCCATGGACAGAATTTTCTGAATGCGTTCCCAGGCAGCCAGTGCCAATTGAAAACTGGCCCAAAGTGATGCCAGTTGCCTTAATGGATTGTAAAAACTATTGACGTATGCAATAAAGCTGATGAGGAAACCAACAGTAAAACTTCCCTGGGAAATAAGATAGATACCATAGGTCAGTACAATCAACATTCCAACATTCGATAATATGGTGTAAACAGGCATGAACAATGCGTTTGCCACACCTGCTTTAACAGATGCAGAATAATTTTTTCGGTTGGCTTTTTTAAAGCGCTCCCTGAAATAGTCCCGGCGGTCAAAGGCTACGATCACCTTAAAATTATTCAGGCTTTCCTGCACTTCTGAACTCAGGAACCCGGTAGTTTTAAGACTTTCAGAATTTCTCCTTTTGACCCATGGAGATACAAATTTGGTGAAGATCCAGATGATGATAGCCGGAGATAAAGCGGCCATACCTAAACGGAAGTTAATAGACAGCAAAAATATTCCGGATCCTATCATAATGAGGACTGACATTAAAAACTGCATAAGCGACTGGGAAAAAAACTGATTTACCTTATCGGTATCATTATTTATTCTTGATATCAGGTCTCCTGCTTTATTCTGATTAAAAAAATCGTACGGCAGTTCCTGAAGTTTGTTAAACACTGCATTGCGGAGCGTAAATAACATACGCTGTCCTACCGATCCCATTAGCTTGGTTCTTAAATAACCGGAAAACAGGGCAATAACATACATTACCAACAATATTCCACTGAAAATCAATACGCCATGAAATTGTTTGGTCTGCACATAATGATCGATCGTGTATCCGATTAACATCGGTCCGGTCAAACTTAATGCTGCCGTAATAAACATAGCAATAAAGGCAATCAGCAAGGTTCTTTTTTCCTCTACCATGTGCCCCACCAGACTCTTTAGAGAAGCAAAGCGGAACTTTTTCTTCTTATTTTTCTCTTCTGTGAATGTATTAAGATTATAGTTCATAATGGCTTGTGCTTCTTTGTGATTCGTAAATCTGAATATACTCAGGACACGTTCTTAAAAGTTCATCATGCATCCCTGCAGCGACAATCTCTCCTTCCATCAACAATATGATCTGATCGAAATCCTTTACCGGATCAATCTTTTGTGTGACGGAAATAAGGGTTATATCGGGATAGTTTTGCTGTACATTAGTCAGAATTTTCTGCTCCGTTTGCTGATCCACACGTGCTGTAAAATCATCCAGCATTAGAATTTCGGGATTCAGCGCCAGTGCCCTTGCTAACATGATACGTTGTTTCTGACCTCCGGAAAGGCTGGTTCCCCGCTCAGAGACAATGGTGTCAAGCTTATTCGGTAATGTATTGATAAACTCCTTAAGTTCTGCCGTTTCAATGGCTTTATCCAGTGAATCATCCGTTACCTGATCGCTAAAGGCAATGTTTTCGCGTACACTCATCTGAAACATCACACTATCCTGAAATACAAATCCCAGTTGATTGTGAAAAACCTTCTTTTTGTAATCGTGAATGCTGTTTCCATCAAATTCCACCACACCGCTATCGGCATTAATTAATCCGGTAAGCAGATACAACAACTGACTTTTCCCTGCCGCAGTAGGTCCAATAATTGCGGTTCGTGTTCCCGGGTCAACCGAGAGCGACACATTTTTAAGTGCCGGTTTATCGTCGTAATACACCGATACATTGCGCAGATCAATTTTCCCACTTAGTTTAGTTTCTATGAATCCTGTTTCCTCTTTATCAGGCACTCTTAATACCATATCAATACGTTCATATGACGCAGAAGCCTGTGCTATCAGGTTACTCATAAAACCAATTACGATAATAGGAAATATTAAAATAGTTATGTAGCTGTTAAATGCTGCAAATTCTCCCAGGGTTAGCTTTCCGTTAATGACAAAATGACCACCAAGAGCCAGAATGGTTAGTGTGGCAAGATTTGACACAAAGGTTATAATCGGAATTAAGGTTGCAAATAATGTGACGATTGAAATTCCAATATCCTTTGCTTCTGTATTGGCTTCCAGAAATTTTTTGTATTCCAGCTGCTGAGAATTCAACACGCGTATTATGGCAGAACCCAGTATACTTTCATTGATCACTTTATTCAGCCAGTCGATGACTTCACGGCTTCGTCTGAAATACACTCTCACCTTTTTCAGAATAATAAAAAATGTTACTCCGATGATGGGAATCGCTAAAATAACCGGAATGGCCAGCTCCCAGTTAATCGTCAATAATAAAATGCAGATTCCAACAATCATGAATGCAGAGGAAATAATATTGGTTACTCCCTGTGCAACAAACATTTTTACCGAATCCATATCTGATGTGAGATTGGTGAGCAGTTTGGAAGGATTGGAATCCTGTATGAACACAAAACTTTGTTGTGAAATTTTGTCTGACAATTTATTCCTGAGATTCATTGCCACACGCTCTGAGGTATACGCCTGCGTTACAGATTGCAAAACAGTGAACAAAAAAATGACAATTGCAGCCAGCATAAAATAAAAAATAACAGTCTTTATCTCATACGAGCCCCCTGAAAATGAATCAATCCCGTAAGATATAATCTTGGGAATGATGAGGTTGGCGCCATTACTGATAAGTGTAAACAGTATTAGCAATACAATAAGCAACTTATATGGTTTAAGTAAGCTAAACAAATTTGGTTTGTCCTTCTTAGACTTTTTATCACTTTTGCCTTTCATGGTTGCCTATTGAACTTTCCTGCTGAATTATTTACAAACAGCCTCGTGAAATAACTGAAAATACCATTAACTGAGCAGGATTAATTGAGGAATTATTGTTCTGTGTTGTTAGTTTCAGCAATTACAACTCTTTAGACTACTAAAAGGTTCAGATGAGGCAATATTGAATTTTATTCATTTTACATTTTTAAACTAACCAATAATTTCCGTAATTTATATCATGAAACATCAGCAGTGGTGAGTTTATATGATGAAATTGCGGAGAAACACAAAATCATTGTATTATGGCATCTGACAGAAAATTTGCACTAATAACAGGAGCAAGTAAGGGTTTTGGACGTGCAATTGCGATCGAACTGGCGTCAAGGAAGCACAACCTGCTTTTACTTTCCCTGAAAAATGAGGGACTGGAGATGCTATGCCAGCAAATCCGTAACCTGCATCAGGTGGAAGTGAATTTTCTGGAAGTTGATTTTATGAAATCCGGCACCATTGACCTCATCAAAGAGTGGACCAAACAATTTAATGTCAATATACTGGTAAATAATGCCGGTTTAGGTGGAACCAAAAAATTCCATACCTCCAAGATTTCATACATTGAACGGATTATTCAGATAAACATCAGAACGGTTGCTGTACTTACGCATACCCTGTTGCCACAACTGATGCAGAATGAAGAGGCTTATGTTTTGAATATTGCCAGTATGGCAGCTTTTAGTCCCATTGGTTATAAAACGGTCTACCCGGCATCCAAAGCTTTTATATATTCCTTTTCACGAGGATTATCAGAAGAACTTCGCGGAACAGGTGTTTCTGTTACGGTTATCTTTCCCGGCCCTATCCGCACCAACAGCGAAATTATCAGCAGAATAGAAAAGCAGGGCTGGTGGGTTCATGCCGGGTTACAATCCCCTGAAAAGCTGGCGAAAATAGCGATCAACAACTTATTGAAACGACGGAAAGTTATTGTCCCTGGAGTAATCAATAAAATCAACTGGTTAATGATTAAGATAATCCCTCCACGCGTTTTAATTCCTATGGTTTCTAAACGTATAAAAAATGAAATTGCTGAAAAACCCAGTCCAAAAGATATAACCGGGAAATCAGCTCAGACAAATTAGTTACCCATTATTATTTTTTAGCCATTTAACTGTATTCAGTAAGCCAAAATTCAACGTTACAGGTTTATATCCCAATTCCTTCTCTGCTTTTTCGCAGGATACATTCCAGTTATACATAAAGCGTTTTAACCATTGTTTTGTAATCAGCGGAGGTTTGCCTGTGACTCTTGTCCAGCCTTCAAATAATGTAGCAACAAAAGATAACAAGACGACAGGGATATGGAGCATCCTTTTCTGAACGCCGGAAACTTCTCCAAGGGTTTTAAAAAAATCATAAAACGATGCGTTTTCTCCCGCTAACAGATAATTCTCCCCACTTTTCCCTTGCTTCCAGGCTAAAATATGTCCTTCCACCACATCATCAATATAGACGTAATTTCCAACACTCTCCCCATCACCGGGAATCACATTATATTTTCCGTTCACGTACATATCCACCATCCGGGTAACACCGTTGCTCTCGCTAAGCAATCCCGGTCCGTAAACCCGGGTTGGATTAACAATGATGACCTCGAAATTTTTATTCGCCAGATCTTTTGCTTTTCGCTCCGATATATCCTTAGTTTCCTCATAAGCCGTTAAATAAGGCACCGTACGTTTGGTTTCTTCAGTCACAATTCCATCGGTAGAAGGTCCGTATTTCCCAGCCGTAGAAGTGAGAATAAATCGCTTAACTCCTGCCTTTTTAGATGCCTGTAATACGTTTTCGGTACCGGTGACATTAATGCGGTACCAGCTGTCCGGATCTTTGTCCCATAACCTTGCAAATGCTGCCAGATGAAACACGATCTCACATCCGGCTAATGCCTTATCCAGTGAATCAGGATCCAGAATGTCACCCTTAAAAAACTTTATCCCGGGTTGAACCAACTCCTTTTTCTTTTCGGGAGAACGGAACAGTGCATGCACCTCATGGCCTTCATCAACCAATCTTAAAACCAGTTGTTTGCCAATGAATCCAGTTGCTCCAGTTACAAAAATCTTCATGGTTATAACAGGTGTTTAATGCATGTCTGATTTTGACAAAAATGTAACCTTCATTTCCTTATGATAATATAATGAGAACCACTCGTTAGACAGTGCCATTACCACGTGCATCCCGAAAGCCACCCAGAATGAACCGGTATTAAACGTAATTATACATAACAGAATTCCTAAAGGAATCGCCCCGATTGTTTCAAATTTACCTTTCGGAATATGAGCCATAGCATATAAAACGGTATTTATAACGACCGCCCAATAGGGTCCTACAGCATCCTGCGCAGCAAATAATAAAAAGCCCCGAAAGAAAAACTCATATGCCAGCAGATAAAGTATCCATGTAACAGCGCTTAACGTAAATACGCCAATATTCCAGTTATCTATCCTGATCTGCGGATAAACGTTCAGGTTGGCATCCTTCCTGGCCTGAAAAAAATTCAGCGGAATTATTATAACTGACAGAATAATAAACCAAAGTAACGATCTGTATGGCATAACCAACGCTGCACCGTAATCTTCTAATCCGGTTGAAAATGTATAATTCATGATGCCTATCGGGAAAATTCCGAAAGTAATGACTCCGGTTAAGCGCTGTAAATAAATAAATGTAGCACTGCGCTTATTATCAACAGATTTGGATTTTCTGTTAAATTCGATAAAAAAGACAGAATAAATCACCAGCAGAATAACCGAAGATAGCAAAACGATCCAAAATATTCTGTAATTCGAATCCATAGAACATTTACAATTGGTTCATCAAACCAAATATATTGAATAATATGAGTTTATGGAAATATTTACAGATTGTTCCGTTTATTAATCATCATAAGAAATAGAATTAGCATTTATTTCTTTCATCCTCAAAACCCTAAAATTCAGTTACTGCAGATTTCCCGTCCAGCCAGGCCGCCATGTTCAGTACCAGAAAATTCCAGTTCTGAAACCCCTTATTTAAAACAGGCTCACAATTGTCGGGCAGGTAATATTCATGAAGTGCCCCAAACCGTTCAAAGTCACGTCCCAACAGCAAAATCGTTTTCTCTGCCAGTTCCTTCGCTTCCTCATCATAGCCATACTCCACCAAACCACGGAATACCAGGTAATTGACATTAATCCAAATCGGTCCCAGCCATGACGAAGGATTTCCACTGGCCCTTGTATCATACATCTTTTCAAGCGGAGAGAGTGTTCTGATTCCTGCCGGTGCATTGTACGACGTTGTATCATGAAAGTGTTTTTCGACCATTTGTTCAGCCTGATCCGGCGTGGCAATGCCTGCCCACATGGCCATAAATCCGCTCCAGACACTTAGCCTTTGAATCAGACAATCGTAGGTCCGTGGCTGGCCCACATGAAAAATAAGCTTTCCTGCTTTGGCATCTGCATCGTCAGGTTTTACTACCGGTTTTAGGTTCAGATCCACACTGTAATAAAAACCATCGCGAGGATCCCAGCAATGTTCCCTGATCCGGTCCGAAAGACCGTTAGCTTCCTTTTCGTAGTAACCGGCAATCTCCCCAAGATTCAGACACTCCGCAAGATAAACCATGGCTTTCAACTCTTTATACATCAATGCATTTAAAAAGACGGAGCCGGAACTCTCATCCGGTCTGTAAAACGTGCTTGGGTCATTATCCACGCCAATAGCTTCGTCAGTTTCCCAGTACATCAATCCCGTTGCTTTATGCCTCTGAAAATTGAGGTATCTGTCCACAAAAGCCTGAAGGGTATAAAAGTCATCCCGCAACCATTCGGCATCACCATCCATGTTCTGTACAATAAAGGCTGCATGCTGAGCCAGGGTAGGCTTATGCATGTTATGTTTATATGCATTTACCCCTTGAAGCATTTCGTTCCGTGATGGTGCATTGCGTTCAATCCAGATAGGGATCCAGCCATCCATGCCGCCATAACTCAGGGAATTCAAAACACACCCCTGCTCATATTTCAATGCTTGTTTCCGGTCCTTTTCTGTTCCGTTTTCCAGCAGGACCTGTCGTAATGCCACATCACTGAGCCAGGAATCCCAGTCCCATAACATATCCAGGTACTGATCACTTCCGGGTGCGAGAAACGGAAACTTAAGTGCGCCTCCTGCCTCCCGGTACATGCCCTTCATTTCGCTGTAAATATTGTCGCGACAGATCTGTTTGTATTTTTCAACATTAGCAGTATTCCGTTCCGGCATCTGACAATATGCAAGATTCAGAAAGCATAATCCCAATAATATGGCTAAGCTTCTTATCATTTTACAGGTTATTTATAATCAACCACAACTTCCCTTACCGATGCACCCAGTTCTGCACTTCGTTCTCCGGGCGAGGCATTACCCACCATAATTTTCACTTTCCCCTTATAATTTACCGTTTCACCTTTATCGTTGATGTATGATATCTCTGCCGGCGTCAGTCTAAAACTCAGGTTTTGTTTTGATTCCGGATCAAGCGTAATCCGTTGAAATGCCTTAAGATCCGCCTGTGGTACTTTTACTTTTGCATTCGGAAGGGTGATATAAAGCTGTATCACTTCGTCTGTTTGGACCTTACCATTGTTCTGAACCGGTACATTAATAGTCAGTTGTTTGGATTTTCCTTTTCCTGTTTTCTCAACAGCAAGCTCACCAAGTTCAATATCACCGTAAGTCAATCCGAACCCAAACGGATACATGGGGTCAGCTTTCATGTATTTATAGGTCCGGTTCTCCATGTTATAATCAGCGTAGGGAGGCAGTTGATCCAAAGATTTTGGAAAGGTGATTGGTAATTTACCCGATGGAGATGCATCGCCAAATATGATATCCGCCACGGCGTTTCCACCTTCTTCACCCGGATACCAGGCATAAACGATGGCGTCAGCAAGATTGCTTATTTCTGTCAGATCCAAAGGACTTCCTGCAAACAGCACTACGACAAGCTTCTTATTGCCTTTGCGTTGAGCTATTTTTCGTAGATACTTCATCTGTGCTTCAGGTAATTTCATGCTCAGATTGTCCCCTTTAAATTCCGATGCAATGGCTTCACCTTCCTCTCCTTCTATTAACATGGTTAATCCCATACCTACAATGGTGACATCCGCCTCACCTGCCTGTCCGCTGTACCAGTCTATGGGATTCTTATTCTCAGTGGCAGCTAATGTTCCGGCCCGGTAACCCACACGTGTTGAAGGTGATGTTTTCGAAACCACACCCTCCACAAGCGTTACCATGTTATCACTTAACCCGTGGTAGTTACCAATGAGGGAATGAATATCCCCTGCAAACGGACCTCCGATATACACAAAGTTCAGATCCTTTTTTAATGGCAGCGTATTGTTCTTGTTCTGCAGCAAGACAACCGATTTAAGTGCTGCTTCCCGGGCCAGTGCCCTATTCTCTTTACTGTTGATGACGGATACCGGTATTTTTGTATATGGATTATCGGTAGGAGGATCAAAGAGTCCAAGTTTGAACCGGGTACGCAGTACTTCCCTTAAGCGGTTATTGATATCAATTTCCGAGATCAGTCCGTCGTTTACAGCTTTTACAAGTGCATGGTAGGTACTACCGCAATTGATATCCACACCACTCTTTATGGCCATAGCAGCAGACTGTTCTGCCGTTTCAGTAACATGATGGGTTCTGTGAAAATTGGCAATAGCACCACAATCACTCACAATGTGGCCGTTAAAACCCCACTGATTTCTTAAAATATCAACCAAGAGCGGATTGCTGCCACAGCATGGCAGATGATTGGTACGGTTATAGGCACACATCACGGCTTCCACGCCTGCATCCACACACATTTTAAAGGCAGGAAGATAGGTTTCGTATAGATCCTTATCACTCACCACGGCATCAAAATGGTGGCGGTCCGCTTCGGGTCCGCTATGGACCGCAAAATGTTTGGCACAGGCAGCAGTCTTCAAATACTTTGGATCATCGCCCTGCATCCCTTTGATAAAAGCGGCGCCCATGCTACCGGATAAGAATGGATCTTCTCCAAAGGTCTCCTGACCACGGCCCCATCTGGGATCACGGAATATATTTACATTCGGGCTCCAGAATGAAAGCCCCATATATTGTATGTAGGGTTTTCCTGAAGCAACCAGATCGTTATTGATGGCCCTGGCTTCATCCGAAATGGCATCGCCGATGCGGTATTCCAGTTCCGGATCGAAGGTTGCAGCCAGACCAATGGCCTGAGGAAATACCGTGGCGCGTCCGGATCGAGCCACACCATGAAGTGCCTCACTCCACCAGTTATATTGAAATATACCCAGGCGTTCTATGGCAGGACTGGCGTTCAGCAGCTGGCTGGTTTTTTCTTCCAGCGTCATTTCCTGTAACAAAAGATCTATTCGTTCATCAAAGGATTTTGAACCATCAAACCAGGGAAAATCGTTGGAAAGATTCTGTGCAAAACCTGCACTGCTTAACATCAGCAGGCAGAACATAAGGACTTTATTCATGATATTATAAGGTTAAAACATACTTAAGGGTTAAAAATAGGGAATATTTGGGGAATGAGAAAACACAAAAATAATGACTAAGTCCCTGTGAACTGACAATACCATTTATTTCGTGTATGCGCTTTTAATTATTTTGGCATCGGCCGTAAACGATATCCCCTGTTGTCCATAAGAACCAATCATAACAGTCTGTATCAGCAGTTGATCCGAATTATCCCTGGCTGTCCAGTCAACCAAAAAATGAGCTCCGGCACCACCCTGAGACTCTTTTTCACCGACCACAAATTCGATAGATTCCAGTGGTGAAAGAAGAATAGTTGAATCAATGTATTCGGCCAGTTTTTTCCCATAAGAATCGTTATATACTGCAGATACAATGTAAGCCGAATCTGTGAACGAAGTGTTTCGGATGCTAAGTGTGGTGGTCAATAAAAACCTTTCCGAACCATCTTTGTGGTAAATGTCAGAATACACGGGCACATAATCCGTTTCCTTGTAGCCAAGTTTTTGATGTGTAATATCAACAAAATTGTAAATATGACTGGGATGGCTACGTTTCTTAATTTTCGTCTGTCTATCCAAAGAACAAGACGACAATACCAGCAGCAAGGCAAAACTCCACATTAAAGTTTTCATGGCTCTCAATTTTTATCTAAAATACGGATTTTTTTTGAACCGGAACAGTGGCAGAAAGCACTATATTTAGTATAATCTCCTTTATGCCAGTCTGTAAATCAGTCTATGTCAACTGACTTTTAAAAAGTCCATCAATGCTCTTATATGTTCAGAAATATCTTTTTATGTGTTTCTATTTTTCTTAATTTTATGTCAGGTTACGGTTATATAACCGGATCAGTTCGCCTCCGTTATTTTATCTCCAAAATTGAATCTCACTTATTCTTTCGCATTTTCGTTGTACTCTCCTGATGGAAACCTTTAAATATAATGTGATGAAAAAGTTTAAGAAAATTCTGGGTTATGGATTCCTGGTTATTGTGATTGTTGTGATCGGATTTGTGCTTTATCTTAAATATGCACTGCCAAACATTCCGGTTCAGGAGAATGTAAATGTGGAAATTACACCAGAACAGGTTGCCCGGGGCAAATACCTGGCCAACAGTGTTATGTTGTGTATGGACTGCCATTCGCAACGGGACTGGAACTTATTTTCCGGCCCACCTGAATCAGGCACACGGGGTGAAGGCGGTGAAGTTTTTGATCAGGAAATGGGCTTTCCCGGCAAGTATTACACACCAAATATTACACCTGCTGCACTTTCAGACTGGACGGACGGCGAATTGCTTAGAGCTATTACCAGCGGTGTTAACAAAGAAGGGAAGGCGTTGTTTCCGGTCATGCCTTATCTCAATTATGCTAAACTGGATAAAGAGGACATCTATTCTGTAATTGCCTACCTGAGAACCATTGAACCAATAGAACATACTGTGCCTGCATCAAAATCTGATTTTCCTATGAGTCTGATCATCCATACAATTCCTAAAGAACCAGAATTCACTAAAAGGCCGGATAAAAGTGACTTATTGGCTTACGGGGAGTATATGATTACAGCAGCATCCTGCACCGATTGTCATACGCCAATGAAAAACGGTCAGTTTATTATGGATATGCAATATGCAGGTGGTATGGAATTCCCATTACGCACAGGAGGGAAAGTCTACTCTGCCAATTTAACACCCGACAAAGAGACAGGCATCGGCAATTGGACTGCAGAGAGTTTCGTTGCCCGGTTCAAGGTTTATGCTGACAGTTCATACTCACCTCAGGAGATACACCATGGTGATTTTAACTCTGAAATGCCATGGATGATGTACAGTACCATGGATGAATACGATCTGAAAGCAATTTTTGCCTATTTGCAAACGCTCAAACCAAAATCAAATAAGGTCACAAAATTTGTTCCTGAATAAAACGGCACTATTAATTAGTGTTGCTTACTGCTAAATATTCTGAATTTAAGACTATTAGAGCCATCAAAACATAACTTTGGAACTGATTTTGAAGGGAATATTATCAAAAAAACGAAAGTCATGAAAAAGAGATTTTTGATAATGTTGTTGGTACTTATGCCATTTGCTTTCGTTGCGAATGGGATGGGTCAGGTAAGCAGGGCCGAAAAAAAACAAATTGACAAACGTGAAGAAAAAGCTCAGCAGGAAAAGGACTATAATCAGACCCGGAACATGCTTCTTAACAGGGACTTTGTTCTGGAAGCTGATCATCTGATGGACAAATGGGGTAATCGTGCATGGGTTAACTCCTCCATTAATTTTGTAATGGTAGATTCATCCACTGCAGTTATCCAGGTAGGATCAAACTACAGAATAGGCCCGAACGGCGTTGGAGGTATTACAGCTAAAGGTAAAATCACTAAATGGACTGTAAAGGAAGATCCTAAAAACGATTCGTTTTACGTACAAATGAATGTAATGACGAGTATTGGGATCTATGATGTAAGTTTCAACGTAAATGCCGGAAATATTTCCAGTGCCAGTGTCACCGGTTTACGTCCGGGACGACTGACATTTGAAGGGGACCTTGTTCCTTTGGAACATTCAGGCGTATTCGAAGGCCAATCTATTTAAGCAGTGATCCTGAAGTTTATGCAGTCATACAAAATTGCAGAACGAAAGGATACTGATTGTGTAACGGAAATTGTTATTGTTTCCTGGCTATTTTAGTAACAAAAGAAAGTCAGCCGCTTAACTGAGGCTGGCTTTTTTTAATGGAATTCAACCTTAATTTACTGTTCCTTAATGACCACAACCTTAAACATCACGGATTTTGTTAACTTTACGGATAATGGTCAATTTTTATATGGCATGATGAAAATATGTAACGTTAAATTTCCTGTAGTGTAAACAGAGAATTTTCCTGCTTAAGCAGCACATACCAAAAGAACACAAACATAACATTATACAAGCACATGAAAACACTGTTAACTTTAATTTTAACCGCAGCAAGCTTCTTTCAGCTTTCTGCACAACGCTGGAAACCAGAAGTTAAGGAGAATATACCGCTGGATTCTATCCGTCTTAGTGATCCATGTATTCTGGCAGATCAAAACACTCAGATGTATTACATGACTGGAACAGGTGGTCTGCTTTGGAAAAGCAAAAATCTGAAAGAATGGACTGGCCCGTATATTGTAGCTAAAACAGATCCGGATTCCTGGATGGGACCACGCCCTATGATCTGGGCTGCAGAATTGCATCAGTACAAAGGAAAGTATTATTATTTCGCCACGTTTACCAACAGAAGTGTAAATATAGACACTGTGCGTGGCAATGTCATTAACAGAAGAGCCAGTCACGTACTGGTCAGTGACACACCGGATGGTCCTTATGTACCCATGAATGATCCAACCTATCTTCCGGCGGACAAGCCAACACTTGATGGCACTTTCTGGGTGGATAAGGATGGTAAACCATATATGATTTACTGCTATGAATGGTTGCAAAACTGGAACGGTACAATTGAGAAAATAGAACTTAAACCTGATCTTTCAGGCTCTATAGGGGAAGGTAAGGTACTGTTCAGGGCCAGTGATTCACCCTGGAGCAAGGAACGTGATGAAAATGGAAACGTTAAACCGAATAAGGTTACGGATGGTCCCTATCTTTTTAAAACCGGAACCGGCAGACTGGGAATGATCTGGACAAGCTGGATTTACGATGTGTATACACAAGGTGTGGCTTACTCAGAAAGTGGCACACTTGATGGCCCCTGGATTCAGCAAAAAGAACCAATAACACCGGCAAATTTTGGCCATGGCATGTTATTTAAAACACTGGATGGAAAAGATTTGATGTCGGTGCACAGCCATAAAAAAGTAAACGGACGCACTGTAAGAATTCCACATTTGTTCGAAGTGGATTTGTCAGGTGATAAGTTAGTGGTTAAAGGGCCATATAATCCATGATGGCATAAAAAAGGTCAGCCTCGGAATGAGGCTGACCTTTGAGGTTAAAATCAAAACTAAAGTCGGTAACTGGTAATATTTTGAAGAATTATATTTTTTATGCAATCCTAATGATTCTCGTCAATAATCTTTCCCCTGATTTCAGGTAAAACTACTCTACCTGCTTATAATTTTAAATACGTTCGATGTCTTTTCAGTTTGTACTTTAACAATATACATCTGAGAATCCGGCAAATTAAAAGTAATGCTTTTTGATTCTGTCGAAATTTGCTTCACTTCGTCTCCTGTCAGATTATAGATGGATATAAATGCAGAAGTCCCATCTGTACTCAAAGTAAAATAGCCTGTACCTGAAACCGTTGGATAAATCCGGATTTCCGGATCTCCGGAATGGATTAATGGTATTCCTGTATTTGTTCCGTCAGAAAATACCTTAAGATTAACATAATCAATAAATATTTTAGCATGATCGCCGGTACCCGCATTAACCGACTGAAGACCAACCTGAATTTTGCCGGATGCCACTTCCGGCAAGGTAAAAGTTATTACTTCTGTTTCCCAGGCTCCATTGCCAAAAGATGATTTTGAAGACATGACAGCATTACCACTGTTTGGCACCCAACCTACCAGACATTCTCCCTGATTGGCATTGGTGTTTGCATTATATGCACAATACGCCAGATTATACTTTCCGGCAGGTAAAGTAACTGTCTGATAATATACCGCAGAACCTGTCCAGCCAGCAGATATACCTACTGCTCCGGCTCCACCTCCTGCTGCACCGTCCGATCCGGTTGAAGGGACATTTACTCCATTAAATGTGCCAAGGTAACCATATTCGTAGGTTGATCCGGCAGTCCACTCCCCGTTTTGTATCCTTGTCCAACCTTCTATTACCTGTACCGCTCCATTTCCTGCGCCGAGATCGATACCGCTACCTGTTCCCTGAACATAATTGCAGTTAATGTCAAATCCCGGATTATCTAGGTAAGTTGAGGTTACATCTTTCGCCATGTTAATGATATAGGTTTGTACATACGTATTGCCATTATACGCATAAGAAACCGAAATGCTGTCCGATTTCTGAACATCTTCCAAAATAAGATTCTGATCGGTACTGCCATCACTCCATAGCCAGGTACCACCTGTCATATTCATGCCTGGCTTAAAAACAGGTATTAGCTTAACGGACTGACCCGATAGTACAGGAACTATACTATCAAAAACGGCCTCACCGCTATTCAGTGAATATGCAGGGTCAAAAGGTTTAACCGACTCCATTATTTTGACAATATCAGCTTTCGTCATAGCACTGCTATAAATACGAAATTCGTCAATGGTTCCTCTAAACATTGGATCAGGCCACTGTGATTTACCTACATAGTTATTTTCTGTATAGCCTAAATCCGATGGTTTTATTGCCATCGACGTGTTTTGACCAACCGTCTCTCCATTGATATACATTGTGGCTGTATTACCTGATTTGGTCACTGCAATATGCGTCCATTCATCGGTAATAATAGTTTTTGTAGTCATTATTTGTTGCTCACTACCACCAGCCTTTATGGCAAAACGAACATATCCATCGCTTGCTTTTCCAGTCAGAAACATATTATAGCTGGTATTGGTTCCAAAGTCCCAGACACGAGCCCAGGTGTCAACCGCATCAGGTTTCACCCATGTTGAAACCGTAAAATCGTTCAGAGTACTTAGAAAATCTGTTGGAAGCTTTATGTAGGATGAAGCACCTCCATCAAAGCTAACGCCATTGTTATTTGCGCCCATTTTTGTCCAGCCACACGAATTAGTTTCACCATCGTTGCCGGCCCAAACATCATGGATAATATTCCCATGCCCCTCATCCATGGGCCAATATGCAAATGAATTGGTATCGGGCACAATAGTTACAGAAAAAGCCTGTGAATAGTCTGATCCTTCTATAGAATATGTAACGGTGATTTCTTTCTCCTCCTGAATGTTTCCCAGCACAAGGTTCTGTGTTGTTTCACCACTGCTCCAAAACCAGGTCCCGCCTTCCATACCAGCCTTTACTACTGGCATTAAAGTAACGTTTTGACCTGCAACAACAACAACCTTATCACGGAATATTATATCGCCATCTCCAACTTTATAACTTGCCCCCAGAGGTTTTACCTTAATGTGGAAGTTAAGGGTTACTTCAGCTCCTCCCATATTTGTTCCGACTACTGAAAAGAGTGTGTCTGCCTTTGCAATGTATGCTTCCTTTGTTCCTGATGTTTCCCCTGTATTCCACAGAAATGTTGAATGCCAAGATGAAGCCCATGTTGACATAATGACTTTTGAATTCTGCATGACTGTTACAACAGTATCATTGACCACACCATCACTGGTTGTCATCGAATATGAATAGGTATCAGGTCTGCAATCGCCATATACTGAAATACTAAACAACTGTGAACTCTCAATGCCATTTTTAGTGTATTTCACGCGATATAAGGCACTGCTGTCTGCACTAATTTCCAAATCCTTTGTTGTGCTGCCGGTATTCCACATCCAGCTTCCTGTATCTACTACTGTGTCTGGTAATAACGGCACTAATGTTATAGTACTTCCAGGAGTAACATTACTCAATTCTCCCTGCTGATAAGTTTTACCATTATATATAATCGATGTACCTAATGTCAACGGTCCATCCTCAGGTGAAATTGCCGGACGCGTACAGGTTAAGGTGCTGAAACCAAGATGGTCATAACCTCCGCTTGTACTACCCCAGGCTCCTCCGTCAGCTACAACCATATCGGCCATGTGATGTGAATAATTTAAAGTAATACCTTTTATCCCTTCATAATGGCCTAATATTCGGTCCCAGTATGGTCTGAACTGGCCTCTGCTTCCGCCATTTGGACCTGTTTGTCTCCATGAATTCCAGTAGTCTGTTCTTACATCATGATACCAGTATTCAGTCCATGGCAGATCATCAATTCCTGAGTTATATGCCGCAATGTAAGCTATTCCGGCCAGCAACCTGTTATCCATATATCCAAATAAATCGTCCCCCTGGTTCCATGCGGTCTGGCAAATATCTACTGCTAATCCAAGCGCCATAGTAGCATGACCCTGGTCTCTGCCTGATTCCTGCATCTGACCTATTTTACCCAATGGGCCCCTGCTGTCACTATGAACAACAGGAACAAGATTCCCAATAAACTCAGTAAGTCCCCAGTTATCAACACGGGTCAGTGTTGTATCATCTTTAAACGTACCAACCTTATCGTATTTATAATATGCAACTCCCTGATTGTAAATAAATTCATCATCACACAAAATACCAATACTCATCATGGCCAGAACATTGCATAGACCCCAGTTTGACCAGTAATGTCCGGGAGTTCCCTGGGCCCAGGTATCATGTCGCCTGCTTAAAAAATCATATATCCTTGGATACCAAACATTTTGCATCCATTTCTGGAATTTCTTAAAATCGGCCGGCTTCCAACCAACATAATCCCGCATCAGTTCGGCTGCATTGGCAAATTCATACCCATACAGACCTGATGCAAGTGACATATTGGTATTTCCTCCTATATCTTTCGTCACATCTGCCCAGCTGTTCAGAATATAAACAGCCCTGTTTGCATGTGCCACGTCACCGCTGATTTTCCAGCGCAATGCATTCAGATAAGCAGCATGTGCTCCACGTGCTGCATTAATGTAATTTTCATCACCGGCAATTCCTCTTTTAATGATTTCAACAGGCCATGTCCCAACATTTGACTGGGACCATTCATTGGTTTTTAAATTATTGTAGCCTGCAACAACCGCCGGATTATTTGCAGCCAATTGTGCTTTTATCCGTATAAAATCTTCATTGGTATGCAGCATGCCGGGATGCTTAAATCCCTGTGAATACATTCCAACCGTTACACAGATGAGTAATAAGGTCAAAAAGTACTTAATGTTAAAAAATGGTCTCATGAAAAATATTTTGTTCAGTTAATCTTCTGTTTTGATAAAGGATATTCCTTCCACGTGCTCCCCTACAAAAAACCTTGCCATATCAGATGTTTTATACCACGCAGGTTTTCCCTCCATTTCATCATAAATCAGTTCCCCGTTTATCTTTAAATTTTCAAAGGTTATATTCTTAACCATTCTTTGCTGATTATATCCTGCAATTATCGATATGTTGGCATTTTTGCCATTATATTCCACGTTCCGAAAGGTCACATTCTCTATTCCCAGTCCAGGAGCATTGCAATACTTTTTATTATAAAAAATACGAAGGTTTACAAGTTGACCTTCTCTGAAATCCTCCACCCTGATATCTTCAAAAAGAACGTCTTTGATGAAGTTGTTATCACCAGCATTTATCGTCATACAGCCTTGGTAGTCGACCTGCATTTCCTTATGATCAATTATGTCTATATTGGAATATTTCAGATTTTCAATCACATCCGGATTTTCACTGTTCCCGTGAATTCCGATCATAACGGGATGTGCCACATCAGCCCAGAGTGTTGAATTTTGCATTGTAATATTTTTACAGCCTCCGCTAAATCCTTTGCGCGTAGCATATACGGTTGTACAATCATCCGAATTGCGGCAAAATACACCATCAAATAATATGTTATTGCTTGCAAATACATTCATGCCATCTCCCCAGCCAAAGTAACTGATGCTTTTAACATTACTAATTGTTACACTGTCGGAACCACCTGTAGCACATTGTGTACAAATAATTCCTTCTACTTTTACATTTTTTGAATTGGCGATAAGAACTCCCATTTTTACGGAGTTATCAATTATTCCCCGCCCGAGCACTTTTACATCCCGGACATTCTCAATCAGTATTTGCCCCATCAGAACAGCTCCACCTGCAACATAGACCGTTTTACCGGAAGGCACATAAAACCTGTTGTTTTCAAACTGATGAATTCCGGGTCCAAAATAAATCAGACCAGCATCAGTGGTATCAGGAATAAAATTATCAACCGGATTAGCAAACATGTGCAGATTATGAAATATATCGCCGTTTACATCTACAGACAAATTCCGTGACTGAGACAAAGAAAAATATACTGTATTCCCAATAATCTTTGGTTCTATTCCATAGGAGAGAGGCCTGATCCGTGCAGTATTTACCGACCCCTTATTATATGTCACGGATACTTCAACTGTACCTGAAAAATCAAAATAACACATAGACGCATTTTCAACGTGATGTTTTGAACCATCCACTTCATCAACTTTCACCAGGTAGCCAGGAACTTCTTTCCACTCCTGGTTTTTCAGGCGAACCTTAACCGTAAAATCGTCGTTATACAATTTGTCATACGATTGTTTAGGCATATTGTAAGTGTACAGTTTATCACTATTTGTCTTTTCTGCATGCTCCGCATTCACCACAGAACGCGTGAGCAATAAACACAACAGACAAACAAAAAGAACTTTTATTACTTTATTCATTTAAAGACGCATTAATTATCCGATGAATATTTATATCACTTCCTTAAGACGATTTTCTGCTAATCTTTGCCGAAAATATTTTGGATTTTTACCATAACTCATACTGAACGCCCTTGTGAAATATGATGGTGACGAAAACCCTGTTTTAAATGCAATTTCAGAAATATTCAATTCTCCATTTTCCAATAAGTACCGGGCAACTTTCAGTTTTTCATTCTGGATAAAACTTACAACCGTCATTCCGGTAAGCTTTTTAATTTTCCTGTAAAGATGGTTTTTGGAAATACCCATTATACGGCTTAATTTACCTACCCCAAAATCTGTATCGTCCATATGCTCCAGTATTGTTGCAGCAACCTCCTTTATAAAATCTTTTTCATTATCAGCTCCTGCAATCTCTGCATACACTTTTTTTATAATCTCCTTTCTGTAAGTCAGAACATTTTGGATTTTAAGTATTAAATAACCATGGTTTACAGGCCAGTTCAGGACGTCAACACCAAAAACATTAAGGCAGTGTTTCAAACAATCCTTTTGAACACGGGTATTTAAAATAAATATGGGAGAAGTACTATTTTGATAGCTGCTTCTGATAATGGTACCTATACTCATACATTGCGAAAGAGAACCACTGCTGAAATACAGAATACTATCAAAATATTGCCCATGAATAATACTTTTTACATTTTCCGCCAAAGTTACGGTAACCTGAAATTCATGACCTAAGTTTTCGGAAAATGTCTTAATTTCATTGTTTTCAAGATGCGTAATCAGTAAAATTTTAATTGTATCCCCATTCATATTCTATATCTCACAGTACTTTCAATAATTCAGTGTTGTATCGATCAACAAATTTGAAAACTCTGCAGAAAACAGACTTTAAATTATCAACAATTGGCTATCAATTATCAGTAAATGCAAGTAAATACTGCTGAAGTGTCCCGAATTATTCAATTTTTACGTTTACCGTTTTTAGTTCTTTATTGTATTCTCCTCTAACGGTATTACCATTTATACTCAAATCTGAATCCGGATGTTTCTGATGCAATTGAAAATTTACATCTGGCTGACCATGAAAAGTTACATGGGGCTGTCCATTAAAATCTTCAACCAACATGGTGTATTTTGACAAGGCATGCGCCAGTACTTTGTAATCCCTTCGCAGATAACTTCCGTGTGCCATAAACAGATCATCAATATTTTCGGTGGTACATTCTTTTTCATTTTGTTTATAGCTTACAGCCAGTAGATACGTATCTGTACTCCAACCGTTCATATCTATTACACTGTTGCGGTGTTTGATCCGTCCATCGGCCAGCAGGTTTAAATAAACCTCCGTTATCTGACCGTTCTGAGTAATCCGAACACCCAGGAAGTTTTTTCCTTCAAACCGTTCCAGTAGCGGCAGATTATCTTTATTCGTATTGTCTTTTAAGATGATAGCATTGATCAGTTTGGTTCGATCCGTTATTTTATTCTGGCTCACTGACCAGTATGATACCTTTTTTTCAGGATGATGATCTGCATAACCCTGCCGTTCTTCCAGTCTCATCTTTTCGGGAAAATCGTGTGGCAGGCCGCCATCAGGGAAGGTCTCTGGAAATAATGGATGAACCAGAACTTCTGCGCCGTCTTCTTTAATGGAAAGATCCAAACCATGACGTTCGGATTCACCATTATAATGCAGGAGCCACTCGAACTGCCCAGGTTCATGTGATAACAGATCATCAATGATCAGGATCACGTCACCCACCCAGATAAAACTCCGGTAATTCCGTGCAAAATACAATGCTGTTGGTCCGGTAGCATCTGCCAGCAGATATTTAAAGTTTTTCCCGTCAATCAGGTTATACAGTTTCCCCGGACGAATTACGCCGTAATACTGATCTTTTTCACGTTGAGCCTTTCCGTTCCATAACACTACATTTTGTGCCACACTCTGACAATAATATTGCGTGTACAGTGGATTCCCATAAGAAGAATTTCCGGAATCCATGATCAGGTTTTTCCCTTTATGAAAGAGGATAAATGAATTGGCATCAGCATGTGCATGGTTCCAGGTAAACCCGGATTTTACTGCCAGCATGGTTGCGTTATCATCCCATGAATCACGCACGGTTGCCCAACCCATATCGGCATACAAATGAGCATCTGGTAATTCCGGCACATAAGATTCATCCAACCGGGGAAGTCTCGGATAGAGGATCAGACCAACCGGCGTATTCAATTGAAGTGCTTCCCTATCACTTCCCTTCACCATCTGATTCAGGTACCATGCATACCTGTCTTCTTGGTAACCCATATCCCACAACAGGGTTATGCAGGCATTTCCGTTGCGTGACAGGTTCCCATCCCCAAAATTGACAGACATTGGTCCTTCACTGGTATAATAGGTTGTATAAATAAAAAAATCAGCAATTTTATCAAGAATAGGCAATTCGGGTTGCTGTTTATCAGGAAATACATTGGAAAAGGCATAACGGTACAACAGGTATTGTGATATCCCGTATGATGTGTAATTAATACCCTCATAACAGCCGCCGTCCTTATCAAATGTAGGCGGTTTATTCTGTAGTACACTACCGGCATAGTTCAACCATTCCGGGGTAGTGGCAGATATTTCTTCTAACCAGTCTTCCGCTTCCGGAATTTCATCTCTAACAGCAACAGATGATAATCCGGCCGTATATACACAGGCGCTCCACCAGTTGTGCCCCATGGTATCGAAGGTATGCTGGTTCGTCAGAGGATTCAGCCAGTCATGCAGAGCAGGCTCGATGCCAACCCTCACAAATCCTTCCGCTATCTGTTGGCGTTCCCGTGTTGACAGATAATCATAGATACAGTCGTATCCTAAAGCAATATCAAAGCTGGTATGCGAGGTTCCCAGTCCGGCAATCCAGGGTGGTATCCGGTTCAGCAAATCCCTGCCTTCCCAGGTTTCCCTGGCAGTGTAATCCAGCAATATCCTTTTAATTACTTCAGCATATTTAACTTCCCCGGTCATTCTGTACACCAATCCAAGTTCCTGACAATCCCTGCTTCCATTTTTGTCCTGCATTGAAAGCTGATCGGCCCTGTTAAGTTGAGCTTTCCAGGCCGCTTCTACAGTTTCACTGGTTCGTATCTGAGCCTTAAGCTTTTGAATATTTGCATTGGTATGAAAAAGGTAGTTTCTGGCCTGTACATGGATAACGGATAAACAAAAGAGTGTTATAAGAATGATTGTTTTATACATAGCCAAAGTACTTTAAATTAAAATTGAATCTCCAATCTGCAAATCAATATCAAAAATACAGGATTTACAGGGTTATCCCTTTAAATTAAAGCTTGTTTCCTATCACTTATTGCCAGGTTTGGAATCATGTCCGGCATAATTATATTATATAAGAGATACTGGTCTTCAGTGCAACTGCTCAGCTTCTGGAAATTTGATAAAATCCAATATAATATATCAGGCAAGGAATTAGTGGGAACAATGGAAACTGTATATTTTCAGATGGCTCCAGAATAATATCTTTCAAAATTAATCTGATTTATTCTGTAGGAAGATCAATAAAAAAGGTTGTTCCATCTGTTTTATTGCTTGTAAATCCCACTTTGCCATTCAGATAGTTTTCGCCAAGAATTTTCATGCTGTATGTACCTAATCCACGACCGTTGCCTTTGCTGGAGAAAGAGCGCTGAAAAATCTGTTTCTGAATGGAATCAGGCATTACATAATCATTTTTAACCCAAAACTTAACTATTGAATCCGTCTTGCCGGCACCGATCTGAATTACTGAATTTCTTTCATTAACAGCTTCAGCTGCATTTTTTAACATGTTAACCATAATTCTGGTTAGTAATGCTTTATCCGTATAAATCCTGATATTTTCAATACCGGAGAAATCAATTTTTTTCCCTTTAACTACTTCATGTTTAGATATTATATCAACGGATGACTGGATGATATCAACAGCACTGACATCAATGAAGTCTACTTTTAACTCGCCTGATTCGGCATTCAGGAGTTGTTTGAATGAAATAATCTGCTCCAGAATATCCTTACTAGCATCCTTCAGATGGCTAAAAATATCCCTTTCTTTATTCAGATCCGAACTGGTGTCAAGGTATTCCATCAATCCACTTATACCGCCAACAGAATTAACCAGATCATGAAAGAAAATCTTCTCCATTTGTTCCTTTCGTTTATCTGAACTTATATCAATCAGGCTAACAATATAATAGATATTATGACTTATCCTGACTGGTACCGATGACACTGAAAAATCATATGCAATGGTTTTATCTCCTTGGCTTGAACTAATACGGCATTCAGATGTCACTTTATCCTGCTGTCTCTGAGATTCGTTAAGAGTCTGAAATAAACCACAATACTTGCAAGAATCAGATGTATTACACCCATGAGGCGTTTCAGAAGCATGAATACATGAAACCACTTCGCCTGGTCGCATACCTATCAGTATTTTATCCGTTTCTATATCCAGCAACTGTAAGGTTTCATTACTTGCAAAAATGACCTGACGTGTACTGTTTAATACAAATGCAACTGTTGATATGGAATTGAAAACATCTTTGAAATACTCCAAAGACATGATTAAAGATCTTTCAGAATCCAGAATATCTGGTGAATATCTTTTATTTAAGTTAGCTTCTTTTTCTCTGTTCATTTATTCTCACTGATCTCTTCGTTAAGACTTGCAAGTTGGCAAATTTCCCGGTTTTATAGGACTAAAGTAGCAAAATGTTTATTGCATCTCTATAAATAGGATTATAGAAATATCAGTACTGAGGCGGATTATCAGTCAAAACAGGGTCGATTTTTTGAATATATTCTTAAAAAATGTGCAATTTAATCACATTGAAAATATGAACATTTGTTAAATATTTATTGCGAATGTAAAACACTACCACATCATTACAAACTGAATAGACAGATATATGAATACATTAGTTGATTTCCGTTTTAGTAAAGGCATTCTATATAAAGCAGTTGAAGGCATTATCACTAAGGATTTGATTTTCCAGTCATGGAACAAAGTATTTGATACCATTGACACATCGCATGAAATACGGGGCGTAATTATTGATTGCTCCAAAGGCCATTTTGACATTCCTGTGAGCATGTTTACTGAAGTAATCACATTTTATAAAAATCTTTTCGACATGCATTGCAACAGCAGGGTTGCTGTCATAACCAATAATCCCGGTGATGCTGTTCTATCTATTCTCCTGGAATCGGCGGTCACTTACAGTAATACTAAAACATTCTCAACAATTGAAGCGGCTGAATTATGGTTAATAAAGTAATCGTAACAGCATATATGACTTAAGGCTCCTATTATTTATTCCATATAAATAATACTTCACCCGTCAGCTACGAATCCCAAGCGTAGCTGACTTTTTTTTATGATATGAATTAAATCAGGGAACTATCAATACCCTGATTCAGATCACATGTTAAACCGGATTTTCCAGCATAATATTTTTAAGCCGTAATAAGGCTTCCAGGTAATAATAATCTGCATAAATAAGTGGAACATCTATTTCAGAATAATTGGGTTTATTTCCAGTAGAATGTATGAGTATGCAAGGCATATCAGAAGGTGCCTGATACATATGAGATGACAGTTCAGCCAGCATATCTACTGCAGCATTTTTATATCGGGCAGCCAAAGTATCGTTCTTTTCAAAGCCGGATAGTTCCAGAAGAGCAGAAGCCACAATAGCCGCGGAAGATGCATCCTTAGGTGCATCAGGGATATCCGGATCTTCAAAATCCCAATACGGGATCATATCATTTGGAAGCCTCCTTAAATAAACCTCTGCCAGCTTTTCAGCGGTCTCCAGAAACTCAGGTTTGCCGGTCTCCCTGTAGCACATGGTGAACCCATATATTCCCCAGGCCTGACCGCGGGCCCACATGGAACTGTCACTGTATCCCTGATGCGTTACTCCTTTAATAAAACCACCGTTTACAGTATCGTAGACGGCCACGTGATACGTGGTATAATCAGGACGAATATGATGTTTCAAGGTTGTTTCAGCATGCTTCACAGCTATATTATAAAGGTTTGGTGATCCACCATATTTTGTTGCCTGAAATAACAACTCCAGGTTCATCATATTATCAATGATGGTGTTATGGGGCCAGTTCATTTTTTGAACCATCGCAGGCCAGGACAGTATTGTTCCAACAGTAGGATTATACAGGGTTGCAAGTGAATCTGCAGCTCTGATAATACATTTTTTATACCCCGGCTTATGGATCAGACGTTCACCGTTGCCATAGCTACAGTATAACATGAACCCAAGGTCATGATCTGCAACCGGTACATCCAATACTCCGGATAATGCTTCTGTTGATTTCTCTGCATCTTTAAGGATGGTACTATCGCCAGTTGCCTCGAAGCTGTACCACAAAATACCGGGCCAGAAACCACTGGTCCAGTCGTGAATGCTTGCCAGTTTCCATTCCTTATTGCCGGTTTCTATAGTACGTGGCATCCGGTTTGTATCAGAGAGTATGGTTTCTGATAATTTTACTTTATCAACAGCATGCTGTATGGCTTTGTCAACGTTAAAAACCCTTTTTTCCGGTTTCTCAACTGCAACATGACATGCAGTGATCCCCAGAGACAGCATGATGAATAAAGTTTTGTGATTTATTTTCCTCATAAGATGTAGTTAAACCACAAAAATAGACAGAGTGATTTGTATCTGCTTTAAACAGTAAATATATCTCTTTAAATTATCACTATGTCGCACAATACAATCGGAAATTGTAAACTGTATTAGGAGTTGCCGTACTAACGCATTATCTCATATGCCGTTTTACATATTCTGTCGGCGAACAACCAAAATAATCGGAAAAGGATTTGGAGAAGTACGCATGAGAATTAAATCCGACCCTGTATCCGATTTCTTTTACGGAATCTTCTCCTTTCAGCAGCAGTTCTGCACTGTATTTTAAACGAACCGTCCGAATAAAACCACTGGGATTCTGTCCTGTCAGTAACGATATTTTATTAAAAAGACTACTGGAACTAATCCTTAACTCACTACACAGATCACTGACAGAGAAGTCACTTTTATCCAGATTTTCAGTAATTATTCCGATAACATTGTCCAGAAATTTTTCATCTTTCGTTTTAACATCCTTCGAAGTTAGATCAGTAAACAAATTCCGGTTCTTTATCTGCTCAACCAATCTTTCCCTATTCTCAATCATATTTGCCACCCTCACCATAACTTCAGTCATATAAAATGGCTTTGAGAGATAGGCATCAGCACCTGTTTCATAGGCTTTAATCCGGTCATCCACCTGTGACAGAGCTGTTAACAACAGTACCGGAATGCTGCAAGTTTCCTCATTGGTCTTTAGTTGTTCCGTCAGTTCAATTCCATCCATCTCCGGCATCATAACATCACTGATAACCATATTTGGCTCGAATTTTACTGCTTTATTATACCCTTCTTCCCCATTGCAGGCTGTAATTACGTTATAATTTATTTCCAGATTCTCTTTCAACTGTGCCAATAAAGTTTTGTTGTCCTCTACAATCAATATCGTTTGTTTTCCGGATTCAGGATTAAATTTGTCGAATGCGTCTGCCTCCAGGGTATCCAGATCATATTCCAATGCATCCAGTACAGATTTGTCCTGGCTTTCCTGAACCCTTTGGAAATCATTTTCGGAATAATAGTATTCCTTAATAAATGGTATCCTTATCATAAACCTGCTCCCCTTACCTGGCTCACTTTCCACTGAAACAGTACCACTGAGTTGCTCTACAAGACGTTTAACAAGGTTCAATCCAATACCGGCACCAACATTATGGGAATTAACCTGGTAAAACCTGTTAAATACATCTTTTACCTGCTGTTTGCTCATCCCTATCCCATTATCTTCAACTTCAAAAATAAGGTCATCACTATTACCAGTTTTGTCATAACTGTCTTTATCCTTAGCAACCCTGATAGTTATTAGTCCACCTTTACCGGTATACTTTAACGCGTTTGAAATCAGGTTATTCAGAATCTTATCCAACTTACCAGTGTCGGTAAAGGCTTCCAGTTTATCATTTCCAGGTTCAAATATCAACGTGATATGCTTTTTGTCAGCCAGAGATCTGAAAAATTCCACGTTGCTTTTTACATATTCCACTATTTCGGTCTTCTGAAGCCTCATTTCATCCTTGTTATAGTCTAGTTTCCTGAAATCCTGTAATTCATTTACCAGATGCATTAATTTTTGTGCACTTCTGTAAGCCACATCAAGCACTTTTTTTACTCCCGGTGAAACATCCGGATTCTTCATGACATCCCATAACGGATTGATCATAATTGTTAGCGGCGTTCTGAATTCATGCGAAATATTCATAAAAAACTGCAACTTCTCTTCATCCAGTTCTCTTTTTTGTTTCGCGATTTGCCTTTTGATAAGGAGGTTACGGTAGAGCAATACAAGCAGGACTAAAATTACCGCGTATGCGATAAACGCCCAGTATGTCATCCAGAAAGGAGGTGATATATGGATATGCAATTCTGCATATTCCGCATTTGTGGGAAGTCCGTTGAAAGATGCTTTTACCTGAAATACATAGCTCCCGGGTTTCAGATTGGTATAAGTTGCTGTTTTCCTGTTGCCAACCTCATTCCATTCCGGTTCAAATCCTTTTAAACGATAGGCATAGGTTATAAGATCGGGGTTATTAAAACTTAACGCGGAGTATTTCAAAGAGATAACGTCGTCATAATAGTTGAAGCGAACTGTATCCGTTTGAGATATGTCTTTTTTCAGGGGCGAGTCAGGACCAACCTGCAGCTCTTTATTAAACAATTCAATACCTGTTATTTTGACTGATAATTTCCTTTTTTGAAGCTTGATATTAACCGGATCAAACATATTAAATCCATTAATTCCCCCAAATAATAATTCCCCTGAATTCAGTTTACTGGCAGTGTGGTAATATACCGTATTCTGTAATCCGTCTGCATCGGTATAATTATCAAACGACTCTTTATCTACATTGAAACGCGACAATCCTCTTTCACCGTTCAACCATAAACAGCCATCATTGTCCTCCAGAATATTAAACGTATTTGTAAAAGCATAACCGTCTTCAGCTGTATAACGCTTTACCTTTCCGGTTGCCCGGTCAAAACGGTTTAATCCCAGGTATGTCCCTACCCAAAGGATACCGCGGGAATCCTCATAAACAGCATTGACCCGGCTATCTGTAAGGGTGGTTTTATCATCAGGATCAGAAAAAAAGGAGCGAAAGCTGTCAGATTCCGGATTATATTCATTTAATCCGTTTGTGGTACCAACCCAAATTATACCTGATTTATCTTTATAAATTGTTCTGACATGGTTATTAGATAAGCTATGGCTAGAATCCTGCATATCATAATGTGAATACAGGCCGGAAGAAGGATCATACAAGTCCAGTCCGTCATCTGAATAACCAATCCATAATTTCCCGTCTCTATCTTCCATCAAGGTATAAATGGAATTCGATTTAAGTCTTTCGGTATGATTCGGATCAAACTGTATGAAATTAAAGCTATGGCTTCCTTTGTTAAATATGCATAATCCACTATGAAGAGTTGATAACAGGAGCTTCTCATGGTCGTAATCAATGATGGACCAGATCATGTCGTCTTCAGGTTTTTTATCACCCGGCAATTGAAGGACGTAATTATCAAACGTATTCTTCTTTGGATTATACCTGCTAAGGATGGCGGCATTACGTGCCCCGGCCCAAATGTTGTTTTCTTTATCCTGATAAATTACCCGCGTACTTGTTGCGAAACGTCCGTTGTATGAAAATCTGTTTTTTACGATGTGAAAAGGGCTCTCAATCCTGTCGTAAAAATATATTCCCCGGTTAAAGGTTGTGATCCAGATATTATGGAAACTATCTTCATAAACGTTCATCGGACTGGAAATCGTTTCCGGGACGACATCTGATCCGTCCCTCACTTCTTTAAGCTGACCTAAATTTCCATAATCAAATATATAAAGACCCCGATCCAGTACAGAAATCCAAAGCATATCCCGGGAATCAAAAAACAGACGTTTTTGCTTTTCCCTGAAGTTATCCGGCATCTGAACTGTCCTGACAGGATCACCCGTTGCCTCATTAATTATTTCAAACGATGCATTTGTATACAACGACACCCATAGTCCACCATTACGATCAACTGCAATATCACGAACACTCTTTCCACTAAAAAAATGCTGCATTGTTGCTTCGTCCTGCCTGAATAAGTCCAGCCCCGACTCTGTAGCCACCCAATAATTATTCTCTCCGGCTTTCAGAATCTTATAAACTGAATTGGAAGATAGACTTCTCGCAATTTCAGAAGAACCTGTACTAAAATGAACCAGTGAATCATTTTCAGTGTCTAAAATATAAGCACCATTATTGCTTGTGCCTATAAAAAAATGCCCCTTGTCAGCGAGACAAAGTGTAGTTATAAACTGAATACCTACCGTATTCGGAAATTTATAATTGTAATTGGTGAACTGATGTGTTGAAGTATTAAATCTTGAAAGTCCCTTTTGTGTACCAATCCACAGGTTTCCCTTTCTGTCCGGCACTAAACATCTTAAATCATTGCTGATTAGCGAATTTCTATCTCCGGGCTTCATTGACCAGTTTTTAAGTTGATTGCCATCGTATCGTGAAAGGCCATCAAACTCAAACCATATAAAACCACAGCTGTCCTGAGTTATGCAGTCAGTATATGTCAAAGGAAGATTATTTAACCTATGGATATTGGTCAGATTGAAATCCTGGAATTCAGTACCATAAAAAGAAATACTAAATAAAAGCAATATAAGAGTAGTAAAATTCCGCATAACACATCTGAAAATCTTCCCCAAAAGTAATAAAAAGCATTACAGGATGAGAGTCTAAACAAAAGGGACACATAAAGATGCATCCCTTTTAAAATTTAAATCCTGTAAATCTATATTTCCAAAACTTAATTCCTCATGATGGTCACTTTTATCATCTCATCCACCATTGGGTAAGGGAATCCATCATTCACCATCATCACGTTTCCGCCTTCAACTGTATTGGCCTGCGTTTGTGTTCCTGGATATTCATTCACTTCCGTTCCGGCATCCCACAGACTGAACCATTTCGTGATGTCTTTCATGCCCGGTGATGATGATAATGTGAATCCGGTATCGCCTGTACCAAGGAACAGGTCGTTAGAGGCACCCAGCATACTGGCTATGCTCAAACGTTGTCCTGGATAGGCTTCAAAGGAAAACGTAAATTTTTCTCCCGGGAAGATTGGTGCCGGACCAGCTGCTCCATCAGGGGTATTGTACACGCCAGTCTGGTAACCTTCGCCCATCAATGACGTATGAACAACAGAAGGATCGCCCATTTCAGCCAGCTGTTCCAGACCTTCACCGTAATCCGGGGTGTTGTTCGTAAAAATTGGCATCTCCTTATTGTCATGGATCACCCAAACTCCCGGTGCGATCGGGGATACATAACCACTGTTCATTGCAAGATAATCACCCAGCACCGATGCATTACCAGTTTCAGCCAAATCTTCCAATCCTTTACCGTAATCTGCCATGCCTTTTTCAAACAGCGGGTTATCCATGCTGTGAACCACCCATGCTACAGGTGATATGGCTGTTGTACTTCCACTCATGTTGTCAATAGTTACCGTAAACATGTGGTTCCCGTTGTATGCAAGCGTAACCATCAGATTTGTTGCTACGGTTCCGTAATTATAACCATCCCCCACATCCGACATGAGCATGACCGCACTGTTTTCATCTGCGCCATCATGCATATTGCTCATTCCGGGCATCTGATTCATTTCAGTTCCCGCATCCCATAGCATCACCTGCGATGTAATGTCTCCTGTAACGGGTGTGCCGCCGCTGAACAAACTAATTCCCATCCCATCCGGCGCATAGAACCCATCATTCGAAAATCCGTACATAGTTGCAAAAGACAACATATGTTTCGGGCCGGCATAAAATGAAAATTTATAGGAATGACCCGGTAAGGCAGGGCCGGGATCCGAAGCACCTTCCGGAATAGCAACAACACCGGACTGGAAATAACTGTACGCATTAAACACATTTTCAACGGTTACCGTATACATTGCTTTTTTATGAGAATGTTTACCGTCATGAATTTGATTATATTTTTCGCATGACACAAAAAATAATCCAAACATCGTAAGTCCTAAAGTTAAACGTAGTAGTTTCATAATACTGATTTTTAAAATTTATTCACGACGAAGTTCCGGGAAAACTATCACAGAAAAGTCACGGAAAATTCAAGTTTTTATAAAAAAAAGTCCCGAAATATTATTCCGGGACCCTCATTATTAATTAGTTATATTTTTAGTTTAAAATCGTTTTGTATATCCGTGGCAATAAGGCTTTCCTCCTTTTCTGTCATAATGATCCTGGTGATAATCCTCTGCTTTATAGAACTTGGTCGCCGGAGTTAACTTCGTCACTACATTGTAACCTTTATCCTTAAGTATTCCAATCAGCTTTTCTGCCGTTTTTTTCTGATCCATATTCCGGTAAAAGATCTCAGAACGGTACTGATCTCCAATATCCGGTCCCTGGCGATTCAGTTGTGTCGGATCATGAATTTCAAAAAACAGCTTAGCCAGCGTTTCATAGTCAGTTTTCTTTGGATCATAAACTATTTCAACTGCTTCGGCAAATCCTGTTGTATGGCTGCATACCTCTTCGTAGGTGGGATTTTTGATATGACCTCCAATATAGCCATCTACAGCATCGATCACACCCGGTGCTTTTTCCATATAATATTCCACGCCCCAGAAACAACCACCGGCAAATATGGCAGTATCGGTAGTAGCATTTTTGGGCGGATGAGCCGGAACGAAAACCAGACTGATTGAATTTACACAATGTCGTGTGTTTTTAGGTGTAAAGCCTTCGCCCGTAAATACATGTCCAAGATGCGCTCCACAGTTTGTACATGTAATTTCTGTTCGCATGCCATCCGGATCAGGAGTACGCGTTACTGCTCCCGGAATCTCATCATCAAAACTCGGCCAGCCACATTGCGCATTGAACTTATCTGACGACCTGTACAATTCGGCTCCGCAGCGTTTACAAACATATACCCCTTCCTGCCAGAAATCCTCATATTTCCCTGTATAAGGTCTTTCTGTCCCTTTATTTACTATCACACGTTCTTCTGCCCTTGTTAACGGACGAAAGTAACGACTATCTTCTTTTTCCTTTTTATTCCCCGTCTGAGCGCATCCGGTCAGCGTAATCAGAACCAGAACCATTAAATTTATTATCCGTTTCATCTGTTTCTCCTTTTCTATTTATTTCATTTGATCGCTAAGCGTTTTTTCTCACTTACAAAATTCACAATCAAATATCACAGGAAGATCACAAAGCATTCAAATTTTCATCAAAATAACAATGAATTGCATGAGCATAATGGTACGCATCAGTTAAAACCAATGTTAATACAGAAAGTTGTATAACTTAAACTGAAAAATGTATAAAATAATTAACGGTCAGAACCGGTTTTTATAAATATCAAGGATGATTTCTGTGGCATTACGCGCTGATTCTCCTGTTATTAATGGTTCCTTGCCGGAAAAAACGGCTTCTACAAAATCCTGAATAATCAATTCATGATTAGAGGTATCGTTTACTACAGCGGTTGCTGATCCGGTATGGCCATTCATACTTTTATCAGCTACTGATGGATTTTCAAGATCTTCCATCTCCCATTGCGTAATCACATCATTCTCCATCACCAGGTATCCTTTGTCAGAATAGATTTCCAGTTTTGCCGGAAAGCCGGGTTTTGTTGCAGTAGATGCCGTAATGGTACTTATCATTCCATTCTGGTGAACACATATAACCGCTCCGTGATCCTCTACTTCAATGTCATGTACAAATGTTCCCAGGGTACTGACCAGCTTTTCGGGTCTTCCAAAAAACCAATAGTACAAATCAATGTAATGCGAAGCCTGCTGAATAAACGGGCCACCGCCATCAATATCCCAGGTTCCGCGATATGCACCGGAATTGTAATAGCTGTCATCCCTGTAATTTTTTATGGAAAGATCAACAGAAAAAATCTTACCCAGACTTCCATTTTCAATCAATGCTTTCACAACCGGATTATCAGAACTATACCGGCGCTGATATGCTACACCCAGCTTCACATTGTTTTGTTTACAGGCAGAAATCATATCATCAATGGCATCCGTTGTAATGTCTATAGGCTTTTCACACAATACGTGTTTGCCAAGTTCTGCCGCTTCAATAGTACTGATATGATGATATCCATTTGGTGTACAAACAATAACTGCATCAAATTCCACCGTAACAGACTGCAAGGAATGAAATACAGGAAGATGTTCTGCCTGTGAAGGTTTTTTTGAACTTCTTGATATAATACCTGTCACTTCAGCTTTCTCAATTTTTTGAATGGCTGAAATATAGGTATTGGCAATATTGCCGCTGCCAATGATTACAAATTTTATCTTATCAGTCATAATATTTAGAATACAGGATTAATCGTTCATTTTATTTCAATATCCAGCTGGCGCCCCTCTTTAAAAGCTTTTCGGTCCATTTCAGACCCAACAGCCATGCCTACGGTCATACCAATTGGAATTCCGATTCCGATAAAAGCCATATTTTTCAGGCTGGCCCCGAATGCTACACCAAGAGGTATCCCGAACGCAGCCATGCCGAGCGCCAACCACTGATTACGGTAGTGATTTTGGGGAACCATTTTAAGCTCTTTCTCCAATAGCTTAATCAATCGGGTCTGTACAGCTCTGATTTTCCGATGGAAATCCGATCCGGGAACTTTAACCGCATTTATCTTTTCTGTTTCAGCATTAATTATGGCAGCAATCCTGTCAGGAATATCCTTTTTCTTCATTGCTATTAAAAGATTGTTGAGTTGCAGGTGCGCTTTATGCATTTTCGCATTGCCAGTATAATCCGGTAAAGGAAGTAGTTCATTAATTAACATCGACACATATCGTTTAAAGTCTTCGATAAATTTATGAACAATCGCAGGGATATAAAAATATACAAGAAAAAATAACACGGTGAAGTTTGTACCCGGATCAGAATTACTCAAGTGTAATATTTGTAGCTCTACTCCTTTTTGCCAAGTTTAAGTATACGGATGGCTCCGCGCATTACTATTATAAACACGACTGATCCAATTACAAGATCCGGTTTATTGGAATCAAGAACATTTACTAAAATACCTGCAGCGATTACGCCCAGATTAATGACCACATCGTTTGACGTAAAAATCATGCTCGCCTTCATATGTGCCTCCTCTTTGCTGTTGGACTTTTGCAGCATGTAAAGACAGATACTGTTGGCTATGAGAGCAAAAATTGATACTACGATCATGGTTGTAAAATTAGGAAGGTGTTCACTTCCCATAAACCGTCTGATAACTTCTAAAAAGCCTGCCACAGCCAATAAAATCTGAAAATATCCTGCAAGCCTGGCAATATTTTTTTTACGAACCAGAGTACCCCCTACTGCAAAAAGACTTAATGCATATACAAAAGAGTCGGCTAGCATATCCAGACTGTCTGCTACCAGCCCCATGGATTTGGAGATAAGTCCAGTAGACATTTCAATAATAAAAAACACAAAATTAATTACAAGCACTGCCCAAAGTATGATTCTCTGGTTTGCAGCCTCTTCTACGTCCACTGGTTCAACTTGCTCCGTAGATAATTTTTTCATCCCTAAATTCAGGCTGTTTATTGCCTGTTCTATGGGATGAATATGCCCGTTATGGTAGACTGTCAGTTGCCGGTTGGATAAATCAAACTCCAGATTTTTAATATCCGGATTCCCGTCAAGTTTCATTCGGATAAGCCTTTCCTCCGATGGGCAGTCCATTTTAGCAATACTATATATACTTTTATCCATTTCATTCCAGCTTTTTATAGGTCTAAAACGAATGAACAGGATTATTTGTTGAAAGGCAAAATGAATTAACATCGATTCCGAATTAAAATAAAGCCTAACACAACGTCAATTCCCTTTAATAGAGCCAGCACATCAGAAAATGAATTATTTTGATTTCCGTTGAATTCTAAAACAGTTGAAGCAGAATAAATTATTAAATTTGGGATAAATTCTAATTCATTCTAATGACACAGGAATTTATTAAGAATGCCACGTTGCTTATTACGCTTTCATTTCTCTATGGCATTATTAGATGGTATAGAGGCGATTTGAAAAAGATGTACCATCCGCTGAGTGGATTACTTTTTGGATTGATAGCCATTGCAGCTATGATGAACCCATTTGTGTATTCTCAGGGGACAATTTATGACGGAAGATCAGTAGTACTTACCCTTGCAGGTTTATGGGGAGGAGCTTACACTGTTTTGATTTCTGGAGTTATTTCTGCAGCCTACAGAATTTATCTGGGTGGCGCCGGAGTGATTCCAGGACTGGCAACCATTGTCTTATGCAGTGGAACCGGCTTATTGTTCAGAAATATTTTCAAAGAGAAATTGACTAAACTAAGCTTTTGGCATTTCCTGTTTATCGGAGTTATTGCACATATTGTCATGCTCATCTCACAGGTTTTGCACCCTGTGCTGAACTTTGCATACCTCATGGAACAGTTATGGTTGCCTGTTCTGACAATATTCCCGATTGCATTTGCTATCATTTCCAAAGTCATTCAGTTAACCGAAAAATATATTGTTAACTATCAGTCCATTATAGACAGTGAAGCACTATACCACACCACGCTTCTAAGTATTGGTGATGCGGTAATATGTACAGATGAAAAGGGAATGATTACTCAAATGAATGAGGTAGCTGAGAAGCTTACCGGATGGAAGATTAAAAATGTGAAAGGGAAAAATCTCGAGACAGTTTTCCACATCATTGATGAAGAAAGCCGGGAAAAAGCAGAAGATATTGTTGCCAAAGTTACAAACAGCGGAACCATCGTTGGACTTGCAGACCATACACTTTTAATTTCCAAAAACGGGAAAGAATTCCCTGTGGCTGATAGCGGAGCACCTATCAAGAACAAGGATGGTAAAATAATTGGCGTAGTTATCGTATTCAGAGACCAGACCGAAGAGCGAAGATACCAGAAAGTTCTCATTGAAAGTGAAACAAGGTATAAGGAGCGTGAGTTCTGGCTGAGAGAATCTCAAAGAGTTGGCAAAATCGGCACTTATGATTTAAATATTTTAAACAATCACTGGACTTCATCGGAAGTGCTGGATGAAATATTTGGGATATCAAAAGACAACCCTCACACTGTGGATAGCTGGAACGACATGGTTCATCCGGATCACAGTGAAGAGATGATGGATTATTTTTTGAATTACGTGGTTAAAGGAAAGCATGTATTTGAAAAAGAATACAAAATAATCCGGCAAAATGATGAAAAGGTGAGATGGGTTGTCGGACATGGTGAACTTGAGTTTAACATACAAGGAGAGCCGGTAAGAATGTTTGGTACCATCAGGGATGTAACTGACCGTAAGAATTATGAAATACAGTTGGAAGAAAGCGAACAAGCCTACCGTAATCTGTTCGAAAATCATTCAGCAGTAAAATTACTTCTTGATCCTAAAACCGGTAATATTGTTCACGCAAACAAGGCTGCTTCGGATTTTTATGGATGGAGCATTGATGAGCTCGAAAAAATGAATATAAATGAGATCAATCCAATCAGTCAGGATGAAGTTTTCCAGAATATGCGAAACGCAGTTAAAGAAAAGAGAATCTATTTTGAATTCAAACATCGTCTGGCTAACGGAGAGATCCGGGATGTGGAGGTTTATACGAGTAAAACCGAATACAAAGGGAAAGTACTTTTGCATAGTATAGTACATGATGTTACCGATAAGAAGAAGCTGTTGGAGGATCTTGTTATTGCCAAAGAAAAAGCAGAGGAGAGTGAACGGTTAAAATCTGCATTTCTGGCCAATATGAGCCATGAAATAAGAACCCCTTTAAATGGAATACTGGGATTTACAAATCTGCTCACTGAAAATAATAAGCTGACAAAAGAAAATAAAGAGGAATTCGGAAGAATTATCAATAAAAGCGCTGAAGGATTGTTAAAGATCATTAATGATATCCTGGATATTTCCAGACTTGAAACCGGGAAACTGGTTATAGATCAAAGTATATTCGATGTCGGAATTATGCTCTCAAATATCAATTCCATATATCAGAACAAAATCAGGGAATCTAATAAACCAGAGGTTAAAATAAATCTCATAAAACCAGATCATCAGATATTTGTTAAAAGTGATGAGAACCGGATAACACAGGTCATTACGAATCTTTTAGACAATGCGATTAGATTTACCCACAAAGGAAACATTGATTTTGGATTACGTATTGTCAGTAGTACAACTGTAGAATTTTTTGTGTCTGATACCGGAATTGGGATCCCCGATGATAAGCAGCAACTGATATTTGAACGATTCAGCCAGGCTGATGATAATACGACCCGAAGTTATGGAGGAACAGGACTGGGTCTGGCCATTGTTAAAAAACTTACTGAACTCATGGGGTGTGAAATAAACCTGGAATCCAAACACGGCGTGGGATCAAGATTCTGGTTTCAAATGCCTGTGGTAGTTCCAAAGAACAACATGAAGCCGGAAGAAATATCAGTAAACGGATCGCAAATTGTTCAGCTAAACAGCGAAAAAATACTGGTTGTTGAAGATGATCCTGCCAGCAAAGCCTTCTATGAAGAGGTCCTGCAGGAATCCTTTTCGAACATTTTTTATGCTGAAAACGGACAGAAAGCAATGATGCTTTACAGTACAAAAAAACCGGATATTATATTAATGGATATAGGCTTACCGGACATTAACGGACTTAATCTTGTAAGAAAAATCAGGGAAAAAGATCTTAATGTCATTATTATTGCACAAACTGCATATGCATTACCAGATGATAAACAAAAAGCTATTAAGGCAGGATGCAACGGCTATATCCCTAAACCAATAAAAAAAGACCAGCTTATTCAGACCATTAAAAATTATTTGTAATGCGAATTAAATATCGCATTACAAATGGTTTAATATATAACAACTTTCCCTGCCTGTGCTTTACCGTCGGAGCAGACCCTGATAATTTTTACTCCAGCCTCCTGACATTCAAACTCTTCATAAGAATCCCTTATGGTACGCTTATCAATAAGTTTCCCCCGAATATCATAAATAGCAACCGTTCCATTTTCGGGTAATGCTGTGATCCTGATACTTTTATCAACTACATCAGCTTTCCAACCCATGTTATCCACTACTTCGTAAGAGATTGCGGCCTCTTCTGAAGGTTGCAATATGCGAACGTAAAACAATCCACCGGCTATGTTAGATAAATTGATAGCCTGAAACTTTACCGTAATCTGTTCCTTTCCTTCCGTCATGGAATTCGGAATAGGGTATTCCACATTTTTAAATTCATCGACATTCCACTTCCCAATCAGGTTTTCAGTCGTTAATTTAACGTCGTCAATCAGAATTTCGAAAGTTCGGCTACCATACGTTTCATTACCCCAGTAACGCACCATAAGAGAAAGATCTGATTTACCCTGAGTACTAAAGGTGTAACTGATAAAGCCACCGTTATTGGCGTCGCGCCAAAATTCATTCTGCCAGTTTCCGGTAGTGGAGTTAGAACTTTGCAGGTTGTGGTCTGCCTCAGGCTGTTGTTCACCCGGTGCCACCTGATCCACTGTCCGTGCATCCAGCTCCAGTTCTGCCTTCTCAATTTCAGCCAGACTATCCAGTACGCTCTGATACTGATCCTTGTTCAGCGCCAGCCAGTACATCATGTACCTTGCGTCATGTATTTTGTAGAACGGTTCCAGTACCAGATCTGTATCTTCTGCATCAGGAAACAGATCATTTGCTTTAAAGTGCAATGGCTCCCCTTGTACAGGAACTATTTTTGCGGTGATGCTGTCCCTGTCAGCAACCAGTACAGGTGCCTGATCCAAAGGCATCAGGCTGCCACTCGCAATATGCCCCCAGCGACTGTCATCCGCAACCAAGCCAGCCAGATCCTGTGTCCCGGTTTTTGCACCCAGTAGTACCGGACCATGCATTATGGCCACGTAGCGGGATACGTTGGGAAGCTGTTCAATTGCGTTATGCATTGGCAGTAAAATCTTCACAGTATCTCCGTCACTCCATGTACGCTGAACCGGGATATAGGTCTGTGGTACTGACTGCACATCAAGGGTATCGTGGTTAACGATAATTTTCAGTGCACCTGCATTAACCCACCCTGGGGAACGAACTTTCAGTATAAAATCGGTTGGTGTGGTAGTAGATATAATTAATACCGTCTGCTCCTCATCAGGAAAAGATGTCTCCTGTCTTAGCGTTAAACCTTTTTCTTTCCAGTTAAGCTCTGATGCAATAAAGAGGTTGAGATACAGCGATTCGTCATCATGCGTATAGATAAACTCACCATATTTACCGTGATTTTCCATGCCGGTTCCAACACAACACCACATGGCCTGGTTGGGCGCAGAATAAACCCGGTAGTGCTGAGGACGTGCCGGCGTAAAGTATACATAACCCCCATGTTCCGGATGCTGTGTGGAAAGGATATGATTCAACATCGCCCTCTCATAAAAATCAGCGTATTTGGCCTGAGGATCAACACGAAACAGATCTTCTGTCAATTTCAGCATATTGTTGGTATTGCAGGATTCCGGACCCTCCACATCATTTATATAATCTATGCAGGCAGAAGCCTGTGGAAAATATTCCTTCCGGCTGTTGCCTCCAAGTGCAAGGCTGCGGTTTTGGGTCACAGTCTGCCAGAAAAACTGACCTGCATTCGTGTATGCCACATCTTTGGTCAGTTCTGCAATTCTTTGAAATCCGACAGCTTTAGGAACCTGTGTATTGGCATGTTTGTTATCCAGATTATCTACATGAGCAGCCATACTGTTTAAAATCTGCTTATGTGAAAACCGTTTCGCCGCTGTAATATACTTTGCTTCACCGGTCATCTGGTAAGCATCAGCCAGTACCTCATTCATGCCACCATGTTCAGTGTTCAGCATGGTTTCCATCTGTGCATCAGATAAACCGGAAGTGATCGAAATGGCCCAGTCACAAAATTTCAGGAATACTTCTTTCGCGGTTTCATTATTGCCATACAGCCAGGCATCACGTAAGCCGGCATACGTTTTATGCAGATTGTACCAGGGAACCCAGGCTGAGGTATAGTTGCTGAAATTCCCTGTTTTAAATGTTGACCATACCGAATTACTTGAAGGAACACCCCCGGCATAACCTACACCCCATGCTGGATATTTAATTGCGTTTGCATCCTGGCAGGATTTCAATTCATCCACCATATAATCCATGCGTTGCTTACAGGTTGAATTACCGGTAGCTGCATAATTGATAGCCATTGCCGTAAGATAATGTCCGCCTATGTGCCCGTCAAGTCCGATCCAGTTGGGATAACTGGAGGCTTTTGCAGACAAACCGGCTTCCTTGCGATAAGGAGCAAGTAAGCGATCCACATCATATTTCAGAAGCGTCTGGATATTCAGATCCTCCGCATGTTTAAAAGGACCATCCAACAGTGTAACATCCCCCAGTGGGAATTCATTGGTGTAAAGTTTATCCTGTTGTTCACCGGTAATTTCAAAAGGGTTTTCAACCGTGTAATTCAGGGTATAGATTTTTGATTCTGAGCCACCCACAGATGTGATCGTTATAACAGACACCCCTGTTCCTGAGGTGATATCAACCGCTTCATTTCCTGAAACAGCAACACCGGGTACAGCCGGAACCAATTCCGGATTGACCAATGTGGCACCAGCAGGCAGTGTCACAGTATAGGCTAGAGAGTCAGGATTAAAATCCGGTTCAAACTGCCCATCTGTGACTTTAATATTCAATAGAGAGGCATTGGTTTTCACTTCTTCAGTTAACTCACCGATATAGGTCAGCGTAAAATTATCCACCTTGAACCATCCATGACCATCTCCAGAAGTTAGGTTTGGAAAAGCATATCCCTGTTGAGTTGCTCTACCATTTGTACGAACACCCAACACTAAATTACCGTCGGTTACCGGAGCCGTGACCGTCAATGTTAAAAACGGTCCCCTGTCGTTCTGAGTTTCAGTATATCCGCCGAAAGAATACGTCTCTGCCCTGCCTAAAACAGACAGATTATCTGTGGAATAATCGTTTTCTGATCCAAACAACTGCGAAACCCCGTTGGCAAAAATACGCTGGGTAGTTAAGCGACTGGTGCTTGCATTGCTACTTCCCATAAGATCTCCTGTGATGGTGTACATGCCTTCCGGAAGCCCTGTGATCGTTTGAGAAAGTTCTACATCGCCAATACTCGCATTCCATGTGCCGGCAATGTACGTCCCTGTTTTGGTGTCGTCTCCATCGTTGTTCACTCCAACCCATGTATAGCCACTGGCTCCGATCCAGTTCCAGCCGTTAGCGTTGCCGGATTCAAAACTAGGGTTGGTAATGGAGTTGGTATAATTTGTTTGTGCATTTGCAGTTTGTAAACCAAGCAAGACTACAAAGGCATAAAAAATGGTTTTTTTCATGAAATAAGCATGTTGTTAGTACGGGGCAAATTTAAAAACTTATTGATATTATCGGGTTTAAATTGACGTCAAACCAGAAATTAATCCGATTTTAAACAAGAAGTAAACTCATGCCTTTAATGCGTTAATATGTCGTTTATCACTTTTAATCTATCTGCATCAGTTCGTTCAGCCTGTAAACCGGTGGTTCTACATTATCAGGTAAAAGCATTCCGCTGAACTGCTGAAAATAGAGCAGACAGGCAGCCTTCCAGATACGGGCATTATCGTATTGTTCCCGCAATTTACCCTGAACCTGATAAAACCGTTCGGAATCCATATACAATCCCATATTATTCCAGGTTTTTTGAAATTTATCTACCTCTTTAACACCACTATCATACCTGTAACACAGCTCATTCCATAAGGTATTACCATTATGCAGCTTGTAATCCCATGGCACATGATGAAACCAAAGCAGGTACTTTTCAGGACAAGTTTTCAAATCATTAAAAACAGATGGCAATGGTTCATTATACTGGCTGACTGCATTGCTTCCATTCCGGGTCCGGTCAAAACCGATACCTTTATCATCAGCCTGATGGTAATATGGTCTGGTCCAGTCTTTACGCCAATCTGCGGGATTCCACCATGGAGCCGGACCATAATGGTCGTTTGCGGCGAACAAGTGATGCAACCCAAGCGGCATCATATAATTCACTGCTGCTTCACGGCTTTCAATCATCATTTGTTTTACCGGGTGCAAAAAATGTTGGAACCATAAGGAAGTATCCGAAAGTTCTTCCCGGGCATTCAAAAATGTCAGCTTCAGCCATTCATCTGCGACCTGTTCGCTCGTTAAGCTATTGCTCCAGGCCATTCTTCCAAAAGCATACCAGTTGGCCTGCGCAAAGGGATGACCACACCAATTTGGGTCAGAACCAATATTTGACACACCGGCAATCAACGTATGTTGAAAAGGGATTATGTCACCACCCGTGTATCGGGCAATCGTACTTCCGGGACCCTCCATATAAGTGTCGCTGTTAAAAAACTCCTCCCACATGGGCGCCAGAAAAACCAGGTGAACATTTTGCCCAAGGTATTCCTGTGTGATCTGCAGCTCCGGCATCACAGCCGTTTCTTTCATCCCTCCGAATAGCGGACTGAAGGGTTCTCGCGGTTGAAAATCCAGCGGCCCGTTTTTGGACTGGATGATAACATTATCCCTGAACTTTCCGTCCAGAGGGACAAATTCGTCATAAGCCTGTTTGACGCGGTCGTCTCCGGAAGGTTTATAAACAAAGGCGCGCCACATCACAATTCCACCATACGGCTTTAATGCATCGGCCAGCATATTGGCCCCATCGGCATGGGACCGGCCAAAATCCTGTGGCCCAGGCTGTCCCTCACTGTTAGCTTTGACCAGGAATCCACCGAAATCGGGGATAAGCGCATATATTTCACTGACTTTTTCCTGCCACCATCCTATAACATCAGGATCAAGCGGATCAGACGTTTTAAGTCCGCCGATCAGCGAAGGAGAGGAGAATTTAACCGCCAGATAAGGTTTTATACCATAAGGCCTCAGTACATCAGCGATCTCCTGAACCCTCTTCAAAACCTTTGGACTTAACATTTGAGGTGATGCATTGACATTATTCAAAACAGTCCCGTTTATCCCGACCGACGCATTTGCCCGCGCATACTCCTTCCATAGGTTTCTGTCCTGTGCTGTAACAGTAAAGGCATCTTTGCCTTTGCGCCAGAATATCGATGAACCGGCATAGCCACGTTCGATGCTCCCATCGAGGTTATCCCAGTGGTTCAGCAGACGAAGATCATACGATGGATTTTGAATAACCTTGTCAATGGGTGCTCCGGTTTGCTGACGACGCAGCAATTCATATACACCGTAGAGAATACCCAGATCTGTTTGAGCGTAAATCCTGTTTCGTGTCAGCCGGAATCCATCTCCTGTAATCCTTCTGTCCCCTTTAATTATCAGTCTGATTCTGGCGCCATCTTTACCCTGCCATCCCTGATGTAACTCCTGTGCAGCAATATCCAGTGTAGGAGAACCTGTTTTATATTTTACGGTGACCTGACCGTTGTTCTGTGCCCTGAGCCAGAGCTGATGACCATCTTCTGCAGTGATGTTCAGGCATAATAGCAGCGTGAGAAGTAAAAGTGTTCGTGTCATGTTATGGCATTTTGACCGGATTGTGTTGTTTGTTACTTTATTTTTTGGTTTCCTGTATGATTTCCGTAACTACCGGTTTGGCTCTGCCACTGCGGTCATACAGCAAGGGATAATCCGTTCGTCCTCTCACCGGCCAGTTGTTACGCCAGGAGTTGGCATCGGTCACACCCCAGAAGGTAACCCGTGAAATCTGATCCTGATGTTTTATAAAGAGACCAAAAAAATTAAGGTAACGGGCATTGAACTTTTGCAAAACAGAATCAGGCAATCCGTCTTTATAGGGATTGATCTTTTCCTGGTATGCCTTGTTTTGAGCAACTTCAGCCCCTGTATTTCCCCATGGTGAAGGCAATACCGTAAGATCCATTTCTGTGATCATGACCTTAAGCCCCAGACCTGCGAAGGCTTCCATACTTTTTTCATATTCTGCTAAATCCGGGTAACTTAATCCGATGTGTGTTTGCATACCAATGCCATCAATCCGAATGCCTTCCTGCTGAAGTTCCTTCACCATTTTGACAACACCTTCACGTTTTCCGGCATTTGCCATTGAATAGTCGTTGTAATATAACTCTGCTTCAGGATCAGCCTGATGTGCCAGCCTGAATGCCAGTTTGATGAAATCTTTACCCAGTATCTGATAAAATTTACTTTGTCTGTATGATCCGTCATCCAGGATGGCCTCATTCACCACATCCCAGCCTTTCACACGTCCTTTATACCTGCCGACAACAGTAAGGATATGTTGTTTTATGCGCTCCTTCAATACCTCCGGTGTGACATCCTTTCCAAGGCTGTCTGTAAAGAACCATCCGGGAATCTGGGAGTGCCATATGAGGGTATGACCCGTTATGAACATGTCATTTTCTTCCCCGAATTTCACAAATTGATCGGCCAGCGAAAAGTTAAACCGACCTTCTTCCGGCTGAAGCGATGCACTCTTCATGCAGTTCTCAGCCACGATGGCATTAAACTGTTCCTTTACAATACGGACAGCTAAGGTATCCCTACCTGTTATCTGGGCTCCGTTCAGGGCTGTTCCAATATAAAACTTACCCTTGAACGCATCCTTTAATGCCAACCCATTTTGACTGGATTTCGGCACACATGCAATGGTCGATAATACCATTAGAAAAAGCAGAGCATAATAGAGACCCGAGGCCCTTCGACCGGTTAATTTTGTTTCCATCAATAGATTTATTTTATTGTTTATTTTGATTCTGTAACAACTACTTTTTTTTGTCCTACAATGTAAATTCCGTTTTCCAATCCCTTCAGTGCTTTTTCCTTTTCAACGCCTGAACGTAAACAACGGCCTGAAACCGTATAAACATCTACCCTCTTGCTTTCATCTTCCACATCCATTTTAACAGTTTGTATTGATGTTGCATAATCAAAAATGATCCTGTAGGTAGCTGTAGATATCCCATCATCCGCTGTGACATGCACATATGCGGTATCCGGAATTTCGGTCACGTTATCAATATGAACCATTGCATTTTCGTTTACAGCAAGGGCTGATACGGTTGGGAACACTGTAGTACCCTGTGGGACAGAAACAACGTAGGTGCCGATTCTGTAATTAAATGCCGGACTAAGCTGACCTGTACTTACCGTGAGTGATGCCAGCGACGGGTCATGCACACTTTTGCTGGTATCGGCTTCCAGGATGATCGCATCGTACATTATTCCTTTATATTCCTGTGCTGAGCCGTAACTTCTGAGTTGCAGGGTGTTTTCACCTTCCTGTAAAAGGCTTTTATCCATATCGCAGCTTATACATTTGTATTTTCCACTGGTCAGTGAGGATCTGCGGATTCCGCTGTCACTCCAAAGATCGTTCACCGAAACGGTTTCACCGTTCAGGATAAGATCGAGGTGTGGCCCGGCATCCACGCCAGCCAGCGCTACTTTAATTACAGGATCATTCAAAACAGAAACATCTGCTATGTTAAAATTTATATCCCAGGTGCTGTTCACCCGCTGACAATAATACCAGTTAACACGTGGAGTATCGACTTCACTGTTATAGGTCAGCTCATAGGGTGATTCTTTCCAACGGCCATAGGCTCTTGGCATGTTTCCCAGCTTATATTCGCCGGATTTATGATCTGCTACCCCTATCTGAAATATTGTTTTTTCTCTGTCTTTAGCATCCCACTGAATGATACCTGCATCATTATTCCCTTCGCTGATAAGCACGTTATCCTGTCTCAGCTCATCAATTAATTTGCCTTTCTGCGTATAGGCATACAGGGTATAGGTTCCGGGAATGATCTTTTCAATTTTAAAATTCCCGTTTTCATCGGCTTCAGCCCAAAAGAAATAATCGTAAGGTTGCCATTGCCAGCGCCCTTCTTCAGGAATCCAGGATGGCCCGGCTTTGCACAGCACCACCATGGCACTATCCACCATTCCACGGCCTTTTATATCCAGCTTTCCGTTTAAGTTGCCACGTGAGCGCGCAAACAAATCATGTTCAAGCCACTGGTACGGCCATTCTGATTTCAGTTCTGCAGCCTTTTGCCTGGCATCCGCAATTATTTCTTCATTGGTTCCACTGTTGATATAAATAAATGCAGGGCCAAAGATCTTGCTCCAATGTGTATATTCATCCTGTAGCGTTATGGTTTCACTCCCGAAATGGCCCGTTAAAAAGGGACAAAGCAATATGGGCGTTGTATTTGTCCCATGGAGTGTGGTCTCCTGCATGGTTGGACCGCCGGAAATGTATTCATGGCTGGCTTCTATATTCCAAACACCTGTTCCATTACCCATAAGGCCATGCAGATCGTCGTAAATTTTATAGGTACACCAGTCATATTTGGTATAGATGGAGCCATCCTGAAGCAGGAAGGTCGCATCCTGAATTTCCTCCACATAATTTGCCAGCACATCCGGATGAATCATGGGGCCCTGGCGTTCTACAGTCCAGGCATAATCAAATATGTCCTTATCCACGCGAAAGGCAAACCGCAACTGTCCAAGCGACTTACCGGCAAGTCCGGCATCCGAAACCACGAAGTAAGTATAAAAGCCGGACTCGTTTTTTCGAAACACAAAGTGCATTTCAATATCAAAATTATCGACTTTCCGAAAATAGATATCTGCTATTTCGGCTGTATTTACTTTTATGCCGGGCTGCAGTGCTGAGGGTGAAAAAAAACCGTTATCGTCATTGTAGGAAAAATAACCGTATCCGCCATTATTCAGAAGATTGGCTTCTCCCTTCAGATTCACCGAAATCATCTTTCCACCATCAATCTGAGCTTCAATCATGCCGTTATCTACAGCTACCGTGTTCCCGCTAACCACAGCAATATTCTGAGCAGGTACAGCAAAAAAGTACAACTGCAATACAATAAATATGAGGTCTTTAACCCTATTCATGTTACTTTATGCTGGCGTATTACTTTTATGACGTTAACTCTTTGTGGTTCAAACCATGTGATCATCCTTAATAATCAGTACAATATACAACCTTCCAGGCCATATTTCCAAAATCGTTTCAGTCTGCAGTTGTAAAAGGGGAAGCCGGTAAGCCCTCTAAATTGTAAAGGTTGACAGACGCAGGATTGTCAGCCCATCCATACCTGACCGCTTGTGGATGCTGTATTTTGTTGCTCCAGACTTTGATGGAATTTTGGCTCACAAAATCAGCTTCAGCCACCACAAATTGTCCATCTGAACCGGCAATTTCAAATCCCTGCAGCCTGCAATTGGTGTTAAACCCTGTACCTGTGGACTTAAACGTAAGGACAATGCTGTTGTTTTCCACTGACATATGCTCATAGAGCGGACCGGAGCTTATGATTCCGGTATCACCATAAGCAACTTTATTTGCCTGTAGGGCTAAGCGATGCCCCACTTCTTTTTTATTCAGGGGATGGATATCATTCCATTCCCCTATATCGATCGTTACGGCCATACCGGTCTTTGGAAGGTCTAAAACCCTTCGCTGCGCATCTCTGAGTTCAGCCCATTTACTCCCGGTGGGACAACAGGATGTTTCCCCGTAATTTGCCAGTTGAACATACAAAAATGGCAGGTTACTACTATTTAATGTGGAACGCCAATCCTTAATGACATCGGGAAACAGCTGCCTGTATTCATCCGGTTTCGCGGTGTTTGATTCTCCCTGGTACCAGATCACGCCTTTAAATTCAAAATCCCGGACCGGAAAAAGCATGGCATTGTATAAGCCGGCAGGTTTATAGCGAAAAAACGTTTGAGGGTTTAATGGTGGCATAGCTGCTCCCGGATGATACTTCCACATGCCGGTCAGATCAACAGCCAGAGAATCAATCAAAATTTTATAGGGTTTATCGACCACAAATCCCCCCTTACCGCTCGGACAGACTACCCGGACCATCAGCTCATTTCGTCCGGATTTTAAAACACCGGACGGCACCTTGTAAATGCGTGGTGGATACTGGTATCCAACAGATCCAACAAAAACACCATTTAAAAATGCTGAGTCGCTGTCAATAATTCGTCCCAGGCGAAGCGTTGCTTCTCTGCCTGAAAGTTTATCCGGAACATCAAAGTTTTTTTGAAACCAGACCGAACCGTTTATCAAATCCAGTCCCTTATCATTCCAGTATCCCGGAAGTGAAATGGAAGGCCAGCCGGACACATCCACTCCGTATTCTGACCAAAGTGCCACCCCCGGATCATTGGCGTTCAGCTTTTTAAACCATACGTTTCGACGATTCCTGTCCGACGATTCCACACTGTCAACATATGAGGGGTTTGAACAGATTTTCAACATTTCGGCATATTCAGGATAGTGTTTCAAATTTTCCTCACTCAACCATGCTTCAGCCGGCGAACCACCTACCGCAATATTCACCAGGCCAACCGGAACGTGATAGCGCTGTTGGAGTTCAGCGGCAAAAAAATACGCAACAGCAGAAAAAGACCTGATATGAGCCGGCACTGCTTTCATCCAGTAGCCTCCCGGAAGTCTGGTTTGTGGTTCCTGAAAATGATAGCTTATGGGTACGCGAAAAATACGGATATCAGAAATATTTATGCGATCAATTTCTGTAGCATACAGATCGGTAACCCTGCTCAGTGGCAGTTCCATGTTCGATTGTCCTCCACATAACCATACATCACCAATCAGAATATCATGGATGGTAATGGTGTTAATCTGCATGTCGTAAGGACCGCCTGCTTCAGAAGCATCTAACTCTGTGCTCCACTTGCCGTGGGTATCAGCTTTCGTTGCATAGCTTTTGTCTCTGAAAATAATTTGAACCTCTTCATCCGGATCAGCCCAACCCCAAATGGTTAATGGTATATCGCGCTGCAATACCATGCCGTTGCTTATTAAAGCAGGCAGCTTTACCTCTCCAAATACCTCATATGGATCAAGCAGCAGGAATAATATAATGAGAATAAAATTTGAGACTCCTTTCATAAGATCTCAAATTTAGAAATAATTTCTTATAGCTTAAAGTCAGCTATTGCAGACAATCTCGTATTTAATGTTTTCGGTATCCTTAAAATAAACAGCATAATACGTATCGCTGTATTCCGGATGAATCTGTGGTTCAGACACAATTTCAGCACCAATCTTTAATAGTTGCACGTAAGCATCATCCACTTCACCTCTTGATTCTGCTCTGAACGCCAGGTGATGCAAGGCGCCAGGTTTTCTACGGTTTATACTGTCGTTCTGAAAGGCTTTTCTTGGCGAGGTAATGGCAAAAGCAAGGTTATCGTGCGTATATTCAATCACATGAAAGTCGTGTTCCCTGATAAATGCCTCAACCTTTCTGTTGATGTCAAAACCAAGGATAGGCAGAAACTTATCGTAAAATGCTTCTGCTACTTTTATGTTTTTTACTGTAATCTGTATATGATCGATAAGCGGTTGCATGGGATTTTTTTATGATTCCATACAAAGTTATCATTATTTCTTTTGCCTGCCCGAGTGTGATTTATCCGGTCTTTTCTGATTTTTATGTCTGTTGGCAAAATATTCCTGCTTTCTCAGCAACTTCTCCTTTTCGAACTCCTGCTTTTCACTTGCTGTCATTGGGCGGTCCGTCTGCGGAAAAGGATTATCGGTAATGATCTCAATTTTCTGATCAATGAGTTTTTCAATATCCCTGATCCAGTCGTTTTCTTCCGGTTCACAAATAGAAATGGAAACGCCTTCATCTCCGGCGCGGCCTGAACGTCCAATTCTGTGCACATAGGTTTCAGCGATATTCGGGATGTCGTAATTAATCACGTATTTCAGCTTGTTAATATCTATTCCCCGTGCTGCGATGTCAGTAGCCACCAAAACCCGGATCTCTCCATCCTTAAATTTACCCAAAGCCTTTTGCCTCTGGTTCTGCGATTTATCGCCGTGAATGGCAGCAGCAGACACCTTCTGCTTAAACAGATTGCGTACAATTCTGTCAGCACCATGCTTGGTCTTACAGAACAGCAAAACCTGATCCATCTTCCGGTCTTTAAGAATATGTTGCAGTAGATCCTTTTTTGTTGATTTGTTGGTGTAATAAAGGTATTGCTGTATGGTTTCAGCGGTAGACGACACCGGACTAACCTCAACCTTAACCGGATTATTCAATATCTTCCGTGAGAGATCCACAATGTTTTTCGGCATCGTAGCAGAGAAAAACAGGGACTGCCGTTTGCCGGGAAGTTTAGCGATGATCCTTCTGATATCGTGAATAAAACCCATATCAAGCATCCGGTCTGCCTCGTCCAGCACAAAATATTCAATATGGTTTAAGCGAATATAATTCTGATCCATTAAATCGAGTAATCTGCCCGGTGTTGCCACCAGAATATCCACGCCACTGCGTAACCTTCTGATCTGGGCTGTCTGATTCACTCCGCCAAAGATGACCGTATTTTTTAATCCGGTATACTTTCCGTAGGTAGAAAAACTCTCTCCGATCTGAATCGCCAGTTCCCGCGTAGGTGTAATAATCAGCGCGTTAATTTTACGCGGACTATTCTGATTCTGACGGTCCTGATACAGATGCTGCAGAATTGGGATAGCAAATGCGGCGGTTTTGCCCGTTCCGGTTTGCGCACTGCCCAGTACATCCCTGCGTTTCAATATATGTGGTATCGCTTTTTCCTGAACCGAGGTTGGAACCTCATATTTTTCGTCCTCTAATGCCTTAAGTAAAGGCTTAATTAATTCCAGATCTTCAAATCTCATGCTACTGACTGTTCTGTAAAAATGTAAGCTGTGGGAGTAATTTCAGGGATAGAATCATAGGAGGGCAAAAGTAGTGACTCTTGCTCTTAAATCAGCTTAAAACGCAGAATAATTCTGTTTTTAACTACATCCCTTTATTTAAAGGGGTTACAGCCGGGATATAAATGAATTTAATGATACAGAAATACTAAAAATAGGCGTGACTATGCTCAAAACCATACATAAAACAGTTGATAAACGGTCATGTTGATCTGATAATTATTCCGTTCTGAACTATTTAACCATAAACTTTATGGTCTGCCTTTTACCGTTGCTTTCCCAGATGCAAAGATAGGTACCCGCCTGAATTTTACGATTTGTTTCATCCTGCAGATCCCAGTTCAATGTTTGTGAACCACGAATTCCGGCAAATGATTTTATGGTTTGACCTTTAAGATTTGTAATGATTATCCTGACCGGTTCATCTGCTCCTGCAGCAACACTGATGTTAACAAAATCCCTTGCAGGATTAGGTGCCAGCGTGATCTTCAACTTACCTTCTCCTGTTGCTTTCTGCAATGGAGTAGAACCGGAAGTCTGGTAAAACTTAAGCCCTTTTACACGGTTTCCGGCATAAATAGAATTTGTTTCGGGCTCACAGATGTTGAGTGCAAAACTGTAATCTCCAAAGCGGTTCAGTGTTTTAACCATAAGAGCATTTTCCCCTTTAGCCAGCTGAACAGTGGCCACTTTACTTCCAATGTCGTTATCACCGTAAGTCTTTGTGGTTGTGGAACTGTAAACCAGTTCGCTGTTCAGATAGACGTAAATTGCTTCCTGTGCGCCAAGCCATAACTCCGCTTCCTGAGCTTTGGGTGCATAAACATTAGTGTATGCATAACATACAATGTTGGTCTGCTCGCTGTAAAACGATGATAGGTCTATCCTGTCATCAAAGAAATACACCGGCTGTGTCCATCCATCCTGACCCGAAACAGCCTTTACAGAAGCTTCCCCCGGGATATATTCTGTGGCAATACTTGTTCCCTCGTAAGGTCCTGATAAAATCCACGTTCTGTTGCTCTGACCGAATTTCCCGTTTTCAGATGTATTCTTTTTAACGCGTTTGGCTACCTCGCTGATTGTCGCACCCTCCACATTGATTTTATCAGGATCGTTTGTTCCCAGCCCCGCTTTTTCGGCCAGGGTGATGTGGGCAATATCGTCCGGGTTTAATCCCATCAGTTCTGCACAAACGTGATCTACCGCAACCGGGTCAACGCCTGCAATAATGGTATTCATCCTGACCTGGTTATCACCTTTGTATGTTTTATACGTTTCAAGGCACATCAGCGCATCCACCACCACAAAGTCAATATCGGCAATATTACACAGGTCAACGATCATTTCTGTTGTCCATCTTCTGAAGCCTACATCGTGATACAATCCGGGTGAATGCGTTGTGCCGGCCATTTTGTTATAACCGTAATAACAACCCGGTGCTGTTCCTACCTGCAGCTTTAAGGCATTTGTAATACCTGTATCATGAATTTTCAGTACCGGGACCACAATATAAACATCTGCCTGTAGTTCAGCAGCATTAACACCATAAACAGAACCCTGTATGGAAGACATCCCTTTATCTCCCAGATCCACTTCCACCACATCATCGATGGATTGGTTCAGGTTCAGAAATCTGAAATTAATGCCATTCAGATAAGTATCACTTTTCAGAGCGGTATAACCAGAGTTTGCCCAAACGCTTGAGGATGACTCCGGATCATCGTTGGTCCTGGCCGAACCCTCTGCCACCACGATCTCTACATCTCCTTCTGTAAACTCATCAATAATTTTTATCAGCGCTTTAACAACGCGGACATCGGTATTTTCTCCCTGCCCGGATGGACTGTTCGCCCCCACAAGATTGACCTTCAGCATCACGTTATCCCCTTTATCAATCACCCAGTCGAAACCACCCTGCAGATCAATGGCCTTTCTCACCATATCTTCTACCTGTTCATAAGTGATATCCGCATCGCGTGAAGAAGGATTTTCAAGACCATCATAATCAGAGGGAACCAATCCAACCTTTACCGTAGCTGCCGTTACGGCATCAAATTCCGATTCATATTTATACGTGACCAGATCGTCGGCAACATGTGAAACCACAAAATCCAGTGATATCGCAGCAAGAATTAGTATTGCGTATTTTAAATATTTCTTTCCACCCTTTTTTGAAGGTTTACGGGTTACATTCCGGTTCATATGATTATAAATAGATTTATTGCGGAAAATTAATAAAAACACCGGAATAAACAACGGTTTTAATGCTGGCAATCAACTATTTAAACAGTGTATAAATAAGACCCAGAATTGCGGCTCCTCCAATGCCGGTAATGAGATAGATGCTCAGGATGTTTTTTTTGAATGCACTTTGCATCATGGCAATGTTAGCAATTTTGGTTACAGGACCCGAAATAAAAAAAGCCAGTACAGCTCCATCGGGCAAACCCAGTTCTGATAACTGCTGAACCACAGGAATAGCGGCTCCACCACAAACGTAAAACGGGACACCCGCACCTGTTGTTATCAACACGGATAAAAAGGAGTTTTCACTTAAAAACCGAACCACGTAATAGGGATTGACCAGAATCTTGATTGCTGCCGCCAGAACGATGGCCAGAAAAAAGTATTTGCTGACATACCGTGTCATCCGGTACAGATCCCTGAAAAATGCCTTAAAACTGATATCCTGCTCCGTCTGTATCCAGGCTTCCAGATCGGGTGAAGATCTTAAAATTGCTTCTGGCGTAAGTTTTTTCCTTCTAATCAGAAACTGTGTAAGATAGCCTGCAGTCACACCCAGCAAAAATGCAGATACAACCCGCATGACAGCCATTTCATAACCCATGGCTCCGGCCGTAAGAAAAAAGAGATTCGGATTTATAATAGGAGAAGAGACCATTAAAGCCATCAGTACGGGTAAAGGTATTCCAACAACAAACAAAGCAGCACTTAACGGAATAATGATATAACTGCCCAGCGGAGAAAGCACACCAAGCAGTGCTGCAAGTACAATGGTCATCGCATTTCGACGCCCGGTAAAAATACCCGCTATGGCTTGTCGAGATACAAAAACTTTAACCAGAGAGGACAGCACAATTCCGGCAACAAGGTAGGGCCAAAGCTGATTTAACAGATCAAGCGCCTCAATGAGTATTTTCTGCGTATAACTGCCCGAATAAAGATCCAGAAATTTGTACCAAAGATTATCCATGCTCTAAAAAAATCGGAGATGAAAGTACAACATTTCTTCCTATCAATATCATTTCCGGCATATTATTGGTTCTTTATAATCGAAAAAATGAAACTCTTTGCACAATTATTCTCTTCTTATATGGCTTTGAAAGCTTATTTTTGCAACTGTGGTAAAAAAACACATCATTTAACTATTGAAAATATACAGAAATGGCTAAAACCTGCAAACACATTTTTAAACTCGTTTTGTTAACCGTAGTTCTTTTTTCGTCGGTTAATATTCTTTCGGCACAGACACTTAAGTTACATTATAATCCTGCAACAGAGGCCTTAAATGCCACAACCATCAGTGATGCATCGGGCAACGGCTTTTCCGCTGATCTAGTGAACGGAGCTTCAATCGTTTCGTTTGACAACATGCAGGTTATTGAACTGGGAAGCGGAAACGGGTATGTTAATATGGGCACCGGATTGGGAAATCTTGTAACGACCCTTCATGACTTCACGGTTTTCTGTAAACTATATATTCCTTCATCTACTTCCATAACGTCCAACGGGAACTTTGTTTGGACAATAGCCAATTCAAATAATATTGCAACAGATGCCAATGGGTGCCTGTTTTTTAGTGCAAAAAACGGCAGGTATGCCATAACACCAAACCGGTGGACAGGAGAAGAGGGCATTCAAACCGGTTCAGCACTGCAAAAAGGTGCCTGGGTTACGGTTACCTTTGTACAGCAAAACGGTACAGGATCTCTTTACTACAATGGTCTTCTGACGGTTAGCGGAGAAATTGCCATGACACCGTCAGAACTTGGCAAAACCAGCTACAATTACCTGGGAAGATCCTGTTATTCTGCAGATGCTTATTTGAGAAATGCCAAATATGCTGACTTCAGAATTTATGACGGTGCGCTCAGTTCAGCGCAGATAGAAGCATTATCCGGCCTTAAAACCAGCTCTGATGCCGTTGAATTACTGGCAGAGTTTGATTTCAGTTCAGCATCCGACAGTAAAAATACATATACCGGATCGCTGCATAACGGTGCACAACTGACTACCTTTGGCACAGTTCCTGTACTGGATCTTGGCGACCAGAACGGTTATTTTGACTTTAGTGCAGCATTTGGTGATGTCATTGTCACACTGGATAGTTTTTCTGTTTCAACGAATATTTATATCCCTGAAGGTACTTCAGTGACAGGAAATGGTAATTTTATCTGGACGTTTGCCAATTCAGATAATATGGGAACGGATGCTAACGGAAACATGTTTTTAACTGCTATCTCCACCCGCTATGCCATTTCGAATACCGGATACTGGAGCGAAGAAGAGCTTGATGCAGGCGTGCCTATGATGAAAGGCAAGTGGGTAAATCTGACCTACACCCAGCTGAACGGTCATGGTTATATTTACCTCGATGCGGATCTGATAGCCAATGGCACCATCAGTAAACTTCCCGGATCGCTTGGCTCAACAGGATACAATTTCCTTGGACGTTCCTGTTATGCCGGTGATGGTTATCTGAAAAACGCGGTTTACAGTAATTTCAGAGTTTACAATGGGGCTATTAACAGAACTGAAATAGAAAGTGTAAGTGCTGAAACATCTGTACTGAACCACACCCTGGACAGCATGATCGTTACAGCAGCATTAAGCAGTGTTACCATTGAGAATAAGGATGAAATCCGTTCTAAAATTGCCTTGCCGGGAAGTCTGAGTAACAATATTTCCATTTCCTGGTCAAGTTCTGATGAATCAGTTGTAACTTCAGACGGAACGGTTTACCGGCCTTCTTTCGGGTCCGATCCGATAAGCGTGACCATGACAGCAACACTTACACGGAATGCCTACTCGGCTTCCACACCGGTTGAAATAACTGTTTTACCCCAATATTCCGATGAAGAAAGTGTGGATATTGACCTTTCGGGACTTGAAATTGGAGGCAATACAACATATGCAAGAAGCAGTGTTATCCTGCCCTATAAAACAGCTGAAGGATCAAAAGTCAGCTGGAGCGCAGACGCTCCTGATTTCATCAATACATCGGGTCGTGTACTTAAGCCGTCTCCACTGGGACAAGGTAAAAAACAGGTTACAATGACTGCAACTGTGACGAAAGGCAATGTGACCAAAACAAAAGATTTTACCATTTATATTGCAGAAAAAGAGGACCGTTCGGCCTATCTGTTTACCTATTTTACCGGTAATGCCCAGTCGCAGGAACAGATCCATTTTGCCTTAAGCAACGATGGGTTTAATTATACGGCATTAAACAATGGTAATCCGGTAATTAATTCGGCTGATATTGCACTGAAAAAAGCTGTTCGTGACCCGCATATCCTGCGTTGCGAAGATGGCAAAACATTTTATATGGTAGTAACCGATATGAAATCCAGCGAAGGATGGAGCAGCAACCGTGGTATTGTGTTACTTAAATCAACTGACCTGGTTAACTGGACCAGTGCGACCGTTAATTTTCCTACACGGTGGCCGGATCAGTGGGCTAATGTGTTGCGTGTATGGGCACCACAAACCATTTACGATCCCGATGCCGGAAAATACATGGTTTATTTCTCATTGCTGACCAGTGACGGAAAAGTAACTTACGATAAGATATTTTACTGCTACGCCAATGCAGACTTCACCGACCTTGAAGGTGAACCGCAGTATCTGTTTGACAGAGGTTCGGCTACCATAGACGGTGATATCATTTTCAGCGATGTGGATAAGCTTTACCATATGTTCTTCAAAAATGAAGGGATAGGAGGCATCAGCGAGGTCACTGCAGAAACGCTTACACCACAGGATGGTGAAACGCCCGGATCGCAATGGAGTACACCTCTTGATAATGTGGATCAGACGGATGAAGCCGTTGAGGGAGCCGGTGTTTTCAGGTTAATTGATCAGGATAAATGGATTCTGATGTATGACTGCTATGGTGCGGGACATTATCAGTTCTGTGAGACACCCGATCTGAAAAACTTCAGTTATGTGATGGACAACTATTCCATGGATGCACGGCATGGTACATCCATAGCCATTTCTGAAGCTGAAGTAAACAGGCTGATAGAAGCTTTCCCATCTACTGCCCTGAATTCAATTTCAGGCATTGGCGTACGGAACAAGAATATACGGGATGCCGGTATTGACATAAACAGCACAAGTAAGAACATTCATATTCCGGTATATTATGGCGTTGATCTTTCATCGTTTGATCCGGAATTATATGCCACCCCCGGAACAACGATAACACCTGTTGGCAATCAGGATTTTACAAACGGTAGTGTGGCATATACATTTACACTGAATGGAAATTCAGTTACCTATAATGTTACAACCGAGATTTGGGCTAACCCGGTAATCCCGGATTTTCATGCCGACCCGGAAGTGCTCTATTCTGAGCAGACCGGCCTCTTCTATATCTATCCTACCACAGATGGTTATGCCGGATGGGGCGGATATTATTTTGATGTTTATTCATCGCCGGACCTTGTAAATTGGACTAGCCAGGGAACCTTTCTTGATCTCAGCACCGACCAGGTCAGCTGGGCAACGGGAAATGCATGGGCACCTTGTATCATAGAAAAGAAAATTGCTGATAATCAGTACCGGTATTACTTTTACTTCAGCGGTGAAAGCGGAGGAAAGAAAACCGGTGTGGCTGTATCGGATTATCCAACCGGGCCGTTTGTGGATTCCGGTTCACCCATGATCAGCTCCAATCCGGATGGTGTTGGCGGGCAAATCATCGACAGTGACGTATTCGAAGATCCCGTATCAGGCAAAACTTATATTTACTGGGGAAACGGCTATATGGCTGTAGCCGAACTGAATGATGATATGACGTCCATTAAAGAGGAAACCATTAAGGTAATTACCCCTCAGGGAGGTACACTGGCTACATATGCTTTCAGGGAAGGAACTTACGTGTTTTACAGAGACGGGCTTTATTACTTCCTCTGGTCGGTTGATGATACCGGTTCACCCAATTACCATGTGGCTTATGGTACATCTGATTCGCCAACCGGACCGATCAATGTAGCCAGTCAGCCTATTGTGATGCAGCAGGATCCGGATAATGAGATCTACGGAACGGCTCACAATTCCATTATACAAATTCCCGGACGCGACGAATGGTACATTGTATATCACCGGATCAACAAAAACTATCTGAACGACGGACCGGGTTATCACCGTGAGATTTGCATTGACAGGCTGTATTTTAACGAAGACGGCACCATTAAGCCGGTCACACCCACACACAGGGGAATTAATCCGGTAGATGTAAACAGTAACTTTAATACCAGTACATCTCAGTTTTTTTTTAACCGGGAGTCAACAAAAGGTGCAGTAATTCAACAGGAATTATACACTGTATCGGGTCAGCTTATTTCTGTAAACGACTTGCAGGCACAGAACGGTATCATCATCGTTGTTAACCACTACGAAAACGGAAGTACTGATACAAAAAAGATGGTGGTTTTAAACCATTAACGTAAAAAGAAATACATTGAGCATACAGAGGCACGCCAAAACGTGCCTCTTCTTTTGTATCCTTCAGTATTATTCCCAATAATTTATAACTTTAAGGGAACCGAAGAAATGCAGCGATGATTTCTCATCCAATACATAAAATTCTTAAGCCCATCACTATACGGTGTTATGCAGAACTGAACGACTTTCTTCCTCAGAATAAGAAGCAGAAATCGTTTTCAATGTCTGTCAAAATGCCGGTGACCATAGAGGAAATAATTGTCTCTCTCGGTATTCCGTTGTCAGAAGTTGATCTGATTTTGTTAAACAGCACACCAGTCCGGTTCGGCCATAAACTAAAAGAAAATGATAATGTTTCTCTCTATCCTGCTTTTGAGCAACTTGATATCAGTAAAGTAATCCACCATCATCATACTCCACTATGCACAAGCACTTTTATTCTTGATGCTCACCTTGGAAAACTGGCCGGATATCTTCGCATGCTGGGATTTGACTCCTTATACAGAAATGACTTTGGTGATGAGGAAATCATTGAAACAGCCGCGCATGAAAACCGTATTATCCTGACCCGTGATAAACTGTTGCTGAAATCGAAAAAAGTAACGCATGGGTATTATGTCAGATCTACTGAAAAGGAAGAGCAATTGAGTGAGATCGTATTAAAATTCGATTTGTACCGTCAGTTTAAACCCTTTACCAGATGCATGGAATGCAATTCAATCCTGAGCCCAAAGGCTAAAAGTGAGATACTAAATATGGTAGAACCGGATACAGCTGAAATCTATGATGAGTTTTACTACTGCTCCTCCTGCGACAAAGTGTTCTGGAAAGGATCTCATTTTAAGCGGATGGAAGCATTTATAAAAGGTATATAACCGGTTAATTTTTAACTTAAATGATTTCTGAATGTCGTGTTCTGACAAAGAAAATACTGACATATTTTGTATGCGTATTATATTTCCTTAAATTGAACCATCTTTAAAGACCGGTATTACTCCCCAAAATTTGTAAACTATTAATCTGTTAACATATACATTATGAAAGGTTCATGCTATGTGATTATCTCTGTTATTTTGGTTATTTCTGCAATCTCATGTAAAAAGACCGATGACAGCAAAGGATTCAGTGACGATATTAAAAATTTTGTGCCTGACAGTACTATTCAGTCGTTACGCGATTTGGGGATGTCAATTAACGAAGGCAAAAACCCACCCGATATTGAAGGGTACTTTTTAGCAAAGCCGTTGGTAATGAAAGCAAGTTCAGTTCCTGATGAATCTCATAATGAATATTCTTACTGGTATGACCAGCGCTATCATGTTTATAACCAGAATAAGGATGCCTTAACTGTAGATGTTGAAATTGACGGTTTGGATGCCGGTGGTAACGTCAGGTCCCACTCCGTGGGAAACGGAACCTTTATCTCCGGCAATGATGATTATTTTTCAACCTTCACCATCCAGGAAGGTGAAGAATACACCGGTACTGATACCGCATATTATAAATGGCTGGAGGTCGTTTCGGGAACGATCACAGAGGATGGCATCCGACAATATCAAATGGCACTTTTAATGTTGGATGATTATGACGATCCCTACGATATTTATATACCTGTAAATACCGGCAGAGTGTTTGTTGATGGTGATAGTCTTGCCGAAAGAACTAGCGCTGAGTTAAAATTGCTTCGTATTAAGTCAGATAATCGTCCTGTAATTCACGAAGCGATTTCTACCGGACAAAAGTAGCTGAAGTGCAATTTAATTGTCAGTGACAATTGCAGTTCACCTCACCGCAGGGGGATTTTGAATGTTTCTTTTTCTTAAAGAAAACTCTTTTAATGATGAAGCCCACCGTGGCAGCTAATATGATATATACCATTATGGTCTGAAAATCAATCATATTCAAAATTTTTAAATTAATAACTGATAGGCCGACATGGATGCCAGGTATGCAAAACCTGTCATAAAAAACAGTTGTATAAGGGGCCACTTCCAGCTGTTTGTTTCTTTTTTCACAATTGCGAGCGTACTCATGCATTGCAACGCAAACGCATAAAACAAAAGAAGTGAAATGCCTGTAGCAAAATTAAATACCTTTTTGCCGGTAGCCGGATCAACCTCCATCGTCATTCTGTTCTTTATAGTCGATTCCTCCTCGCTGCCTACACTGTAAACCGTAGCCAGGGTGCCTACAAAAACCTCGCGTGCTGCAAATGAACTTAGCAACGCAATGCCAATTTTCCAGTCGTAACCCAAAGGACGAATAACAGGCTCAATGGCATGACCAAACTTACCAATGTAAGAGTGTTGCAATTTGTAAGCGGCTACAGCGGTGACAATTTCCTTTTCACTTTGACCAGAATTGGCAAGATCAGAACGAACAATTTCATCTGCATTTTTAAAATCCTTTCCAGGTCCATTTGATGCCAGAAACCAAAGGACAATAGAGATGGCCAGAATAATTTTTCCTGCAACAAAGACAAAACTCCTGGTTTTTTCAAGTACCGTCAATAACACATTCTTGGCCAACGGCATTTTGTAAGCCGGCATTTCAGCAATAAAAAACGACCGGGATTTCATTTTTAATACTTTATTCAGAACCAATGCCGATAAAAAGGCCATAACAAAACCAAGCACATATAATCCCATAAGGGTCAAACCCTGCAAATTCAGTCCCATTACGGTCTGATCCGGAATAACCAGTGCAATAATGATCAGATAAACCGGCAACCGGGCAGAGCATGTGATAAATGGCGTGATCAGGATGGTGATCAGGCGCTCCTTCCAGTCGTCGATGCTTCGGGTCGCCATAATAGCCGGAATGGCACAGGCAGTTCCGGAAATCAATGGAACCACGCTTTTCCCGTTAAGCCCGAACCGTCGCATTATCCTATCCATTAAAAACACCACACGGCTCATATAGCCGCTTTCCTCCAGCAACGATATAAACAAAAACAAAAAGGCAATCTGTGGGACAAAGATCACGATACCACCAATTCCCGGTATAATTCCTTCAGAAAAAAGGTTTGTAAGTGCACCCGGTGGCATTGTATTGCTGACCCACTCTGCAAGGTTTGTAAACAGTTTGTCGATCAGATCCATGGGATAACTGCTCCAGTTGTATATGCCCTGAAAGACCAGTAGCAGGATCATAAAAAAAATGATGTATCCGAATACCTTATGTGTTAAAATCCTGTCCAGCCTGCTTCGCCAGTCCCTTGCTTTTGAAAGATCTTTCCGATATGCAAGTTTAAGAACCTTATTGATAAAATGATACCGTAAAATGGTTTCTTTCTGCTGCAAGCGTTTCAGTTCTGAAATCCGCTTTCCATGAAGTGTGTCTTCAGAATTTTCGCCCTTATATTCTGAAACTTCCCTGTTAATTTTTAACCAGTGTTTATAGCTGTCCGAAAATGTGCTGTTCTTTTCAAATGAAGTAAAATACTCCGGATCAATATCAGTAAATTTCACACAGGACATAAGAGAAAGACTATTGTAATCCTGAATCAGTTGTTTTAGGTTATCTATTCCGGTTCCTTTGCGGGCACTGACCAATGAAATCTTAGTGTGCAATTCCCTTTCCAGCAAATCAATATCGATGCTTATTCCTTTCCGTGTCATCACATCAGCCATGTTAATGACAAAAATGGTTGGAATATTCAGATCTTTGATTTGCGTGTAAAGCAACAGGTTTCGTTTAAGATTTTCAATGTCGGCAACTACAACCGCTACATCAGGATAATCTTCGCTTTTTTGATTCAGCAGAACATCAGTGGCAACCTTTTCGTCGGGAGATGTTGAGTTGAGGCTGTAAGTCCCCGGAAGGTCTACAATGCGAGCCTTTGATCCATCCGGCAACCGGCATACGCCTTCCTTCTTTTCAACTGTAACACCAGGATAGTTACCGACTTTCTGGTTCAGACCTGTAAGTTGATTAAATACCGATGTTTTACCGGTGTTCGGATTTCCTATTAATGCAACATTAAGCTGGTTCCCCATCTTTTACTCCACTCTCCTTATCTGTATTAAAGCAGCGGTCTCTTTACGAATGGCAAAATGGCTATCATTAATTATTAAATAAACCAGATCTTTAAAAGGCGAAAACTGAAACAACTGTACTTCATTACCGGGAAGGCATCCCACTTCCTGAAATTTCACCGGAATATCTTCTGTAGAGAACTGTTCGATAATGCCCCTTTCTCCTCGTTTTAAATGTGCAATTGTATGTTTCATTTTGCGGCCACTCCTTAAACTGAGCCGCAATATTAATACTTTACTTAATGTGTGTCAATCATTATTTGTTATGATTTTAAATAACAAAAAAAGAGCCAGTTTTTTACAAATTGGCCCCTTTAACAGACTACCCCGGAATTCCCGGATTATGATTTCGATTTCATCTCCTTCTTCGCCTTTTTATCCAAACGTTTTTCTTTCAGCGATTTGGCAGGATCCTTTTTTGTGTTTTTTTGAGTTTCATGATTCTTTGACATAACGAACAGTTTAAAATGTGAATACTAAAGTGATCAAGAAAACTGCTCTTGATTTCCGGATCAAAATTACAACACATTGTATTCAGTTGTCACAGATAGTTCATGGGAACTCATAAAAAATTTAGTCTGTCATTTTGCATTCAAATGTTCAGGTCAAAAGCCCTCCATTTGTATACGATTATTACATTATATTTAAGCAAAATCCACTTTTGTGTGTTAGTATATTAAATCCGTTTATTGTATGAACACCAATACCATAGCTGTCCTGCCATTTATGAATATGAGCTCAGATCCAGAGAACGAATTCTTCAGCGACGGTATAACGGAAGAGATCATCAATGCCCTGGCTAAAATCAAAACCCTTAAGGTTATCTCAAGGACTTCTTCGTTCTATTTTAAAAATAAGAATATTCCGATAGGCGACATTGCATCACAACTTAATGTTGCTACTGTTCTGGAAGGAAGCGTGCGAAAGTCAGGCAATATGATCCGGATCACGGCGCAGTTAATTGAGGCCGAAACGGATGTGCACTTCTGGTCAGAAACCTGGGACAGGAAATTTGAAAATATCTTTGAAATTCAGGATGAGATCAGCCTTATTATTGCGGAAAAACTAAGGGAACATACCGGGCATTTTGAAATTAGTGATCACCTGGTAAATAAACAAACTGATAATGCCGATGCCTACGTATTGGCTCTTAAAGCCAATTACTATTTTAACAAATGGAATCCTGCGGATGTAAAAACGGCCATCGGACTTTACGAAAAAGCACTGGAACTGGATCCTAACCATACCGAATCGCATGTTGGCCTGGCCGATGCCTATGGGTTTATGGCCACAACGGAATTTATGCCGGGAGCTGAGGCCTGGATAAAAGCAGCGGAACATACACAAACAGCATATAAGCTGGATCCTGAAAATGCCGGCGTGCATTATCAGTTGGCGAACCTTTCCTTTTTTACCGATTGCAGCTATGCCGATGCATTCCGGCACGGATGTAAAGCAATTGCATTAAAACCAAATTACCCCGAAGCACAGCAGTATATGGCTTTTCTGTATATCCTGGCGGGTAAAATGGAAAAAGCCTGGCAACATCTTCAACTGGCATTATCGATTGACCCGTTAAACCAGGAAACACTATTTTATAAAGCCTACTACCTTTACAGAACCGGTGATTCCGTAGCTGCACTTGAGATTTATGATGATCTGCTGAGCCGGAACCCGAAAAATATTCCTGCCTTTACGGTTCGGATCTACATCCTGCTTATGCTTGACAGACCTGATGATGCGCGCAAAACACTTGACAACATGCCTGAAGAGATCATCATACCGGATGATTACCTTGGGATGTCGTGTCTGGTGGATATTATAGCCGGAGATCAGGAAAAAATGACCGAAAAGCTAGAGAAGCTACAACTCAGAGCTCAGGATCCAATGGCTTTTCAGGCACATTCATACTTGTTTCTGGCCTATGCTAATCTTGGGAAATTTGATGAAGCCTTTAAACTTCTTGAAGCATCGTTGAAGCTAAAATCCCCCATTTTTTTGTTGAGTTTTTCTGATCCGCTGGTTAAAGGCTTAACAAATGAACCCCGATATACGGTTTTTCACCAACAACTCTACCCTGAAGTTGAGTTTGAAGATCCGTTAACGGAAAAGAAAGCTCCCTTACTGAATAATGAAACAAGTGAGGCCTATTTAAAATTATTACTTGAATATATTCAGGATCGTGAGCCATATCTTGATCCGGAACTTACATTGCGCTCGCTGGCTGAACAGATCAACATTCATCCGAATCATCTGTCATGGTTGCTGAATGAAAGGCTGGGCAAAAATTTCAATGAATTCATCAACCATTACCGGGTGGATCATTTTAAAATACTGGCAAGCGATAAGGCCAATGCACATATCTCACTAATCGGACTGGCCTATGAAAGCGGGTTTAATTCAAAAACAGTTTTCAATACGTTTTTTAAAAAGGAGACAGGCCTCACACCAAGCGCCTTTTTAAAACAGAATTCTTAACCTTTTCTGATCAATATGTTCCGTTTTATAATGCAGAACTTCTATCCGGAAGATTGATTTTACATTTGCTGCATGAATCAACATAAATGTTATCTCCATGAAAAAGGCAATTAAAATAATTCTTCTGACTCCACTGGCACTCATCTTACTTTTCCTCATCGTTTTGTCGGTTAAATATTCGCCGGTTTATGTTTACCGTTTGATCACACAGAATGTAGCGGATGTGTACGACTATACACTGTATGAAAGCAGGGTTATTAAAGGTTCGGACAGTACGTTTCAGTTTTACACAAATACACAGGAGGAATATGTGATGTCCTTATTTCAGGTCAGGATAAAATAAACCTGGTGTACATTAGTGCAACATTCCGGATTCATAAAAAAATCCAATCGTTAATCCTGCTTTGTGTCCTTTGTGCAATTCTTAGTGCCCTTTGTGGTTAAATAAAACCACGGAGAAGCAAAACGATTAATCACTAAGGTCGCTAACTTACCTGCTAAACCTTAAATTCTTAATCCTATTCCAAATTTTAAGTCCAGCATTATAATTCCGAACTCCTTCTGTGTTTTTCAGAACGCCGGGAAGCTTACGTTGCCGTTAATTTGCATCATAATCATTCAAATACAAAAGATATGAAAACAATTAATATGAAAGCAATCGTGGCAACGGGATACGGATCTCCTGCAGTACTGCAACTGCAAAATGTGGCAAAACCGTTTGCAGGAAACAATGAGGTGTTGGTTAAAATTTATGCAACAACAGCTACAACCGCCGACGGGATGATGCGTACAGGGAAACCCTATTTTGGCCGCTTAATGACCGGATTATTAAAACCCAAACATCCCATTCCGGGAACAGGATTTTCCGGTGTGGTTGAAGCCACAGGAGATCAGGTGACTGCCTTTAAAACAGGTGACCGTGTATTTGGTGAAACAACACTTGGATTCAGCACCAACGCGGAATATGTTTCGGTTCCTGAAACAGGCGTTATTCTAACAATGCCAGATAACATGAGCTTTGCTGAAGCTGCTGCGTATTGCGACGGACATCTGACATCGTTCAATTTCCTTAAAGAAGTTGCAAAAATCAAACCCGGACAGTCGATACTGATTAACGGGGCTTCGGGAAGTTTGGGAACAGCTGCGGTGCAACTGGCCAAATACCTCGGTGCCGAAGTGGTTGGGGTGACCAGCACAAAAAATACCGGTCTTGTAAAATCCCTGGGAGCCGACATGGTGCTGGATTATACCAAAGTGGACTTTACCGAAATTCGCCGGAAATTTGATGTGGTTTTTGACACTGTTGGTAAGAGCTCGTTTAAAAAATCGCGTAAGGTTTTAAAAGAAGGTGGCGTTTACGTTTCGCCCGTTTTGAAATTATCGCTGTTGCTTCGAATGCTTAAAACCAGCATCAGCGGGAAACAAAAAGCCAAATTCTCTGCTTCAGGCATGAAAAAGGATCATGAACTCAAAACCATGTTATCAGAACTTAGTGAAATATTCAGGGACGGAAAATTAAAAACAGTTATCGATCGCCAGTTTCCGCTAGAAAAAGTTGCCATGGCGCATGAATACATTGCCAAAGGTCATAAAAGGGGAAATGTTATCATAATGGTTCAATCATAAAATTATAAAATCATGAAAACAACAGACAGAAAATACGCATTAACAGCAGGAATTTCAATCATTATTATGGCTATAGCTGCAGCGATAGCATACGGATATATTTATTCTAATTTAGTCGTGTATGATCATCCGGATCTTACATTTCAGAATATATCGTTAGCCGCTTCCATGTTCAAACAGGGAATAGCCGGGTGGATCATTATTCTTATAACAGATGTGCTGGTGGCATGGTCTCTCTATCTTTATCTGAAGCCGGGAAATCAAAAACTTGCATTTACAACAGCAACAATCAGAATGGTATATGCAGGAATTCTCGCTGTTGCTATATATCACCTGATCGCCATATTGCCACTTACGTCAACTGCCGGAACAACAGACTCAATAGCACTAATGAACTCCCATCTCGAATCGTTTAAAAGTACCTGGTCATTCGGGTTGATCCTGTTCGGTCTGCACCTGATTGGTTTGGGAGTGTTGGTTTATTTGTCAGATTTTATTCCACGGATTTGGGCTGTCCTCCTTATCTTTTCAGGCCTCAGTTATTTTGGCATTCATGCCGCTAAATTTTTATTCCCTGAATACATCGGACAGGTTGAACAGATTGAGATGATCCTTAGCGCTCCAATGGCCATTGGGGAAGTTGGTTTTGCTGTCTGGCTGCTGATCCGTGGAGGTAAACCGCTCAGAACAAAAACTTCTGTAAAAGCTGTTGCTGTTTAATCTGACACTAAAACAAAGGCTGTCCAAAAAGACAAATAAAAATATTTTGAACTTATAAATGTAAGCAATCCTTCTTTTACCACTCCAAACCTCTCCGTCAGCTGACGGAAGGCTTTAAGTCCCCTTCAGGGGATTTAAGGGTAATTTTGTAAAAACTACTTACAATCCGTAAGTAAAAACAATTCTGATATCACTTTTTGGACAGCCTCTTCTTCTATTATAGGAATTTTTGAAATATTACCGAACCTGAACTTTTCGGTAAACCTCAGTATTTTCAGTTTTAATATGAACCAGATAGGTTCCTGATGCTACACCTCTCAAATCTATCGATTTAATATTCTGTCCCGATAACATAGCCCGTCCGCTAAGATCCAGGATATCGATCTGCCATCTCTGAGCCTTAACATCTACATTCAAATAACTGGAAGCAGGATTCGGATATACCTTTATGTCCTCTGCCTTATGCTCCTGAAGTGCGGTAATTAGCTCAAAGTGCGCCCGGAAATCCAAACTTAATGTGTCTGTAGTCAGAGAGATGCTTTTTTCTGTGCTATAGACATCCGTTGAATTGACCAGCGTCCAGTTTACAAACCGGTATCCGTTAACCGGTGTGGCTGTTAACGTAACAGTTGTACCTTTTGAATATACACCGTAGCCTGTAACCTTTCCTTTCAGATCAGGATCAGCCATGGCATTAATCCTGATAGCAGGAACAAGATTCGATGTGAGGCTCTGAATCTCACTGAAAGCAGTCACTTGTTTTAAATCAGCAACCAAAACCTTACATAGTTCAAAGGCTCCGTTTTGTTGCAAGTGAGTACCGTCTGAATTTCCATCGGGATAATTTTGCCAGACTCCGGATTTGAGGTTATTAAAAATGCTGTCGGTGGCATATGATTTCCCCTTAGAATTTAAAAAAGCCATGGTGCTGGCTTCCATGTCAATAAACGGTGCCTCCAGTTCTGCTGCCACTTCTTTCATCGCCTGCGTGTATGCCGCATGAGCCTGTTTTATCTGAGTGCCACTCCAGTTATTTCTTGGAATGGAAGAGATGAAAACCGGATACGCCCCTTTTTCTTTCGCCCCGTTTCCAAAAATCTTCAGATAGTCCCTGTAGGTCGTCGCTGGATCTGTATATCGGGTTGGGTCCGTTGTCTTTTCATCGTTGTGTGCAAACTGAATCAGGACATAATCGCCGGCTTTCAGTATGTTATATACTGTGTTCCATTTCCCTTCGTCATAAAAACTTTTGGAACTTCTTCCGGATGCAGCCTGATCGTTCACTACAACGTTATCTGAATTAAAAAAGGGCTGTAATACCTGTGCCCATCCGGTTCGCGGATAAAGATCTGAACCATAAATGGATGCCGTACTGTCACCGATTACAAACACCGTTACTTTTCCGGTTGTGACATTCACAACATATGATTTTGTTTCAACTGTTTCATCATTCATGGATACCAGCACAGTATATGTACCACTCTGTGCCGCAATAATTTGTTGCGAATCCTGCGCTCCGATAAGCTGTCCGTTATAAAGCCACTGGTACGAATTTCCTTCCGGCGCCGTGAGATGAACCTGTTCTGAACCGGGACGGGCTGTCACTGTAAATGAAAAACAGATTATGAAAATAAAGATGGAGACGTAATGTAGATATTTCATCATTTTAAAAACTATATAACGGGTTTAAATCAATGCCGCTAAATTAAAGAAATTACCCATTCTTCCCTGACTTTTTTAAAATTAACCTTTGAAATTAACCCCTTACTTCAATCCTTTCTTGTGTTACACATAGACGTAAATCCAACAAATATGATATTGGGATCCTTATAAATTACTACTTTTATGCACAATCACAGGTTTACTTTTGTCCAGCTCATGTTCCGGTTAGGATCAGGACATAAACAACAAAACAACTTATTATTATGCTGGGAACGCTCATCAATGCCGGTGCGATTATTATTGGCAGTATCATCGGTCTTTTAATTCATTCCAGAATGCCGAAAAATATAACCCGGATTGTTTTTCAAGGCATCGGATTGTTTACCCTTTTCCTGGGAATTCATATGGCTGCGAAGACCGGCAATTTTCTGGTTCTGATTTTCAGCATTGTTCTGGGCGCCATAACAGGCGAACTTTTACGTTTAGACTTATTAATTAACCGGTTCAGTGAATGGCTAAAAAAGCGTGTAAAATCGAAAAATGAAAATTTCTCCAACGGGTTTGTCACTTCATTTCTACTGTATTGCATGGGATCGATGGCCATACTGGGTGCGTTCGAAGAAGGACTGGGGGGCGATCCAAACCTGTTGCTGGCGAAGTCTGTCCTCGACGGGTTTTCGTCCATTGCATTGGCGGCTTCACTGGGCATCGGCGTGATTTTTTCTGCTATTCCACTGATCATTTATCAGGGTAGTCTGACCCTTTTTGCCGGTTCCTTACAAAACTTCTTTACGGACCCCATTATCAACGAACTGACTGCAGTGGGTGGTTTGCTGCTGATAGGCCTTGGTATCAATATTCTGGAGATTAAAAACCTTAAGATTATCAACATGATCCCCAGCCTTATTTTTGCCGTGATCCTGTCCTACTTTTTTCTGTAATCTCTTTTTATAATCCGCTTTATTGATAAAAAAAATCCGGAAATCGACGATTCCCGGATTCTATCTTATTAAATTTTATTCAGGTACTAAAGGCTGTCGCCAAAGTCTGCTTTAAACTTGGCTACCAGTTTTTCCTGCCAGTCTGAGGTTGGTTTTAATTTACCAAAGAAGAAACGCAATACTTTTGGTTCTTCGTAAAATTCCAGACCACCGATGAGTTTTCTGTTCTCATACAACCATGCTAAGCGGTCAACAGTGTACTTAACCTGCGACAGGGTAAACACGCGGCGCGGCAGTGCCAGTCTCAAAAGTTCAACGGCTGCAAAATGATCACTGCCATCCTCTTCGCGTTCTTCGGAAATGGTTCCACGTTCCATACCTCTTACACCACTTACCAGGTACATGGCAGCTGCCAGCGAACCTGCACGGTATTCTTTCTGCGGCACGTGTGACAGAAATGCCATGGCATCGATGTGTGCTCCAAGTCCTCCTGAAGGCGTAATTACCGGAATTCCCAGCTTAACCAGTTCATCAACCATAAATTTGATGAATATCGGTCCCTGGTTGATCATCTCTTCATCCATGGTTTCATCCAGACCAATGGTCATGGCTTCCATTTCGCGTGTTGACATACCACCATACGTAGAGAATCCCTCATATAACGGCAGCATTTCAAGCAGTTTTTTATACACAGCTTCATCGTTCGTAATAATACCTCCACCACGTACATGTCCCAGTTTACGGGCTGAGAAATAAATGATATCTGCCGTATCCGACAAAATTTTTGTTATCTCACGGATCGAATGATTTTTGTATTTCTCTTCTCGGGTTTTAATGAAATGTAAGTTATCGGCAAGCAAACTCGCATCTATAACAAACGGAATGTTGTATTTCTTTGCAAGTTTACTGGTTGCAATAAAATTTTCCAGTGCAACCGGCTGACCGCCAATAAGGTTGGTTCCGGCTTCAATACGGATAAATGAAATTTTTTCAGCCCCTTCCTTGTCAATTAACTTCTGCAGATCATCCAGATTCAGGTTTCCCTTGAACTGTTCAGAACTCACCGGATTTAATGCTTCGGGCATGTGCAATTCCAGCACCTTACCGCCATTAACCATAATATGAGCTTTGGTTGTGGTAAAGTGATAGTTCATAGGAACATAAGTGTCTTTTCTTACAAAAGCCAGCGATAATAGGTTTTCGCATGCACGTCCCTGGTGAACGGGGAGAAAATACTTCTTACCGAAAATTTCATTCAGCTTATCCTTTAGGCGGGTGTAGGTTGCTGATCCTGCGTAACTGTCATCCACTACAAGCATGGATGCCGTTTGTTTATCGCTCATGGCGTTTACACCACTGTCGGTTAACATATCCAGGTAAATATCTTTGTTGTACAGTAAGAAGGTGTTGTTGCCTGCCTCTTCAATTGCTTTCAGCCTGCGATCGATCGGAACCAGATCGAGGCGTTGCACCATTCTTACCTTGTGCATTTCCAACGGAATTTCTTCTCCTAAATAAAATTTAATATTAGCCATTTTTAAAAAGTTAGATATTGTAAATAATAGTTGAATTAATGTAGTTTCCCGGGTTAACCGGCTGTAGCAAATATAATTAATAATCTCACTTGAGCTATTTGCCTATACGTTTGAAGATAATAAATGATAAAAAAACCGGAGCTTATTAAGATGCGCTAAATGCTCAATCCTGATTTATTGCATTAAAGGTCAATCGATTATGAAAGCACACAGAATTTCTGTTTATTTGCTTACAATATCATATTTTATAATGATTATAATTTATAACCTGCAGGTTTTTCCTGCAAAAATGTATTAATTGCATATTCTTAAAGAAAGAGACTATGGATATTTGGAAAGAAGTCAGAAAGGAATTCCCTGTTTGCAAAGAGTTTGTGTATCTGAATCCTGCCGGAGGCTCACCTCTTTCGGCAAGTGCTGCTCAGCAGGCCAGGCAATTCTATGATGAGATACTGGCCCAGGGCGATAATTTATATGAAGAATGGCTGGAACGAACCGAAGTAACCCGCCAGATGGTGGCCGAATACATTGGAGCCGATGCCAGCGAGATCGCCTTTACCACCAACACCTCTCATGGGATGAACCTGGTAGCTCAGATGAATAAGAACAAGGGCAAAGTTCTCACCATGCATGACGAATTTCCTTCATCCACCTTTCCATGGCTAAACCAGGGTGTTGCCTTAAAAATGGTTGAACCGAAGGACGGATTCCGCTATCCCATTGAAAAAATTGAAGCAAGTCTCGATCCGGATGTAAAAATCCTGATGACCAGCTATGTGCAGTATTGCACCGGGTTCCGGCAGGACCTGGAAGCTCTGGGGGAATTATGCAGGCGAAAAAACCTGATTTTTGTGGTTAACGCTACACAGGCCATTCCGGTATTTCCTGTGGATGTTAAAAAATGGAACATCGATTTCCTGGTCTTTACCGGTCTGAAGTGGGCTACGGCAGGATATGGTATTGGCGGACTTTATATCAGTAAAAAATGGCTTACCGGAGGGAAACTTCCGTTTGCAGGCTGGCTCAGCATTGAAGATCCGGAACAAATGGACAACCTGAAATTTGAACCGGAGGAACGTGCCTCCGTGGTTGAATCCGGATGTCCGCATTTTGCGCCTGTATTTGCACTGAAAGGGGCGTTGGAGCTTTTTAAACGCATCGGTAAAGAACAAGTCACCTCGCATGTGCTTGGGCTCACCACTTACCTTCAAAAAAAACTGAAAGCACTTGGGGCTGAACTGACCAGTCCTGAAGATGAAAAACATATGTCCGGGATTACCATTATAAAAACCACGCAGGCAACCGAGCTTGTCTCAGAACTCCGGGACAAAAACATCATCGTCAGTCCACGTGGACAGGGCGTACGGGTATCTGTTAATATTTTCAATAACAAAGAAGATATTGATGTGCTGATTGAGGCTTTGGAACAACACAGGGATTTATTCTAAGGACTGGTGCTGATATTAGATGTTTAAACCGGTTTTATCCTGTGATTATGCTGTAGCTTCCTTTGTTACTACATCAATCCCATTTGCTCCAGCTGTTCCATCACCTCTTTTTTATAGCTTCTGCTGATTGGGATGGAATTTTTCCCGATCTCTAAGTATTCTTTGGTATAGGAATCAATATACTTTGGCGCCACAATATAGGATCTGTGAACTCTCAAAAAACGGCCCTGCGGTAGTACGGCTTCAATATTGGAGAGGGTTTCACGCGTAACAATTACGACTTCGGTTGTGTGAATTTTAAGGTAATCGCTCAGACTTTCAATAAAAACGATATCTGAAAAGTTAATTTTTATCATTTTACGGTCGGAACGCACGAACATAAAATCATTCTTCTCTTTACCTGCTTCATCCTTATGTGTTTCTGCAATAACATGCTGTTCATCAAAATACTTCTGCACGGATTGCAGGAGGCGTTCAAATGAAATTGGTTTGAGCAGGTAATCCACAGCTTTCAGGTCAAACCCATCCACAGCATATTCACGGTAAGCCGTCGTAAAAATTATTTTTACATCCCTGCTAACCGTTTTGGCCAGCGACAATCCTGATATCTCCGGCATATTGATGTCCAAAAACATCAGATCGACTGATTGATGCTGAAGAATATTAAATGCTTCCAGGGCATTTTTACAAATTCCGGTAATCTCTACCGAACTGATTTTGGAAAGGTGATTCTCCAGTACATCCCTGGCGATGGCTTCATCATCTACGATCAGGCACTTTATAGACTTTGGGCTCATTGTTGCGTTTGGTTAATATTCTGTATGACTAAAATTGTGGTATACAGGTCACTTTCTGTAAACTGATTCAGTTGATATGCTCCCTTGTAGTTTAACTCCAGCCGCTTTTTAATGTTCTCTATCCCTATTCCGCCATTTACTGTTGTCTGATGATCCGGCTTAAAAGAATTGTCAACCCGAAAATACAAGGCGTTATCTTCCATTTTCACGGTTATACTAATCCGGAGTTTATTGCGTATCACCGATCCGTGTTTGAAGGCGTTTTCAACGAATGGGATGAGCATCATCGGTGCTATTTCAGTGTCTTCTGATATCTTACTGGTTTCAAAGCTGACCTCCAATACATCAGAAAACCTGATCTCCTCCAGTTCGATGTATTCTCTTATATGTTCTATTTCGTCTTTTAATCTGACAGCCGGCTTATTTACCTGGTATAAGATATAATCCAAAAGGTTGGACAACTTTAAAATGATATCCGGTGTTTGCGTGGACTGTTTGATGGCAAACCCATAAATCGTGTTCAGTGTATTGAATAAGAAATGGGGCTGGATCTGTTGTTTCAAATAGCTCAGCTCCTGTTCCTTCAGTTGCAGCTGTGTATTCAGAATCTTATTCTCCAGTTCTTTATTTAGAGTCGCCATTTTGCTGTTTCTGCTGACAATATTGGCAGATGCGACCAGGCCAGTAACAAGATAAACCAGGATGAGCACAAAGGTAAAATTCTTGCTCATCGGAGGCATGTTGGTCACATTAAACTTCAGGATTAGGATCAGACAGGCATAGATTATCAGCACGATTGCGTAGGACGTAAAAATAAGCAGGTAAAAAGAATAAAGCGCAAATTTACCATATCTCTTCTTTAGTAAATACTCCGGTATTAACTTAAATATAGTTAGGTAAGTGGTGATCATAGTAACCGGAAGCAAGCCACTGGAGAACCAGGTAACATACACTTCATCGGTAGAATTATAGCTGAAAAAATATGCGTAAAAGAACCATATTACCACCCAGAAAAGCAGATGAAAAGGTAATGTCTTACCCCGTTTTAATTCATTTAAATCAAAGAGGTCTATCCTACTCATAACTAATATTCCTGAACAATATTAACGAAAAAGTATCAGAATTGAAGGAATTATCGGTGTTCAACCGTTTTACGCCCTTTTTCTGTTTGCTGTTTAGTTTAAAGTCCTTATTGTGCTAAACAAACCCTTAAACCAGTCACTGGTCGCATTTTGTAAAATTGAATTTTTTTAATTCATACATTTGAATCGTTATTGTTCGGAGAACATAACATCTTGTCCCTACAGGACAATTTTATTAACGGTATATTACTTTTACCAATGTCTTGTCCCTCCGGGACAGTCCCGGAGGGACTTTATATAGGTAAAAAGTTTATTAGGTATAAAAAATGAAGTCCCGTACGGGACGCAATAAAAAAGGATAAAAATACATTTGAATCGTTAAAACCTCATTATCATGGCACTATTTGAAAAACTACAGGATGCAGGACTATTCATCAGCTATCCGATTATAATTATTCTGATCATTGAAATTGTTCTCTTTGTACGGGCTTTGCCCCAACAAAACAAATACGACCGCACCATCAAACTGTTGATTTCTTTAGGATGGTTCGCCATAGCCTGGGGCTACCTTGGTCGTACACTGGGTCTTATTGAAGCCTTTGACAACGTAGCAGCCTCGGGTGAAATTACACCCAGCATGCTGTCGGGCGGACTCAAAAAAGCCTTGCTCGGTCCTTTAATGGGTATAATAACGTTCATTATCGCACGCGCAGGGATACTGGTACTCCATTTCATAAGTGAAAAATCCGAAAACATAAAGACTGTTGATTAAGAAAATTATAACTATATCAGGTATTGCAGGCGCTTTGCTTTTAGTAATCCGCCTGCTTGGACTATTTATAACCTTACCTTATAAGGACATCTTCCTTATTGCCGGCCTGGTGCTGCTGTTTGTAGTTTGTTTACCCTTGGTTATGGTTGAGAAAAATACACCTTACAGATCTAAACAGAGCGTAAATCAATCTTCATCATCGCCTGATCATAAGAATGAAGACAGCAAAACAGATGACAAGGATACCTATACAGGCTGGGGAATGAATGATTCCCCATTCAGATCCCGTAAATCCGGTTTAAGTTGGGGAGGTGGCAATATTAAAGCCTCCAATGCCCAAAGAGAAACACGACGACGATTTCTGAAAAAATAAAGGTACATTTTGATCAAAATAAAGGTACATTTTTGTTGAAAAGAAGGTATGTTTTAAGCTAGCCCCGTAATATTCTGAATAAAAGCTTATTACAGTCGTGCAAAAACAAGCCTTTAGCGAATTAAAAAATTACTTTAAAACCTCTGAAAATATTCAAATACTCCTCTTTTATTATCAACTCCATTTTACATCTTTTCTAATTTTCGAAATACGCTACTAAGAAATAAATTTGTTTCTTAACATTTATATTTTGATATTTGTATACGCAATTAGAAATAGCGTACTAAAAAAAATATGAGATGTCAGTTAAATGATATTGCACAAATATATTACGGCCCTTATGAAAAGGCCAAAATAAAAGGAAACATAAAATATCTCGTTTCCAGCCACTTCGACGAACTTCTGGAGCCATCACTATTCAAAGAATCATTTGTGGATACCATAAAAGATGCTGACAAATACATTTTGCAGACAAATGATGTCATTGTTACAGGTAAAGGACAGCGGCTGTTTGCCTGGGCATATAAAGAAGAATTTGGTAAGACAATTCCATCTTCGCTCTTTTATATTGTCAGGCTAAAGAATTCCACAGGGATTATCAGTGAGTTTCTGTCCATTACCTTGAATTCTGAAAGAATAATACACAAATTGAAGGCATTAAGCGGAGGCACTTCCATCCCATCCATACAAAAAAAGGAACTGGAACAATTGATCATCAATATCCCAACTTTAGAAAAACAAAAACAGGTCATTGAATTATCAAAGCTCCTTGGAAAAGACGTGGATCTGGCAAATCAATTATTAGAAAAAAAGAAAGCCATAAAGACAGGTTTGCTTAATATTGCAATTAACCAGGAAATAAATGAATTAAATGAGCAATAAATTATCACAATCAACCATTAATGCTACAGTATGGAGAGCATGCGATACCTTTAGAGGAACCCTTGATCCGGCTCAATACAAAGACTATATTTTAACCATGCTCTTTGTAAAATACATTTCCGATGTACACAAAGAAAAAAAGGAAGAGTACGAAAAGAAATACAACGGCGATGAAATTCGTATTGAACGCGCATTAAAATATGAGCGATTTAAAATGCATGAAGAAAGTTCATTCGATTATCTGTACGAACAACGAAATGCCGACAATTTAGGGGAACTCATTAATGTAGCACTGGAAAACATTGAGGATGCTAACAGGGAAAAACTTGAAAAGGTATTCCGGAACATCGACTTTAATTCGGAACCTAACCTGGGACAAACCAAAGATCGTAACCGTCGTTTAAAAAACCTGCTAATGGATTTTGCAGTTTTGGACCTGCGCCCATCCAATCTGGAAGACAACGATGTGATTGGTGATGCCTACGAATTTTTAATATCCCGCTTTGCCTCCGACGCCGGTAAAAAAGCCGGTGAGTTTTACACTCCTCCCGGGGTTTCCACTCTGCTGGCTAAGCTGGTTGAACCTAAAGAAGAAGATCGCATTTATGATCCGACGTGCGGATCAGGTTCGCTACTTTTAAAAGCAGCAAGAGAAGTTGGCAGCCCTAATTTCTCGTTGAGCGGACAGGAAGTAAATGGAAGTACCTGGGCACTTGCCCGCATGAACATGTTCCTGCATGGAAGGGACAATGCTACCATTGAATGGGGTGATACTTTAAATAATCCCTTGCATAAAGAAAATGATACAATAAAGAAATTTGACATCGTTGTTGCTAATCCTCCGTTCTCACTGGATAAGTGGGGAGCCGATATGGCTGCTAGCGACCAGTACGGACGTTTCTGGCGTGGCGTGCCACCCAAAAGCAAAGGCGACTATGCCTTTATTTCCCACATGGTGGAATCTTTAAACGAACATGGACGTGCTGGCGTGGTATTACCGCATGGTGTATTGTTTCGTGGAAGTTCCGAAGGGAAAATCCGTAAAGCGTTAATTGAAGAAAATAAATTGAAGGCAGTGATAGGCCTGCCGGCCAACCTGTTTTTTGGAACCGGTATTCCGGCCTGTATTCTCATTTTTGACAAAAGCCGATCAACAGATAAGGGACAGGATAAAAATGTGTTATTTATTGATGCCAGCAGAGATTTTGAAAACGGAAAAAACCAAAACTTCTTACGAGAAGAAGATATTGACAAAATATACCAAACATATAAAAACAGGAAAAGTATTGACAAATACAGCTATGTAGCAACGTTGGACGAAATTCGGGAAAACGACTACAATCTCAACATTCCCCGTTATGTAGATACATTTGAAGAGGAAGAACCGATTGACATTGCAGCCACCCAAAAGGAAATTGAGTCAATAAAAAACGAGATGACAGCCGTGGAGGAGCAAATGGCTGCTTACTTAAAAGAATTAGGGTACTAAAACATTTGAAAAATGCCGTATAAAGAAAACTTGTTGCGAGCCGTTGAATTAAAAAAAGAACTGGATGCCTTTCGGCCCTTAACACAAGAAGTGGAACAGCGCATCATGCAAAAATTCAGGCTCGACTGGAATTATCATTCTTCTAATATTGAGGGCAATAAACTAAGCTATGGAGAAACCAAAGCCCTTTTGTTATTTGGCGTAACGGCTCAGGCGAAACCTTTGCATGACCATCTTGAAATGCAGGGTCACGACGAGGCCATAAAATGGCTGGAAGAACTGATTGCAGAAAAAAGACCTTTAAACGAAACTTTTATCTGCCAGTTGCATGAATTGATCCTGAAAGAGCCGTATGAAATGCCTGCTCAGACTCCTGATGGAAAGCCAACAAAAAGAATGATCACCCTGGGTAAATACAAAACAGTACCCAACCACGTATTGACCCAAACAGGTGAAATGTTCTATTTTGCAACGCCGGAGGAAACACCGTCCAAAATGGCGGACCTGATGGAATGGTACAAAAACGAATCTGCAAAATCAGATATGAATCCGGTTCTCCTGGCTATTGAATTTCATTACCGGTTCATTCGCATCCATCCTTTTGACGATGGTAACGGACGTCTGGCCAGACTGCTGATGAATTTTATTTTAATGAAACATGGTTATCCGCCGGCTATTGTAAAAACGGAAGACAAAGAGAACTACTTTGCAGCGCTTCAACAAGCTGATGCCGGTAACCTGGGTTTCTTTTTCGATTATGTCACCGCTCTGGTGAATCATTCCCTTGAACTGATGTTAAAAGGAGCCAGAGGAGAGAATATTGACGAAGACGATGATCTGGATAAACAACTGGCCTTGTTAAAACAGGAAGTTGATGCCGAAGATGAGGATAACGAAATAAAACTGGAATTAACCGAAACCGTGTTTGGACAATGCATGGAAAGCTGGTGTTTTACTTTGTTTGAAAAACTGGCAGCCGTAACGGTTAAGTTTAATGATTTTTACAGTAAGCCCGGTCATTCCGTAAGTTTTATGCTGGATGGTAAAGGACCATTTCGCACGTTTTCAGAGTTACTAAGCTTAAACGCTTTACAACAAATATATACCGTGCATAAAAACGATAAGGCTCTTTCAAAAGCCGAAGCCTATTTTGAAGCAGCTTTTGGAGCCTATAAAAAAGGGGGATTAAACCCGTTTGGGTGTATGTACCGGTTGACCGTTGATTTCGATAAATACAATTACAAGCTATCCTATCCGGTTTTCAGCCCGGATATAAAGCTACAAAAAAACATAGAAATACAGCGGTTGCTGCATAAACCGGTAAGCGACGAAGAAATTAACATGATTGTTAAGGCCTGGGGACAAACCTTATATGAGCATCTGCAATACAACAGAAAAAACCTTAACAAAAAAACGGACCAGTAAACCAAATCCCTGAGTTTGAAATGCATACAAGTTATGGAACGAAGCACAGAAAATAAAAACCTTAAGGAGAAAGAGCCTAGCAAAAACAGGGAAGGATTGTCTGCAGAAAAAGGTTCGAACAAAGGGTATAAAAAAACTATAATCGGCTGGATTCCGGAGGATTGGGAGGTAGATAAATTAAAAGAAGTAATTCACCTAATCTCAGGGCAACATTTGGATACTGATCAATATTCAGACAACAGTCACGAAACTCCATACTTCACAGGTCCAACTGATGTTACTTCTAAAATGTCAGAAGTAAAAAAGTTTTCTTCGCAACTTAACAAATTCGCTAATTATGGTGATGTAATAATCACAGTAAAAGGTTCTGGGGTAGGTACTTTGTTTATTTTAAAATTACCTAAAGTTATATTGGGGCGCCAGTTAATGGCTATTGATTCAAATATGATTAATAAACCATTTTGTTATTATTACCTTTTTACCAAGCAAAGTAGGCTTAAAGCTTTATCAAGTGGGAATATGATTCCTGGATTATCTAGGAATGACATTTTAAGTTTATCAATTCCCATCCCTCCTCTTCCTGAGCAACGCAAAATAGCCGAAATATTTTCCACATGGGATAAAGCCATCGAACACACCCAAAATCTGATTGCGCAACTTAAACTACGTAAAAAAGGTTTAATGCAACAGTTGCTTTCAGGCAAAACAAGGTTAAAGGGATTTAGTGGAGAATGGAAGGAAGTTCAATTGAAAGATATTGCAAATAGGCTAACAACAAAGAATGGAGAACTCAATGACAATGTCGTAACCATTTCAGCACAAAGAGGATTTGTAAAGCAGGAAGACTTCTTTAAAAAACGTGTAGCCAGCGATACTCTTTCAGGTTATTACCTGATTAAGAGAGGACAATTTGCCTATAATAAAAGCTACTCAAATGGTTATCCAATGGGTGCATTTAAAAGGCTTGATAATCTTGACAAAGCAGTTGTAACAACATTATATATTTGCTTTAATTTAAAAAACAACGTTGACTCAGATTTCTTAGTAAATTTTTTCGAGGCAGGTTTAATGGTCCGTAACTTAATGAAAATTGCACAGGAAGGAGGAAGGGCTCATGGTTTATTAAATATAGCCCTTAATGATTTCTTTTCACTGAAGATGACAATACCTGAAATTGAAGAACAACAGGCCATTGCCAAAGTATTAACTACTGCCGATAATGAAATAAAAAAACAGGAAGCTTACCTGGCACAATTGCAGGCACAAAAAAAAGGTTTAATGCAAAAGCTGTTAACCGGAGAAGTCAGAGTGAAAGTAAAATGATTAACCATGAATATAACCGAAATCATTCATTTAAAAGAGTCAGAAGACAGGGTGGAATTTAAAGAAGCCAAAGGCGGAAATTTTTCATACAACGGCGGCAGCAAACCCGAACCTAAAAAACGCAGAAGATGTATATTAGGTTACGTTACTGCCCTGGCAAATGAAGGTGGCGGATGCCTTGTGTTTGGGATAAAAGAAAATACTCCACACGAAGTTGTTGGAACACAACAAAGTCTGGATTCACTGGGTAATCTGGAAAGCAGTATCTACAATGATACTGCAATTCGCGTTTCAACTGAAGAATTATTTGATGAAGACGGAAAACGTGTTGTGGTGCTAAAGGTACCTTCACGACCTGCAGGAAAAGTTTTTAAGTTCGAAGATGTTGCCTTAATGCGTGTCGGTGAAGAATTAAAACCGATGTCGGACCAACAATATCTTAAAATACTACAGGAACAAGAACCAGACTTTTCACAAAAAATTTGCGATGGAATAACCATAAATGATCTGGACAATGAGGCAATAAATCGATTACGGGAGGCATATGCAAAAAAGCAAAATAATCCGCAGTTTCTGACATTAAGCAAAGAGCAAATGCTTAACGATCTTGATTTAGTGGCAGACGGGAAAGTCACAAATGCTGCAGTCATTCTGGTTGGGAAGAAAGAAATTATTAAAAATAAGATTCCCCAGTCTGCCATCCGTTTAGAATACAGAAAAGATGAATCGAAAATTGTTTTTGACCAACGGCATATATTTTCCGGCCCGTATTTCTTAGAAACAGATCAGCTCTGGGATACAATTAATTTACGTAACGGTTCAATCCCTATTCAGGATGGCCCCTTTATTTTCGATATCCCCTATTTTAACAAAGAAGTAATTAGAGAGGCAATTAACAATGCGGTTGCACACCGTAACTATGGGTTATCGAGTGAAACGATAATTAAACAATATCCGTCACGATTAGATATTGTAAGCCCCGGAGGATTTCCTTTAGGCGTTTCACTTCAAAACTTGCTGACAATTTCAAGTACCCCAAGAAACAGATTATTAACAGATGTATTGCAAAAAACAGGTATTGTTGAACGTTCAGGACAAGGAGTAGATAAAATATTTTACCAAACACTAAAGGAAGGCAAGGGCGATCCGGACTATTCTAAATCTGATGATTTTCAGGTTGAACTTCATCTTTTCTCAACAATAGAAGACAAAGCATTTGCACTGTTTATTGAGTCTATACAGGCTGAGCTGAATGACGATAAAAAGCTATCTGTTCAGGAAGTTATTCATCTGAGTCAAATAAAAAAAGGTAATAAGAACTTCCCATTTGACAAGAATGTGATCACCAAATTACTTGAAAGAGATTTAATAGAAAAAAGAGGTCGAACAAGTGGTACATATTATGTTTTGTCGAAAACCTATTACGAATTCGCTGATGAAAAAGGTAAATACAGCAAAACAGACTGGGATAATAATCAGGCTTTTATGTTGATCCTACAGCATCTTAGAAAATTTGAAGACGCAAAAATGCAGGATTTTGTGGATTTATTCCAGGGTCGCTTATCACGAAAACAAGTGCGGATTCTGGTAAAAAAACTGGTAGAAAACAATCAGTTAAGTCAACATGGACAAGGTAAAGGAACCTACTATAAAATTGGTGAAAACTACCTGAAAGGAATGGAGTTATTATCAAAAGCACTTGATATTGGGATGAAACAATTACATGACAATGGGGAATTTGAAGATTAAAGGGCCAAAAAGGGGCCAGAAAAAGGGCCAGAAAACGATGTTTTTTATAAAAATCAAACGAAAAACTGTTAATAACCCTTTGCAAATTGTTGATAACTACTGTTTTGAGAAAGTAATGAAAAGGACCAAAAATATTTTTAAAAGTTGTGTAAAAATTTTTACACGCCCTGGTGATTATTTAATCACAATAAATTTTGAGTTCTAATTAAAACGCAAGGCCCGGTACATATCGTGATGCATCGAGCCTCGAAACTCTGTTCTCCTAATATGGAAGAATGAGCGTGACAAATATACAATATTTGCAATGCAAAGGAAAGAAATTTAAAGAAATTTACACCTATCGGTATTCTGAACAACCAATAAAACAGTGAATTACTATGACAACCCCATCGTTTCTCGAAGATCATATTTCTCAGATTCCGGCACTTCAGTTGCTCATCAATATGGGTTATGAATATGTCACTCCACATCAGGCCATGAAATGGCGTAAGGGCAAAAACTCGGTGGTGATATTTGAAGAAGTACTGTTTACTCAACTGCAAAAAATAAACAGTTTTACCCGCAAAGGGAAGGAATACGAATTCTCTGAAGCCAATATCAGCTCAGCGATACTTGCCGTAAAAGAGTTACCGGTTCATGAGGGCATTATGACGGCCAATGCAGCTTTTTATGATTTAATCACACTGGGAAAGGCATTTGAGCAAACGGTAGATGGAGACAAGAAAAGTCATTCCTTGCAATACATCGACTGGCAAAACCCTGAGAACAATGCCTTTCATGTTACCGAAGAATTCAGCGTGGTTCGTGACGGCAGAACCGATACCTATCGTCCCGATCTGGTGTTGTTTGTGAACGGGATCCCCATGTGTATTGTTGAATGCAAAAGCCCTTCTTTAACCGGTACCAAAACCCCGGTAGAACTGGCCATTGAACAACACACACGAAATTTTAGTAAAAATGGCATACGTTCACTTTATGTTTACTCCGGTCTGGTATTAAGCCTGGCAACCAATGATGCCAGCTATGCAACTACCGGAACAAGTAAGGAGTTCTGGTCTAAATGGAAAGAACTGTTTTCTTCAAAAACCGCCGAAGCAAACTATTGGAATGCACTGAACAGACTAAAAAACACACCACTTACTGAAGAAAATAAAAACAAATTGTTTTCAGACAGATTCAGGTATGTCCGTCAATATTTTGACCGTATTGATGAGCAATCGATCGACGAACCCCGTAAATGTACCAAACAGGACGAATTGCTTTACAGCCTGTGTACACCTGTAAGAATGCTCGATCTGATCCGCAACTTTACCGTGTTCGATGATGGAGTAAAAAAAATAGCCCGGTATCAGCAGTATTTTGTGGTGAATGAAACCATTAAAAGAGTTTCCCGGTTTAATAACGCAGGAAAACGTACAGGTGGTGTCATCTGGCATACCCAGGGTAGCGGGAAATCCTTAACCATGGTAATGCTGGCACAGTTACTTGCATCCAACAAGCACATTTTAAACCCCAAAATATTATTGGTGACTGACCGTATTGATTTGGACGACCAGCTTTCTGATACATTTAAAAAATGTCAGAAAGAAGTTCGCCAGGCCAAAACAGGAACACATCTGTCAGGGTTAATCAGCGAAAATGATGATGCCATTATAACTACGATTATAAACAAGTTTGAGGCAGCCGTAAAACAATGTAAAGAACCTTTTGCGTCACCAGATATATTTATTCTGATCGACGAAGGCCACCGCACACAATATGGCAGCTTTAGTGTGAGTATGCAAAGGGTATTCCCAAATGCCTGTTTTATAGCATTTACCGGCACGCCTTTAATGAAAAAAGAAAAAAACACTGCCAGAAAATTCGGCGGATATATTGGTAAACCCTACACCGTAACTGACGCTGTTGAAGACAGTGCGGTTGTTCCCCTGTTGTACGAAGGCCGGCACAACCTGATGTCCATCAATGAAAAACCGTTAAACACATTCTTCGATAAAGTATCTGAACCCTTGAGCGATTACGGTAAAGCTGCGCTAAAACGCAAATTCAATACTATAAACGAGCTTAACAAGGCTGATCAGATCATTTATGCACGAGCCTGGGATATCAGCGAGCATTATACCGGTTTCTTCCAGTCAAGCGATACAGCATACAAACCCAAAGGACAATTGGTGGCACCTTCCATAAAAACAGCCTTGTTGTATAAGCACTATCTCGACGAAATCGGGAAGATTTCTTCCGAAGTGGTAGTGACACGCTCTGATCAGCGGGAGGGAATGGAAGATTCATACTATGACGACAACGAAGAAAAACAGAGAGAAGATACCTATTTCAAAGCCATGGAAGATAAATATGGCGATCTGAAAACCTTTGAAAAAAGTATTATTAATCAGTTTAAAAAACGTGACCATCCTGAAATATTAATTGTGGTTGCGAAACTTCTAACCGGTTTTGATGCACCTAACAATACGGTTTTATATCTGTGCCGCAGCCTTAAAGAACATACCCTTTTGCAGGCAATTGCCAGGGTAAACCGTGTATATCCGGGGAAAGATTATGGCTACATCATAGACTATTACGGCAATCTGGAAAATCTTGATAACGCATTAGATACATATTCCGGTCTTGAAGGATTTGACAAAGAAGATCTGGCGGGAACCTTAACCAGTATTGATGATGAAATTAAAAAGTTACCCCAGGCGCATGCCGAGATTTGGGATATCTTCAAAAGCCTGAAAGGGAAAAATCTGGAAGCCACGGCATACGAAGAACTACTTTCTGCGGAGGATATTAGAAATAAGTTTTATGATAAACTTTCTGTTTTTGCACGAATGCTTAAACTGGCACTTTCATCTGTTCATTATGTTAATAGTACAGAAGAAGTTAAAATTAAAAACTACAAGCAGGATGCAAAGTTCTTTTTAAAGCTTCGGGTTGATGTTAAACGAAGGTACAACGATGATATATCCTACAGGGAATATGAGCCACAGGTGCAAAAGTTAATCAACAAACATCTTTCAACGGATGGGGAAATTTTAAAAATAACCGATCTTGTTGATATCTTTAATAAGGAAGAACGGGAAGCTGAAGTAGAAAAGATAATTGGTAAAGCAGCACAGGCTGATCATATTGCCAGCCGGACAATTAAAGCCATCAACGTTAAAATGCAGGATGATCCGATTTTTTATACCCGGTTCGCAGACCTCATCAAACAGACCATTGAAGCATACCATCAAAAAAGAATTAGTGAAGCCGAATATCTAAAAAGAGCACAAAAATTTGAAGATGATTTTTTAAAAGGACGTCGGGAAGATGCACCGGAACAACTAGAAAAAAATGAGGTGGCTTTAGCTTTTTACAATTACAGTAAATCTGTTTACAACAATTTGGAACTTTTAAAAACACCTTTTCATATTGAAATGGGGTTAGCCATTGACCGGGTCGTTAAAAACAATATTTACCTCAATAACAAAAAGATTGTTGACTTTCACAGAAATGTTGATATAAGAGGAAAGATCAATATTGAGCTAAGTGACGTGATTTACGATCTCCTTCAAAAATATGATATTGGCCCCAATTGGGATGAAATCGATCATCTGATTGAAGAGTGTATGAAAATTGCCATACATAAATACAAGTAGTATGTTTAAGGAACAGATTAAATACGGTAATTCTACTATCGAATACTATTTAGACTTTGCTAATCGTAAAACTTTAGGCATAAAAGTATATCCTGATAAATCTGTTCATGTAATTGCACCAAATGGCACAAGTAAAAACAAAGTTTCCGGGAAAGTTTACAACAAGGCTGCCTGGATATTAAAACAGCAGGACTTTTTTTTATCATTTCACCCAATAACACCTCCCAGAAAATTCGTAAGTGGCGAAACACATTTGTATCTAGGCAAGCAATACCGTTTGAAACTCATAAGTGAAAACAAAGAGTCTGTTAAACTTCATGGCGGTAGCATAATTGTTTATACAAAGGATAAAGAAAATAAAGTGCATGTTGAAACTATATTAAAGGCATGGTTTAAATCTAAAGCGGAACAGCATTTTAATAAATTATTTGATGAACTTGTGCCACTTTCAAAATCTTTTTTTAAAGGAACACCGACTTTAAGACACAGATGGATGGATAAACGCTGGGGAAGTTGCAGCCCCAAAGGTGAAATTCTTTTAAATACTGAGTTGATCAAAACTCCAAAAAAATGTATTGAATATGTGATTATTCATGAATTATGCCATTTAGCACATCTCAATCACAGTGCAGCATTTTATGAGCTCCTGAATAAACTATCTCCCAATTGGAGAAAAACGAAAGATGAGCTGGAAAAACTGATGGTGTAATCTAAACCAAACTTTGTATTGATACTGTAATTCTATATTTTTGTAATCAGTCATAACGATGATTTCTACATATCTTTGTTCTTTTAGTGAGTCTGAAAATTCTTCCACCCTGGGCGGAATTAATTTCATTATTAATTTCGATTATATGTGCTTTTAGAAGCATTGGGAAACTATATATTAACCTTAAAATAAATTGGAAAACTATGAAGACAATTATAAAAAAAATTATAACTAAGGCTAAGCCGGTGTGGAACGTGGGTGGGCTAAAACAGACAAACAGGATTGAGCAAAGAAAACCTTTATAGGAGAATACGTTCCACCCGCCAAAAAACATTTTACTAACATAAATTATGAGGCTGTCCAAAAAGGCGGCCTCTTTTATTTTACCATAACTTTAAACTAAAAAATGAAACAAATTGAATTTACTCGAGAAGAACTTTACACAAAAGTCTGGGAGGAGCCCATTAATAAGTTTGCTAATAGGTTAAATATTTCGGATTACATAATTCGTAAACGTTGCAAAGAATTTGATATCCCTTTACCTCCCGTTGGTTATTGGTCAAAAATAAAACATGGCTATTGTGTAACAAAGACAAAATTATCAACAAGAACTTTTGATAAACCTATTATACTAGGTCTGAAAGAAGGGAATAAAGTATATTCCAATGAAACATCCATGATCAAAAAGAAGATAAAACAAGAATTAATTGATAAGTTATCAAGTTATATTAAGGTGTCATCAAAACTAACTAATCCTCACCCCCGGATTTTAAGCTCTAAAGCTTCTTTGGGTCAATGTTATTTATATAAAGGCATGTATGAATCAGGTAATAATGAATTTAATGTACGCGTCTCTAAGAAAAATATAAACAGAGCTTATGTACTATTTAATGCTCTACTTAAAATTCTTTTAAAAAGAAATCATGAGATCATTAGTCAGTACAACAATGTATTTATCCGTATGTATGGAGAAGACATTAAGTTATCCATAAAAGAAAAAATGAAAATAGTATACAATGATCCAAATGATTATCCGAGTAGAGAATTTATCCCTGCAGGAAAATTAGCTGTCATTTTAGGCAATTACTATACTCAAAAAGAATGGATTGACGGAAAAATTCTCCTGGAAGATAGAATCTTAGATATTGTTACATATCTTGAATATAAAACCTTAAAAGAAAAAGAGGAACGTATCCAAAGAGAGATCCAACGAAAGAAATATGAAGAAATCAGGAAACAAGAAGAGGAATTAAAACAATCGAGGAACCTGGAAATTTTGCGTTTCAAAGGTTTTATTAATCAGGTAATTTGCTGGAAAATTTCAATAACTATGCGGGAATATAGCAAAATGCACAAGTTGAATGTAAGCCCTCCAAATGAGGAAAATGATTTTTCGATTTGGGTAGAAAATAAGATAAACTGGTTTGATCCATTAATCAAAGCACCTGATGATTTACTTCGCGATGAAGAAAGAAATGAACTTTATAAAACATTAACTGAACACGAACAAAAGAGTGTAAATAAGGTCTTTTGGTAAAAATTCAAAACAAATAAATAATATGAATTGTATGTATCCTGTATGTATAAATAAAAAGCAGTTACAACTTATTATTGTAACTGCATCCTTTTCAGTAGCGAGACCGAGGGTTGAACTCGGGACCTCATGATTATGAATCATGCGCTCTAACCAACTGAGCTATCTCGCCATAATTTTGCGGGGCAAAAATAGTATAAATGTTTTTAATACAAAACCCTTTTAATTAAAAATAACGCCTGCGTTTAATTCCTTGTTGGTTTTAACCTGTAACTAAAGTAAAGAAAAGGGGTATCAAGCGCTGCCACAATCAGTTTGATGATATAGGTGAACAGCACATTCTGCCAGAAAATGTCGGGCGTTATCACACCACCAAACGGCAAAAATGAGAATGCCGTTAGGCCAACTGAAGTGAAGATCAGTGTATCGATAAGCTGTGACAACATGGTTGATCCATTGTTGCGAATAAAAAGGTATTTCCCTTTGGTCAGTTCCTTTAGTTTCTTGTAAAAAAAGATATCCAGGCGCTGTGCAATAAAATAGGCCAGCAGCGATCCGGCTAAAATACGCGGTGTAACAGCAAAAAGTGTTCTGACACTTTCATCGGCGTAGTCAAAACTGTTCGGTTCAAACAATATTAAAACCTGTGTAAACAGCACAAACAGCAGCATGACACCAAATCCAATCTTCACCGATTTTACAGCCTGCTTTTCGCCATGATGTTCTGATAGCAGGTCAGTCAGTAAAAAGATGGCACCGTATAACGCATTTCCACCGGTAACAGCCAGACCAAACAGGTTAAACTGTTTCACCACAAAAATATTCATCATAAGGGTATAAACCGCAATCAGAATATACATGTAGGTAATACCTTTGCGAAACGCGTAAAGGTTCACGCCCATTAAAATAAGGACAAAACCGAAAAACAGCAGTTCGTTCATGCATTCAACTTTAACAATCCAATCTCATGCAGAAATACCATGGCGATGGCGATTGGCGCAATAAATTTAATAATCACGAGGAAAACCCGGAACAGTCGTAGTTTAATAGTTCCTCCGTTGGAAAGCTCTTCGTAGGTATCGTTACGCTTAATCTGCCAGCCCAGAAAAAGGGCAATCAGCATACCACCAAGAGGCAATAACACATTTGATGCGGTAAAATTAAGTAAGCCAAAAAAGTTTTGACCAAAAATATGTATATCACTTCCGGCACCCAGAGATAACGAACACAATGCACCCAGGAATGAAACAATAAGGGTTCCTGTTATCGTGGCAGTTTTACGTTTTATCTTAAATTCCTCTGACAAATAAGCTACAATAACCTCCAGCAACGAAATGGTTGAGGTCAGTGCTGCGACGGCCAACAAAACAAAAAACAGAATGCCCCAGAAATATCCTCCGCTCATCTGTTCAAAAATACTTGGAAGCGCCACAAAAACAAGTCCCTCTCCGAACGATGGCTCAATGCCGAATGCAAATACGGCAGGAAAAATAGCCACACCGGCAAGAACCGCAATCAGAGTATCCACAAAGGTCACCTGTAGTGCCGTACGGGTCAGATTTGATCGCCCGTCAACGTATGAACCGTAAGTGATGATAGCGCCCATTCCCAGACTTAGTGAGAAAAAGGCCTGTCCCAAAGCTTCAATCAGCACAGATGAGTTTATCTTTTCAAACTGAAATGAGAACAGAAACTTCAGCCCATCTCCACCGCCCGGCAGCGATAAGGATTTGATGCCCATCACAATAATGATGATCAACAGTAGAGGCATCAGTATTTTAGTATATTTTTCTATCCCGTTTTTAACACCTCCTAAAATGATGCCACCCGTCAGCAGCATAAAAATCACCTGCCATATAATGGGGCGTACAGGATTAGTCATAAAGGCATTAAAGTTGTCTGTGAGTTGTTGCGTTGACTGTCCGTCAAAAGAATTGGTTATGGCCTCCTTAATATACTCCAGAGTCCAGCCGGCTACCACACCATAAAACGCCAGAATCATAAATGCAGCTGCCACGCCCATCCATCCTACCACGAACCATGGTTTCCCGGGAGCCAGCTTCTTAAATGCACCGGCTGCATTTGCCCTGGATTTCCGTCCGATCACAAACTCCGAAATCATAATCGGTAATCCTATGGCCAGTATAAATCCGATATAGACCAGTAAAAATGCGCCACCTCCGTTTTGTCCGGCTTCGTACGGAAATTTCCAGATGTTACCTAAACCGACAGCAGAACCTGCTGCCGCAGCAATCACACCCAGTTTACTTCCAAATAAATCGCGTGGGGACTTCCCTTTGTCAGACATGTTATATGAAATTTATTTTACCTTACGTTCCGGTTGCAAAATTGCATAATTATCTTAAAACATCATATTTATCGTTCATTTTTAAGGGTATTCTTTATATTTTGACCCTGTTTTATTGAACGAACCCCATAAAAACCAAATAATGTTGCACTCAATACACCTATTTTCTTAAAAAATACCACATATTAAATCCCAAAACCAGAAACAAATATGAACGGTTTTCAATCAGGTAATGAACATGTTAATAATTGTTTGGTTTTATTGGGTAAAAACTGTTATTCGATAAAATGTCTTACATTTGTCTGATTTTTAAAATTTGAACACTAAATGACGATATTAATTCAAGCTCTCCAACTCATTGCCAGTCTTTCTATTTTGGTTATGATTCACGAATTTGGCCATTTCCTGTTCGCACGGATTTTTAAAACCCGTGTGGAAAAATTCCGTTTGTTTTTTGATCCGTGGTTCGCCATCTGGAAAAAGAAAATAGGCGAAACTGAATATGGTATCGGATGGCTTCCGTTGGGTGGTTATGTGAAAATAGCAGGGATGATAGATGAATCCATGGATAAAGAACAGATGAAACAACCACCACAACCCTATGAATTCAGAAGCAAACCGTCTTGGCAGAGACTTCTGATCATGATCGGCGGTGTTCTGTTTAATGTACTGCTGGCATTCTTTATCTACACCATGGTGCTCTGGACCTGGGGCGAACAATACCTGCCTACACAGAATATGAAGTATGGTGTTTCAGTGAACCAGACTGCCTATGATATGGGCTTTCGCGATGGCGATAAAATCGTTAATGTTGATGGTGAAGAAGTACCAAGCTTCAGCAAAATTGTTCCGACAATAATTTTGGATCATGCCAAATATGTAACGGTGGACCGTGACGGTAAAACCCTTAAAGTTCCTATCAGCGATGAGAATTTTGCGAAGCTTATCGGTGAAGATAAAACACCGCTGTTCGATCTGCGCACACCATTTGTAATCGCAAAATTTGTAGATGATGCACCGGCAGAAAAGGCCGGACTGAAAGAAGAGGACAAACTGGTGGCTTTTAACGGACATCCGCTGGAATTCTACGATATGTTCACAGATTCCCTGTCGAAATATGCCGGAAAGACCGTTGGCATTACGGTTGACCGCGATGGAGTTCAAAAAACGTTTAATGTTACACTGACTGATGAAGGGAAACTGGGCATTTATGCGCATCATCCAAGTGAATTTTATGATTTTTCCACCGAAAAATTTACATTTCTGGAATCAATTCCGGCAGGTATTAATAAAGGTGTGCAGTCCATAACTGATTATCTGAAACAGTTTAAACTGATCTTTGCGCCGGAAACAAAAGCCTACAAGCAACTTGGCGGATTTATTAAAATAGGATCCATATTCCCCCCTGTATGGGACTGGTATTCATTCTGGACTTTGACAGCTTTTCTGTCTATCATATTGGCCATAATGAATTTATTGCCGATCCCTGCACTTGACGGCGGACATGTAGTGATTTTGCTTTACGAAATGGTTACAGGAAGAACGCCAAGTGAGAAGTTCTTAGAGTATGCTCAGATTGCCGGAATGGTGATTATATTCTCCCTGCTTATTTATGCAAATATGAACGATGTCATAGGGCTGTTTAAATAAATTGGTTAAATTTGTTTGATTAAACTCATAATTCATATGAATACTTCAATGTTTCTTATATCCACACCCGGAATACCTGAAATCCTGCTGATCGCAGTTGTTTTGTTACTGCTTTTCGGAGGACGAAAAATTCCGGAACTTATGCGTGGACTGGGCAAAGGAATGAACGAATTCAAAAAGGCTAAATCTGAAATGGATTCAGAAATGAATAAAGAAGACGGAAAGCCCGAAGAAAAAGAAAAAAAGTAATCTATTAACCAAACAATACTCCCTTTGGGGAAACCTTTTCCTGATTCTTAACCGGTCAGGAAATTTTTTTAATTGAAACGTATAATGACCGGAGGCTACAGGCATTTGAAGAAAATCAACTTTCCATCTGATTTAAGGAAGATGGATAAGGCAGATTTACCTGAGGTGTGTGATGAACTCCGTCAGTACATCATTGATGTTGTTTCGTGTAACCCCGGCCACTTCGGTGCCAGCCTTGGAACTGTAGAACTTACCGTTGCCCTTCATTATGTGTTTAATACGCCGGACGACCGTATTGTCTGGGATGTAGGACATCAGGCTTACGGACATAAAATATTAACCGGCAGAAGAGAACAATTTCATACCAACCGCAAGCTTGGCGGCATTAGTGGCTTCCCTAATATTTTTGAGAGTGAATACGATACCTTTGGTGTTGGCCACTCCTCCACGTCCATTTCTGCTGCCCTGGGAATGGCTATTGCATCGGGGAAAAAAGGCGATAAACGACAGGTAATTGCTGTAATTGGTGATGGTGCGCTTACCGGTGGCATGGCTTACGAAGCACTCAATAATGCTACCGTGAACCCCAACAACCTGCTCATTATTCTTAACGATAATGAGATGGCTATTTCGCCTAACGTTGGCGGAATAACCGAATATCTCCTGGATATCTCCACTTCAAAAACCTACAATAAAATGCGTTCAGAAATGCTGAAGGCGCTTTCAAAAATGAACGTTGTAGGTGATGAAGGACGCAAAATTATTGTCAGGGTCAATAATACTATAAAAGCCCTTCTGGCACGCCAGGGAAACATATTCGAAGGGTTTAACATCCGATATTTTGGACCGGTAGATGGTCACGATGTGCTGCACCTGGAAGAAGTACTCAGAGACCTGAAAAATATTAGAGGTCCTAAAGTTCTTCATATCAAAACGAAGAAAGGTAAAGGATTTGAACCGGCAGAAAATTCTCAGACTGAATGGCATGCACCGGGAATGTTCGATAAAAATACCGGCCTGCGCATTGTAGATTCAAATGAAGGTCTGCCTCCGAAGTTTCAGGATGTATTCGGGAAAACCATCCTTGAACTTGCACGGGAGGATAAACGAATTGTGGGAATAACACCTGCCATGACCACCGGATCATCGCTGGACATTATGATGAAAGAAATGCCCAACCGGGTTTTTGATGTGGGCATAGCAGAACAACATGCTGTAACCTTTTCTGCCGGAATGGCAAAAGAAGGCTTTGTGCCGTTTTGCAATATATACTCCACCTTTATGCAGCGTGCTTACGACCAGCTGATTCACGATGTAGCGTTGCAAAAACTGCATGTGGTCTTTTGTTTGGATCGCGGAGGTTTGGTTGGCGAAGACGGTGCAACACACCACGGAGTGTTTGATCTGGCTTATTTGAGGTGTGTCCCGAATCTCATCGTTTCATCTCCACTGGATGAGATGGAACTGCGTAATCTGATGTTTACAGCCTTGAATCATGAAGGTCCCTTTGCCATACGTTATCCACGTGGTAAAGGTATAAATGCGGACTGGGAAAAACCCATGAAGGCTATTAAGATTGGTACAGGTGAATGCATCAAAAAAGGGCATGATGTTGCCATACTATCCATGGGCCCGCTTGGCATTAAGGCCAAATTCCTGGCTGAAAAACTTGAAAAAGAAGGAATTTCAGTTGCTGTGTATAACATGAGATTTGTAAAACCACTGGACGAGAAACTGCTGCATGAAATTATGCAGAACTTTAATAAAGTTATCACACTCGAAGATGGTACGATAACAGGTGGTTTCGGTTCAGCCATACTGGAGTTTAATGCCAGAAGCGGCTATGCCCCAAGGATCAAACTGCTTGGGGTTCCCGATAAATTTATTGAACATGGTTCTGTTGCCGAGCTTCATCATATTTGTGGCTACGATACAAAAGGTATTAAGAAAGCCATTAAGGAGCTGACAGCAAATCCGCTGTAGGCTTGTTCACCCAAGTTAGTTTGACGCCAAAGGAAAACAGAAAGTTATTCTTTGAAAATATTGCCGGTACCGTTGTGGTTGTACCCAATTCATTTAAAACCCTGAACGTTACAAAATCTATATCTGCATTCACCGGAACTTTTTGTTTTGTCAATTCATACACCGGAACTTTAAATCCATATCCAAAGGTCATACCTCTTTTGTCATCCGTCATCCAGTAGCCGCCTCCTTCTGCAGGCCCCTGATCAGGACGTGTTTCGTAAAAGTATCCAAGCCGGAACACAAAGAAATCCATAAACAAAGCTTCTGCTCCCAGACCAATGGATGTATTGCTTTCATAATTTCCGTTGACCACTGTTTTTTTGGGTCCGCGTAGTGTTTCCCTGATTTGCACATGAAAACTGAGATCGACTGTTTCGGGCATGTCGTTAAAGAAGTCGGTAAATCCCTTCAGAAATGAATAATTAAAAGGCAGAGTTCCATTATACGATGAACCCAAAGTCAAGTGAATGGGCATGTCCCTGTAATGCAGGTAATCCTGATACCGTTCTTCGATACGGTTTTTCATAAGCAAATTGACAAAACTCAGTGCAAAGCGAATGCGTTGATTGCTAAGCTGTTCATGCCTGATCCAATCCGTCTCCATATCGTATATTGAACCTACGGAGATAATAAACACCTTGTTCGTGGTGACATCTGTAACCGACTTTCCGATCAGCCAGTTGCCTGAAGCACCCACCTGAAGGTTTTCATACGGTGAATACGAACCACTAAGTGTATACATGGCCTGGGTTCTTTTTTCCTGAGAATCCTCATACCAACCTATAATGGTGGTCCAGGGAGAATTTTTTTCCACGTACCTCATCCGGCTGAAACCCGCTACGATTTTGTCATTGATTCTGTAAGCCAGGCCTTCAAAACGGTTGCTTGAACCAATTCTTACCTGGTTTCCTTTTGCATAACTGTAGTATAATTCTGTGCGATTTTGGATCACCCCAAGAGATGCCGGATTATATACCACATTTTCTACACCACCCTGAGTTATGGTAGTCAATCCCATTGCTGTTGCCCTGGTACTGGTGGGTTGACCGTAAAAAATACCGTTGTAGTCGGTGGGTATATAATATTTGTACTGCGCCTCGGATTCCGGTAAAACGCATAACATGAACAGTATTCCCGTAAGTAACCTGTTAACCATAAATTTTCATTTTAAATGATTATACCTTGTGACTTATTCATTAATCACTTTTATACTCAGTGCTTTGTAGTTAACTTTTGCTTTATCCAATAGCTCCTGAAAGTCAGCAACCATCTCATCCTTTTTTGCTTCACTTACACCTAAACCAATGGTTATGCTTCCTATAATGACAGCGTAGTATAGGTCTCCGTCTTTTTTCACTAGTTGATCAGCTGTTCTGTAAAAAGGATCACCGGATGTTCCATCCTGCCTGATAATACGAAGCTCATATTTTAAGGCGTCATCCTGCGCTTCAAATCCCGCCTGAAAGCTGGGATTGGAAACATTATATGTGCCATCTCCATTATCAATAACCGGAATCACTTCTTCAAAGGGAACTGTAAATTCATTGCTTTCTGTAGGATCCACTTCTGTACAAGCAATTATCGTGGCAAATACTGATAACATTATAAGAATTTTCACTGCTCTTTTCATCTCTCCTGGGTTTTATTTATATATCCATCGGATGAGATTCAAAATGTCATCAGAAAAAAGTGTGTTTCACTATTAATTTTATTTATGCCGGTACCAGATAAGAAGAATAAGTAAAATAGCAATTGCACTGCCCAGTACTCCCCAAAGCAACTGATGATACGATTTTAATCCGGCAACAGGTTCCGAATTACCTATAATTACCAGACCAGCCCAGTATTGCGGTGAAAGTGTTCTGTTATTCGTTTTTTCAAGGTATTTTAGTTTGGCTTCTCTCAAAGCCCTGTCTTTCGGTAATCCTTTTGCCAGGCTTTTAACAAAGTAATCCGTTATATCCATACCTGTTTTTTCATCCTGTTTCCAGAGACTGATCAACAGACTCTCCGACCCGGCATAGAGAAAAGCATGTGCCAAAGAGACCATCCCTTCTCCGGGTTTGTATTGTGGTTTGCCTGTTTCACATGCTGTAAGAAGCGTGAGGTTGGAATTCATATCGGTACCATAAATCTCATATGCAAACAGGGAATTTTCCTGTAGACCCGGATCTTTATCCTTTGCAAAAATCAGGCGCGAATAAACAGGGCTGACATTATTTGATTCAGCATGTGTACCGATATGAATAATCTTGTTACCAGAGGCTTTCTCCCTGAATTCCCTAACGGTGGACTGTTCATAGGGAAAACTGTTCCCGTTGAACAATTTACTGATCTTGCCGGATAGTGCCACCGTAAAAGGTTGTGGTAACAGATGCAGGTAAGCCCTATCAATCTTTGTGGAATCGGTCACAGACGTCATATAATCTTCTTTCATCTGATCCGAAAATCCGGGCACAAAACCGGCATAGCTGGATTTAAACTTTTTGGAACCGTGATAACTTGAAAACCACAGACTATAGTGATATGACAAATAATAGTTTGACAACAGGCTCATCTTCCGGTACTGAGTGAAATCGGTTATCGGTTGTCGTGTCAGCAAATCAAAACTGAGATTATATAACATACCGTCAGGAATTATTATCACGCTCCCGTGATTCAGCAGACTGTCGAAAGGTTGCCATAGCTGTTGATATAACGTATATGAAATTCTACCGCTCTCAAACGGATCATTCCAAACCTGAACAAGTTCAGTAACAAGTCCCGGATCGAAATTCAACTTAAAAACCGACTTTTTCCCACCGTGAAAAACGATGGCCAGCAATGTGGAATCAACAAACATATACCTGACCACCTGACCTGATACAGCAGGTTGCAATTCATCTTCCGTGATTCCTGCATACCGCAATCTGTAATACTCAGGATACCGTTTTTTAAGCATATTCCGGAATGCATCCCATTTATCCATTTCTGTGAGGTATTCCGTCAGGTTGCCATCATCGTTAACGAGATCATTAATCGCTGTTTTTAGTTTTCGCTCCTGTTCCAAAACAGAATCAGGAACACCATAGAACCCGATACCTGCAAGCTGATTTAAATGTGCCCTGATTTTGGTGTAAACGGTTTCCTCCTGCAACTTCAGCAGTTGATTAATATAGTTTTCATCTCCCGTTTTCTCATATAATTCCAGCAGGATTTTTTTGATGAATTCTATTGTTGCCTGGTTCTGAGAAAGCATGACCTGAACATTATCCGGATCAGAATACACTGTTTTTCTCTTTTCAAGAATCAAAAGTGCACGATTCAGTTCCTGCAGCATACTGTCCAGAAATGCGACTGTCCTGTTCCTGGCCAGCTGATACACCGATTTTTCTTTAAGTACTATTGCTCCGGGTTTATCCAGATCAATCTTTACCGAATCTAAACCTGATTCAGCATTCACCCTTAATTTATCAAGGATAGCAAGACTCTGTTCTGCTGTTTCTTTAGCTTTACTGAATTCATTAATATTAAAATATACTGTCCCTAGATTCAACATTTGCCGGAAACCAATCAGCGAATTTTTACCATAGGCTTTCGAAACATAATTCAGTCCCTTTTGAGACAATTCCACTGCCAGCTCATGATCATCATGAAGCGCGTAAAACTCGGTAGCATTTTTCAAAAAGTTCAGATATACAAAATCAAACTTTTCGCCGTAAGTTTCATTATAATATCTTTCGGCCAGCCTGTAATACTTTTTCGCATCAGGAAAGTTTTTTTCTGCCTCGTGAATCAGTGCCAGTGTGCTGTACGCATCAGCCAGATTTTTATGATAGGTATCGCCGTATTTTTTATACCCGTTTATCCCTTTCATCAGCCATGTTCCCGCCTCCGAAAAACGGTGTAACGCATAATACGAAATGCCAATCTGTATGGCCGTAAAAAATATTTCGGGGTGATCCGGTGGATAATATCCGATCTTTTCATTGTAAATAAATTCATGCAATTTCAGAGATCCCGCATAATTCCCGACACCGTAGTACACCGTTGCCAGATTATTGGCAGAGTAAAGCAGCGATAAGAGTGCGCGGTTCCATCTCGGATCATCTTTTGCGTGAACGGTAAAATACTGAATATCATCAATGGAACGTTTTGCAATGTTGATGCTTTCCTGCGTCTTTCCCATCACATCGTATAACGCCGACAGGTTCCCCTCCAACATCGACTTGTAGTAATACTGGTTGGTAAGAGACGGCGACATGCTGTCGATAAATGTCAAAGCCTTTAACCAGTAATACGCCACGGAATCGTACTGCGCCTCGTACCAGTATGTGGCCCCCAGACTGTTCAGTATATTCAGTTGGTCGGACTCATCTGTTTTCGGATCCTTTTCAAAATCATTTGCGGCCTTTAATATATGAGACTTAGCCAGCGAAAGCTGGTTCATTTCAGAGGCAATAACACCAAGATTCTGTTCAATCATAGCCAACTCCCGGTGCTCAATATTCTCTATCCGTCTGCTAATTTCAAGTGCTTTTGTATTCGCATCATAAGCTTCCTGTAGCTTCCCTTTATTTCTGTAGTATGTATGTATTTCGAGCCAGGCCTGTCGTTTATCGCGTTGGTTTTCGGAATGATCCAGGATAAAATCCCGCATGTTTTCTACGGTTTTTCGCCCGTCTTCCTTAAAATAATCGGCTATATATCCGGCATAGGAAATAAAATAACTCAGATCAAGAAAATTTTGCTCTGCAATTAACGCACTTGTATCTTCCTGAAACAACTGGCGGGCGGTGTGGTAATCCTTGTCCGATACCGCTTTTTGCAATTCAGACAACTGTTCATCAACATTGCAAAAAACCACTGTTGAGATCAGTAAAATGGATATTACCACCAGGTATTTCATTCATTCCCGATTTTTCGTAACAATTCATCTTTTCGGGGGTGACTGGTCTGTTTGAGTATTTCTTTTGCTTTATCATTCTCATCATTCAACAGGTAAGCCAGGGCCAGGTACCAGTTGGCATCATTTCTGAAATCACTTTTCGGGTTTTGTGCAACTTTCTTAAACTTTGGAATTGCAGAAGCAGCATCGTTTTCTGCCAGATATGCCGAACCTATAAAATAATTCAGCGTATCGCTTTCGGGCCTGCTTTCTAAAAGTGGTTCCCATCGCTTAATGGCAGCCTTATAATTGCCAATTTTAAAATCGACCATCGCACGGTCGAATTCATAATCAGAACTGCTGCTCATTGCTGTTACCAAACCCGGATCAGGCTGATAAAAACCGGCATACAAGCGTTGGTTCCTGTCAGGCCTCATGAACAGATAAACCAAAAGGACCAGCAGAATTATAACTGAAGCTGCTACCGCAAATGCCCTGCTGAACAAAAATAATTTTTTCGTCCTGCCGTTCTTTTGATTCCTTTCAATTTCCTCATGAAACTGATCCATTTTTTCCCGGATTTCTACCTCTTCAATGCATTCCATCAACTGCCTGATCTCTGTATATTTCTCCATTAAAACCGGGTCATGCTGTAATTCTGCTTCCAGTTTTGTTTTTTCATCCTGATCCATCCGGTTCAGGATATAACTTTCCAGTCTTTCAAATTCTGCTTGTGATATGTTATGGGGCTTATTCATCTTCTATTCCATTCAAATTTTCTCTCAGCTGTTGAATGCAGCGATATTTATTGTTGCGGGCAGAAGCTTCTGTCCAACCAAAAGCATCAGCTATATCAGCCATACTCTGCTTTCTGAAATAAAACCGGCTTAAAATGTCCCTGCATTTTTCCCCCAGTTTTTTTAATCCCTGCTCCACCATCCTGAACTTATGTTCATTATCGGCTGCTGTCTCCTCTGTCACATCGTGCTGGCTTTCAAAGATCGTTCTCTTCTTATATTCTGCTGACCGCAAATAATCCAGCCATTTATTTTTCGCTATGCGGTACAGATATCCGTTTATCTCCGAGATATTTTGCGGGACAAACGTATCTTCCCTGATATTTCTCCACAACACTACAAACGCTTCCTGAAATACGTCCTTCGCCTGATCCCTGTTCCCGTTATTTGACAGAACAAACCGTTCCAGTTTTATATACTGACTCCTGTAAATCCTGTTTAACGTGTGGGTCTCATTATTTTTAAATCCTTCTATTAGTTCCCGGGAAGACATCGCAGATAACTTTCTGTTTATAAACCATTAAACAGATATGTCAACGCAATTGTTTTTCCCAATCTTAAATCATTCTAAATTATTCCTCATCCATAACCTCTAACTACTGCCGTTTAGGATCGAACGGAAAATTATCGTTCTGGTCAACAACACCGTCCCCGTCAGAATCAACAAATTCTTTATCTGTCACAAATAACTGCCAGTGTATCGGCAGGAAGGTTGACATAACCACCGACTCATATTCTCCTGTTGGCGCAAAGCTCACCTGTGCATGATAGAACGATGTATTGAGATCAGATGCATAGGTAACATTTGCGGTAAACTGGGCTGTCATATCGCCAACCTGGATCAGCCGGCTTTCGAAGCCAGTAAATAAACTCGATGTGATCGGTTGGGTCTTAGGACCATTGGTGCAATCAATCTGTATCTGATCAGCGCTGAAACCGAAACCATTTAAAAAGTTATTGATCTCTGCCCTTAATACATCTGTTGTAGTTAGCTGACCTGAAAATATATCGTTGTAATACCGCCATACCACAAGGTTATCATTTCGGATCACATCTACACCTATCAGATTTGGATTTCCGTCCCCGAGCTTTTCGGCCCTGTAGCCAACCGGAAACTCAACGCTCAGTAAGGGCCATTCGGTATACGTAAATCTGTTTGGATCCGGATTCTCAATGACCGGCACACCACCGGGAATATCACCGCGAGCAACGCCATTGGATAAGTCCCAGTATAAACCTTTCACACCGGTAATATCTTCACAGGTGGATTTTACATTTTTAAAAATATCCAGCTCACTCTGTTGTTTTTTGCAGGCGAGCAACATGCCGATCAAAATAAACAAACCAATGTGTTTCAATCTCATATTCGTGTTCTTTATCAGTACATCGAACAGATATCAAAATGTCATCAGATAATCGGGAATATTTGTTTTAACGTTCCGGAATAACCATTGTAAACCTGGTGCCGGTTTCGGGTGAGGAACTTACTTTTAATGTTCCGCCATGTAATCGCATAATTTGGCGCGAAAGGCTTAAGCCAATACCGGATCCGTTTTCTTTGGTCGTAAAAAACGGAATAAAAATTTCGTCCAGAATATCTTCTGGTATACCGTCTCCGTTGTCCGAAACGGAAATTTCTATGGCATTATTTGCTTTTTCACAAGCTATTTCTATCACAGGATCGGGAATGGATCCAAGGGCTTCTATGGCGTTTTTTACAAGGTTGATAACTACCTGTACAACCATCTGCTCATCGGCAATAAAGGTAAACTCTTCATGTTGGGTGTTATATCTGATCTCACCCTTAAAATCCTCCTTCAAAGGAGAGATCAGTATCTTGATGCGGTCAGAAAAGCTGTTTATTTCCACCGGTGCAAGTTTGGGTTGCGGAGCTTTTGTAAGGATCCGGTACGATTGGACAAAACGGATCAGTGCCTCGCCCCTTTCACCTATCACATCTAATCCGCCAATGGTGCTCTCAATATCGTCGTCCTTTGAAAACGATGCATCAGTTTTTATCTTTTCCTTCCAGATGCCCTTTAGGGTTTGGGCAATGGATGTTACGGGTGCCAGCGTATTCATAATTTCGTGACTCAATACGCGTATCAGCTTCACCCAGGAATCAATTTCCTTCCGTTCCAGTTCACCACGAATATCCTGAATCGTGATCAGCTTAATATTCTCATGTTTTAAATTAATCACCGAACAACGTGCAATGACCTGAGTCTTATCATTTTTCCCGTTTAATGTCAGCACCTGTTTCTGATGGTTATCAAGCTGATCAATTTCGGATTTGAACTTCGGATCAACCCGGCTTAACTGAGACATATGAGTCAGGGTTTGGAGCCCCAGTAGTTCGAGTATGGCTGTGTTGACCTCGGTAATAAAACCTCTTTCGTTAATCACCATCACCCCTGTGGCTATATTTTGCAGGATTTCGCTGAAATAGCGCTCTTTGATCCGGCTTTCCTGTTTCGTTTGCTGAAGAATAATGTTGAGTTCATTCAGTGCTTCGTGCAATTCATTGATAATTTTATTACCTGTTTCGGGAGGAAACCTCAGCGTAGTATCATCATTTTTTACGGCCTGAATAAAATAACTGATCTGCTTATTGGTTGTGTTGAGAAACCGGATCAAAGCCAAAACACTAATTATGTCCAGCAATAACAGCGCAATACTGGTCATCCATGACAATCCCGCTCCAATAGTATATCCGGTTGCAACCGTTAAAAGGATCAAAATTAATATTCGTAAGTTCAGAATCAGGTTGAACCGCCTATAAGCCATACCGTTTAATTTTGTTATACAGCGTTTGCCGTGTTATTCCCAACTGACCGGCCACGGCAGTCATATTACCGTTCTGTGCATCTATGGCACGTTGAATGAGTGTCCTTTCCATTTCTTCCAGTGTTCCTTCATAATCCACACTCCGGTTCAGTTCCTCTGATTTAAACATAAAATCGCCGGGTGCAATTTCGGGTTTATCACACAGAATAACAGCCCGTTCAACAGCATGCTGCAATTCCCTTACATTGCCCGGCCATGAATACCTTATCAGTTTGTCAGTAGCCGCCGATGTCAGGCGAAGTTCCGGCTTACTGTATTTGCGGACATATTTTGACAAAAAGAATTCTGCAAGCAGCGGAATATCTGTTAAACGTTCCCTGAGAGGTGGTAATTCTATTTGTATGGTATTGATCCGATACAAAAGATCTTCCCTGAACATTCCACCAATAACCATCTGGCTTAGGTTGCAGTTGGTAGCACAAATCAAGCGGATATCTATTTCAACTGGTTTGTTGTCACCAATTTTTGTCACCTTTCTGTTCTGTAGCACAGACAATAATTTGGCCTGCATGGCAACCGGGAGATTGCCAATTTCATCAAGGAAAAGAGTTCCTTCATTAGCCGTTTCAATTTTACCTGTCCTGTCAGCATGGGCATCTGTAAACGATCCCTTTTTATGCCCGAAAAGTTCGCTCTCAAAGAGTGTCTCCGGAACCGAACCCATGTCAACCGTTACCATAATCTTATCCCTACGGCCGGATAACCTATGAATTTCCCTGGCAATCAATTCCTTACCTGTACCATTTTCTCCCGTAATCAGCACATTGGCGCTTGTTCCGGCTACTTTTTCAACCAGATTGAGGATTCTTTGCCAGGCCGGAGAGCTGCCAATAAGTTCCTTACGGCTTTTATTCAGTTCCTCCACCAACTGATCCTGTCTCCTGGTCAGTTTGTTGACTTCATTTTTCGACTGGTTCAGCTTATATGCTGACTCAACCGTAGCCAGCATTTTCTCATTTTCCCAGGGTTTAAGCACAAAATCAGTTGCTCCCATCCGGATGGCCTTTACGGCCAGTTCTACATCTCCATAAGCAGTAATCATAACTATACTGATGGCCGGATTGATTTCCAAAACCCGTTGCAACCAGTAAATGCCTTCGTTACCGGTGTTAATACCGGCTGTAAAATTCATGTCCAGCAGCAAAACATCATAGGATTGCCGTTGCAGTTCACTCAGTAAAAGGTTTGGCGAAGTAAGTGAAGTTACAAGGTTGCACTGGCCCTTCAGCAACAGTTCAATTGCGCGCAGAATACTTTTGTTATCGTCGACAATTAATATGTTTGCTTTTTTTAAAGTGGTCATAATTCTTAAGCGGTTAATACTGCTGCAAATGCTAAAATCACTCCAAAACTTAACGGCTTCATAAGACTCATTATATCAGGATCTTAAAATTACATTTTATTTTTCAGGTGTAAAAATAATTTACACACATGTCTAAATATTATACATAAAATTTAAAATTTTTATCGCCTTCATATGATGTATTCTGATGCCAGATGTAAAAATTATTGGCACAACCTGTAAATTATTTTGACAGAACTTCTAAAATTATTTTTATAATACGCTATTTATGTGCAACTTAGTACAATGGCATAGCTTTGGCAAAGGAATATGCAATTCACAATACCTGCGTTGCATTAATGCCGGCATTAAAATGGAATTATTAAACAATACTGGAACATATAAACAACATCATATTTATAAAAGCCCAAACAAAAAAGACATGATCAAAACGAAAAACCTTTCAAAAATATTCAGGACCGAAGATATTGAAACCCTGGCACTGAATGAAGTAAATTTTCACGTGGACAAGGGAGAATTTGTTGCCGTGATGGGTCCGTCCGGATGTGGAAAATCAACCTTATTGAACATCATCGGCTTACTGGATAACCCAAGTGAAGGAGAATATTTTTTCGATGGAGAAGAAGTTGGTAAGCTGAAAGAACGTAACCGGACACAGTTGCGAAAGGGGAATATCGGGTTTGTATTTCAGAGTTTTAACCTGATTGACGAACTTAATGTGTATGAAAATGTGGAACTACCCCTTATTTACCTGAAACTTAAGGTTCGGGAACGCAAAGAAATGGTGGAGAAAGTGCTGGAACGGATGAAAATCTCGCACCGGGCCAAACATTTTCCACAACAGTTATCCGGTGGTCAGCAACAACGTGTGGCCATAGCCCGTGCAGTAGTCGCAAACCCCAAATTAATCCTTGCTGATGAGCCTACCGGTAACCTCGACTCTAAAAACGGACTGGAAGTAATGAACCTGCTCACAGAACTTAACAGGGAAGGTACAACCATAGTCATGGTTACGCACTCGCTGCACGATTCTGAATTTGCCCACCGCGTAGTAAACCTGTTCGACGGACAAATCATAACCGAAGAAGTTAAAAAACAACTGGGCGATGTGTTACTGTAAAGAGCATTTAACGATTTCATGCCTTCGAAAAAGTTTTTTCCATGAAATTCTAAAATTGAATTTTAAATTTTCATGGATACATAAAAATTAACTTTAATAAAATGATACAACTTAACAAGCTTTACAAGTACTACGACAACAAGTTTCAACGCACATTTGTGTTGAAAGACGTCTCATTGACCATTAACGAAGGTGAATTTTTAACCATTATGGGCCCCAGTGGAGCAGGCAAATCGACACTGTTAAATATAATCGGCATGCTGGATGAACCCAACGAGGGCGAGTATTTCTTTCTGGATCAACCGGCACATACTCTGAAAGAAAAAAAGAAAGTTGAATTTCACCGGAATTATGTGGGCTTCATCTTTCAGGCCTTTCACCTGATTGACGAGATGACCGTTTACGAAAACATTGAAACACCGCTGATTTATAAAGGTGTGAAAGCCAAAGAACGGAAGGCCATGGTAGCCGATATGCTGGACCGGTTCAACATGGTGGCTAAAAAAGATCTGTTTCCACAACAACTTTCGGGTGGACAGCAACAACTGGTAGGCATTGCACGTGCCATTGTTGGAAAGCCCAAACTGCTTCTTGCCGATGAACCGACTGGAAACCTGCATTCCGAACAGGGAAGACAGATTATGGAATTGCTTAAAAAACTGAACGAAGAAGATGGCATTACCATCATCCAGGTGACCCATAACGAAGACTTTGCTAACTATGGGAAACGCATTATCAGAATTGCTGACGGGATGGTACAAAGCGATGAGAAAGTATTAAAATAATACTATAAAATACTGCTATGGAATAACATTACAAATAAAGTCAATTTGTTAAAACAAGACAGATTTATTCAATTCAAATACGGTGTAAGCTAGATATGAGAAACACTCTGAAAATATTCCTTCGTACGTTACAACGTAAAAAGGTGTATTCTATCATAAATATTGGAGGTTATGCCATAAGCATGGCTGTGGTCTTTATCATCGTCTCATTTGTAATTCAGGAAGTCAACACAGACAAAAGTTTCAGGAATATTGACCGTATTTACAGAATTAAACAGATAAACAATAATGCACAGGTACCGCAAACGTTACGAAATGATGTAAAAGAAACCATTCCTGAAGTACAAAAGATTTGCCTCTACAATGTTGGAGATATCACGTATAAAAAGGCTGGAGAACGACAAAACATGAAAGTCATAAGTACGGATGACGATTTTATTAATATGTTTTCGTTCCGGTTTATCTACCAGTCAAAAGACCCAACACTATCGGTAAAAGAAAATATAATTCTTACAAAAACTTTGAGTGAAAAACTATACGGATTGGAAAATCCAATTGGAAAAACGATAGATATCGGCGATCAGGCGCCTTTAACAATTGTCGGCGTTGTAAATGATTTACCCTCCAATAGTTCGTTCGGCTTTGAGGCCCTGGTTAGTTCTGAAATGAGAATAGGCAGACACTACATCGGGTATAACCAGGAGCAACATGTAATGTATAAAGCACTTATTATGTTATCTCCCGGTTCAAATCCTGAAAACGTTAATGAGCTGATTAAAAACAAACTGGAGCGATGGCAGGCCTTTAAAGATGAAAAACTATCCATCCAGTCTTTTCAACAGGTTTATTTTGACACAGAGACCCAAAATGATGGTTTAAATCATGCCAACAAAAGCATGATTTACCTGCTTTCTGTTATTTCATTAGTCATTCTTTTTATGACCATTTTTAATTATGTGAATATGACTGTTTCAGGTGGTCTGGAAAGGATGAAAGAAATCGGAATTAAAAGAACTTCCGGAGCCAGCAAAACGAATATATTCCGGCAGATTTTATCCGAATCCCTCTTTACAACATTGCTATCCATGATTATAGCTGTAATTCTGGCTATTATTCTGGCACCCCTGTTTGCATCGTTCATTAATATACACCTCGATTTTAACATACTTATTTCCCAACCGAGGGTGATTTTTTCTGGTGTCCTGCTGTTTTTACTCACAGGTATTATTGCAGGGATCTATCCTGCTACGGTTTTATCCAGAACTACACCATTAAAAAACCTGTCTAAAACAAAATTTTCAATCGATAACCGAAAGGGGTTGGTAATGGCTTTTCAGTTTGTGATTACATGTGCCCTTATCATGTCTCTTCTGGTTATACACAAACAACTGGAATTTATAAAAAATAAGGATCTGGGGTTTGATCAGGAGAAGATCCTGAAACTGCGTATTACAGGAATGCCACCACAGGACAGGGAATCTTTTAAAAATGAATTATCCAGTTTTCATAGTATTTCTGCAATTTCGTCTTCAACAGGTAGTCCAATGGACCTCACCGGAAGTACAAGCGGATCGTTTGATGTGAATGGTGAGCAGAAACAAATTAACAGCAAACAGTTTAGCATTGATCAGGATTTTATCCCAATGTTTAACATCAAAATTGTTCAAGGCAGAAATTTTATTGATTCAGATATTGATCATAATACACAGCTAATTAATGAACACCTTTTTAAAGCATTGGGATGGAACAATATTTCTGATAAAAAATTATTTGGGCGTAAGGTGGTTGGAGTTGTCAAAGATTTTAATTACGAAAATCTCTACACCGATATTGGCAACCTCATTCTTACAAAAGAACCCGGTATATATGCAAATCATTTAAATATTAAAATAAGTGGTGACATTGGCAGTACTATGGACTTTATAAAAAATACCTATAAAAAATTCAGTCCTGAAATTCCAATATCATATCAGTTTTATGACGACTGGATACAACGCATGTATGAAAGAGAAGAAAACCAGGCCAAAGCCATCAATCTGTTTACCATTATTGCGATAATAATTTCCTGCCTTGGTTTAATAGGATTGATTGAAGATGCAACAACCAAACGAATAAAAGAAATTGGTATCCGTAAAGTAAACGGAGCAGAGATTTCAGAGATTTTAGTTATGCTCAACAAAAGCTTTGTAAAATGGGTGGTCATTGCTTTTGTCATTGCCACACCCATTGCATGGTATGTCATGAACAAATGGCTCGAGAAGTTTGCATACAAAACAGCGCTGAGCTGGTGGATATTTGCGTTGGCCGGAGTAATGGCATTAGGAATTGCTTTAATAACCGTGTCGTTCCGGTCGTGGAAGGCGGCAACCAAAAATCCGGTTGAGGCATTGAGGTATGAATAATTATAACTGAATTAGAAATGAGCAATCTAATAAAACTGGTCATACGATCCCTTTTAAGGCAAAAACGCTTTATGGTATTTTCTGTCGTCAGCCTATCGTTATGTCTGGCCCTGGTGATTCTGACTTCGGCCTATTATGCGTATGAAAAAAGTTCGGATAAATATCAGACAAACTATGACCGAATTTACCGGCTGGTCAATACACCTAAAAAGCAGGTCAGGCTCGATGATCAGTATTATAACACCCTTAATACAACAGTAAGCGGCGTTGATAAAGCCTGCCGGGTTAACATTTTTGGGTCTATGCTATCAACAGAAGATGGTGTTGTTCAACGTATTCGTCACCTGGTTATCGCGGATTCAACTTTTTTTGATCTCTTCGATTATAATATCATGACAGGGTCAATGCAACATTTGATTGATGCTCCCAATAAAATTGTCTTATCCGAATCACTGGCTGAAAAACTGTTTGGAGAGGAAAATCCAATGGGGAAGCCGGTAAGGCTAAATATGGTTACAACGGCTTATGTTTCCGGAGTTTTTGAGGATATTAAGGCAAAATCGCATTTTAAATCAGATGCCATAGTATCACTTTATACAGATAAATTGCCCTGGAGCGGAGGAAATTTTGGCAACCAGAACGGAAGCTGGAAGGTTAAACTCTTTAGTTATTATGTTTTACTGAATAAAAATGCAGATCCTTCCAGTGTGACCGCTCAGATAAAATCAACTTACCGGTTTCCATGGTACAGTTTTACGCCCAATATTGAGATGCAACCCCTCGCCGATATTTTTTCCAACACAGATTTCAGGGATGAACACTTCAACCATTTTAATCACCCTCTTTTTAGCCTGTTGTTATCCATTACGTTAATCGTAATACTTATCGCTGGTATAAACTATGTCAATCTGAGCTTGTCGAATCTGAATGCTGAATCGAAAATGGTGAGCATTCTTAAAGTAAACGGGGCACATCGAAAAAACATGTTCAGGTATTACACTGTTTCAGGTGGTTTGGTGATTATGCTATCTTTTGGCATTGCCATTGTTTTATCGCTTTTATTGCTGCCATTTTTTAACCAGCTTGTTGGTTCTGAAATACAGTTGAACATCCTGACGCACGTATCGTATATGCTTCCCTTTATGGGTGTATTATTGGTTCTGTTTTTTACGATTGGATTATACCCGGCCTGGTTATTTTCAGGTATTAATCCTGTCAGCCTGTTACAGAAAAAGCTGTCCGGCAGAATGCGCTTAAGCTCTTTTTCAAGAATTTTGTTAGTGTTTCAGTTTGCAGCTGCAATTGCCCTTATTGCTTCTGTCTCGATGATTTTCAGACAAATAAATTTCATGAAAAATAAAAATCCGGGGTTCGAGACCAGCTATCTTATCAAACAGAATTTGCACTATTCCATAGATAATCCACAAACAATAAAAACGTATGCTGCTGAATTGCAACGTATCCCGGGAGTTGTGAATCTGACGTTATCGGATGGCGTTCCAATGGGAATTCATTCTTACAGCGACCAGGAAATTAATGGCCATGATGTAAAATACAATGACATTGATTGCGATACATCCTTTTTTACAGTATTAGATCTGAAACTGATTGCCGGCAGAAATTTTTTACATGGTGACAAAAAGGTTTGTATTGTAACCGAAAAACTTGCCAGAGAATGCGGTTACGAGAACCCAATTCATAAAAAGATTCACGATTATGAAATCGTAGGGCTCATTGCTGATTTCAACAGTCAGTCGATGCATCAGGAGATTGACGGTGTAAAATTCAGTCCGTTGGGTAATTATATTTCAAATGCTTCCCTTCGGATTGACGGTACAAATATTCCACAAACCATTGCTTCAATTGAAAAAACATGGAAGAAATTTTTCCCGGCATACCCTTTTAATTACCAGTTTTATGACGATATAATTGCGCAGCAGTACAACAAAGAACAAAAGCTGGCAGATTCCATCAGTATCATAGCCGGTCTGGCCCTGTTTTTATGTTGCCTTGGTTTGCTGGGACTGGTTTTAAATATGGTAGAAAACCGGATAAAGGAAATTGGTATCCGTAAAGTAAATGGTGCTAAAATTTCAGAGATACTGGCTATGCTTAACAAAGACTTTGTAAAATGGGTGTTTATTGCCTTTGTCATTGCCACACCCATTGCATGGTACGTCATGAATAAGTGGCTCGAGAATTTTGCATACAAAACCACTTTAAGCTGGTGGATATTTGCGTTGGCCGGATTACTGGCACTGGTAATTGCGTTGATCACGGTAAGCTGGCAGAGTTGGAAGGCTGCAACCAGAAATCCCGTAGAAGCATTGAGATATGAATAATTGAGTAAATCAGAATAGAAATGAACCTTTTTAAATCAATCATCCGGAACCTCATCAAATTCAAATATTATTCACTCATCAATTTATTTGGGTTAATCCTTGGATTCGCTTGCTCAATCACATTGTTCCTTTATGTGGGCTTTGAGTTTTCATTTGATCAGTTTCATGCTGACAAGGACCGGATATTCCGGGTCAGTGAGATATCAACCAGCCCTAAAGAGAAGGAAGTTTCTCCTTTGGTAAGAGTTCCTGTTGGGCCAGATATGAAAGCAGTGTTCCCTGAAATAGAAGATTTTGCCCGGTTAAAACTAAGTCGTCAGGGGCGGTTGCTCAAATTTGGAGAAAAGAGTATTTCCATAAGTAAATCACTTTATGCTGATGCCAATTTTTTCCAGTTCTTTTCATTTAAACTTCAAATGGGAGAACCAGGTTCAGTATTAACTGATCTAAAAAGTATTGTATTGACAGAAAGTGTTTCCCATAGGTTGTTTGGCAACGAAGATCCGGTTGGAAACACCATCATTTGTAATAATAAATCGTATGTTGTCAGCGGAATTGCTACTGATCCTCCATTGAATTCACATATTCCTTTTGACGTGGTTTTCCCCATTGCGTCACAAATCAAGGCTCCCGGAACGTTTATATCCTGGAATGGAGGTATGTCTGCCACAACTTTTATTAAATTACACCAGGCGAATCAATTAGTCGAAGTCAAAAGAAAATTACCCGACTTCCTTTGGGAAAAGGTCAACAAAGCCAATGAAGGTAGTAGCTTCTTTACTGAATTTGAGATGGAACCAATCGCCCGGATCCACCTTCACTCTAATGTCGATTGGGATCCATTCCCAAATAAATCCTATACCAACGTCATAAGTCTTTTGGGTATTGGACTTCTGGTTCTACTGATCGCAATCATCAATTACCTTTTCATAAGCAGTGGTACACTGGCACTCCGTTCAAAGGAGTTTGGAGTCAAAAAATATCTGGGAATCGGGAAATATGGAATTTTAAGGCAGTTTCTCGTTGAGTCACTACTCATGTTCTTTTCGGCAGGTATAATTGCAACTTTTATCCTGGTACTTTCACAACAGGGGATTGAAAAGCTTTTTGGAGATGTTTTTATGGTTTCACAATTACATAAAAGCCTTTGGGAGCTAATCCTTATAGTGTTGTTAATTAGTATTGTATCCGGATTGATTCTTTATATCGGGTTCAGAAGGGTGTTGAGAGGTCAGCCACAAACGAATTTATATTCGTCGCCATTCAGAAAAAGAAAAATAGCATATGTTTCAGCTTTTCAGTTTTGTATTTCAATTGGGCTCATTGCATCAATACTTGTTGTCTATAAACAATTGAATTTTGCACTGCGCAAGGATCTGGGCTTTAAGGCTGAAAACATCATTAATGTAATGAATGGCGAAATCGGGGAAAAAGGAGAAACATTAATCGCAGAGTTTCAAAAACTACCAGGTGTTATGAATGCCTCTGCCAGTTTCGGGATACCGGGACTTGAGGCAACACAAAATGGTTATAAACCCGAAGGGACAGATCAATGGGAGATGTATAACGCCCTGCATGTTGATGACCATTTTTTTGATACCTATCATGTCAAACTTCTCGACGGGCGTAATTTTAGAGCAGGCAAGGATTTTGATACGAAATCATTTATAATTAACGAAACATTAGCTAAACAATTGGGATGGCAAAATCCTGTGGGTAAAACGATCTTCAGAGGTGAGAATCATGAGGTCGTTGGGGTCGTAAAAGATTTCCATATTTCTTCTATCTATGAAAAAATTCCTCCGCTCATCATCTCCAAGGAGTTTCAATCCAATTTTTATACCCTGTCGATCGCACTTCGACCGGATAACATTTCACAAACACTGAAGCAACTAGAGAAGATTTGGGAAAAGGTCATTCCCAATACACCGTTCAACTATTTCTTTTTAGACAAGCGGATAAACAGCATGTACGGCAATGTTCAGCAGACCATAAATATACTGATGCTTTTCACGGGGATTTCAATTCTGATTTCCACTTTAGGATTGTTCGGCATAACGCTTTTGCTGCTTAATAGCCGCACCAAGGAAATCGGTATCCGTAAAGTCAACGGCGCAAAAATTTCAGAAATACTGGCCATGCTTAACAAAGACTTTGTAAAATGGGTGGTTATTGCCTTTGTCATTGCCACACCCATTGCATGGTACGTCATGAATAAATGGCTCGAAAATTTTGCATACAAAACCACTTTAAGCTGGTGGATATTTGCCCTGGCCGGATTACTGGCACTGGGTATTGCTTTACTCACTGTAAGCTGGCAGAGTTGGAAAGCTGCTACGAGGAATCCGGTTGAGGCACTGAGGTATGAATAAACAATAAAAACGTCGTACATTACATTTTAATCATGAAAAGTATTAAACTGGCATTACGTACCTTACTTCACAATAAAACGCTTGCAGTTATCAATATTGTCGGGTTATCTATTGCATTTACTGTCTCAGTTTTAATTCTTCTGTTTATTTATCACCACTATTCATTCGATAAAAATGTGCAGTCCAGGGACCGGAGTTACAGAATTATCACAGGGCTCAAAGAGGGTTCAACCTGGGCTTGTACTTTTGCGACATTCGATAAGGTATTACGCGAAAATCCTACTGTTGAAAGGTCAACTGTATTTTATAAAAACGATGAGGGATTCGACGTAACAGTAAATAAAAAGACTTTCAGAATTTCCAACCCGGTTTATGCTGATACCTGCTTCATTTCATATTTTAATATCCCGTTAAAAGAAGGTAATCCTGCGGATCTGGAACATCCCAATACCACTTTAATTAGTGAGCCAACAGCTGAAACTCTTTTTGGCAAGACAGATCCAATTGGAAAAACAATAGATATTACATATCTTAACGGAAGGACAACAGAGAACAGAACAGTTACTATTGTTGGAATTCTGGATAAAAACATCCAGAACTCACATCTGAAATATGATCTGATACACTCTAAGAAAGGATTTTACGAACAGACCATTTCTCATCTTGAAAGATCAAAGTTATATGGTGCTTACGTCTATTTGACCCTGGCTCCAGGTATTTCTGTTGCTGAATTTGAAAATCAATTACCTGAAATGGTGGCTCCACAGCTGAAAGATGCTCACGGGCCACCGATTGAGGCATTTTCAATGAAACTTCAACATCTTACCGACATTCATTTTAACCGTGATCTGATACGGGATATATCCCCTGCCGTAAAAAGATCACAGCTTAACACGCTGTTGATTGTCGGAATATTATTATTCATAACTGTCGTCCTTAATTTTCTTATTACCAATATTGCCCGCTCGCAATTCCAGGAAAAGAGAACACAAATATTACATTTTCTGGGTAGCGGCAGATTATCGCAAATAAAGAACCTGCTGTCGGAAGTTCTCCTACTGGTCACTCCTGCTGTTGTGATCACTTTATCAGTTATTCAACTCTTCAAATCAGAAATCGGTCATCACTACTTCAATGGCTGGGTACCTCATACCTTTACAGCGACATTCTGGATATTTTTACTTCTGCTGGCACTTCTGGTCATTTTGGTTTCAATATTTACGACTTCAGGCAGACCTGTGCGACAACGTAAAAACGGAGCCAATAAAAAGGTAATCCCACTTATTGTATTTCAGTTTATTGTGGTCATTGGAATTGCCGGATTTGGAATGCTCCTGAACAAACAGATCAATTTCATTCATACAAAAGATCTGGGTTATTCTCCTGAAAATGTCATGATTTTCAGGGCTCCGGTTGGAACGACTACCAATATTCGTGTATTTAAAGAAAAGGCAAAGTCAGTATCCGGTATTCTGGCTGTTGGAAGTGCCATGCATTATCCGGGTTTTCGGCTGCAGGATACCAATCTCGGAACATCTGAAGATAATTATTCTGTGAAATTTGCAATGATAAATCCGGATGCACTACCTGTCCTTGGCATCAAAACAATTGATACATTTAATGTAAGTACCGGTACAAATTTCTTTATTAACAGGACACTGTATAATAAACTGGCAAAAAATTATACCCAAGATGAGATCCAAGCAGGGAGTTTTAAAAAAGACGAAGAACCTAATGAATCAAAAGTTCCCTTTCATGTTAATGGGGTCATTAACGATATTAACTATGAGTCGCTTTACAACCCGGTTGGTAATTTTGCATTTTTTGTGAATTCGGATGAAGCGACCAATTACCGGTTTTTACTGGTCAGGTATAATCAGAAGAACACCGCAGCTGTCGCATCGCAACTAAAGAGCATTTCAAAATCTGTTTACCATACCAGTATTGATCCGGTTTTCCTGGACAAAGAATTAAATGCCGCCTATCAATCAGAAGAACAGCTTCTTTCTGTCACCAAACTCTTTATAGTACTAACCATCATTATCGCAATTATGGGACTGTTTGCGTTTTCGCTCTATTCCATTCAACAACGCACCAAAGAAATTGGCATCCGAAAGGTTAATGGCGCCAGGATCACAGAAGTGATGGTCCTGCTCAATACAAAATATATCAAATGGATTTTGGTTGCATTTTGTATTGCCCTTCCAATTCTATGGTATGCCATGCATAAATGGCTCGAAAATTTTGCTTATAAAACAGACCTCAGTTGGTGGATTTTTGTCCTGCCCGGGTTGCTCGCAGTAGGGATTGCATTATTAACTGTAAGTTGGCAAAGCTGGAAGGCAGCGACAAGAAATCCCGTAGATAGTCTGAGATATGAATAAAAAAGCAGCAAAATAAAATACCCTGATTATGAAAAGATATTGGTATACCGTTATGCAGAATTTATCAAGCCTTTTGCTGATTATAATGGTTCTGAGTATAACGGTCTCCTGTAACCGGAATAAACTTAAAGTAAACGAAAAGGCGCTGGCACAAACCATCCGTACCGAAGAGGAACAAAAGGTATACGAAGCAGAGCAACGAAAACAGCAGGAGAAAGAATTAGCCGATTCCCTGGCAAAACTGCCAAAAGGATTTCAGTTTAAGGAAGAAAGAGATGTTGACCCCAATTATCCTCCTCTTGTAATAGATATCGCCAACAGTCTAGACAGCATTAAAGAATTCAGCCTTTCCGATGTAGCATCTTCCATTGAATATATCCGGATGGAACCGGTTCCCGATTCCACATTACTTACCAATATGAAATACAAATATTACATGATGGACAAATACATTGTTGCCACCAATTTGTATGGCATATTTCTTTTCTCTAAAGATGGCCGCTTTATCCGAACCATCGTAAAAAATCAAATGAGTGGCCTTTCCTACGATGAAAAGCAGGACCGTGTTCACACTCTATGGAGTAATTACATGAAGATAGGCGGAGGAACTGATTTGTGGGCCCGGGGAGATGATCTGTTTTATCACTATCTCAATACTACTACGGGGCAAAGCTATATCATGGAATACAACTGTTCCGATGATAAACCATTAAAAGATTTGGAATACGATATTGAGGAGCCTGATAAAATTAGGGGAGCCGGAAAAGTCTCGGTAGATTTTAACTTCGGCAGAACACCACAACCTCCTCGGTTTGCCAGCCATGGAGCAATGAGCCGGACAGCATATTCTTTATATAGCAGTTCGGGACTTTTTACAACTGACCGCAATGTTTACGTACACCGCTCCGGTGGAATGGCTATGTTAGTAGTAAGAAACAGCAAAACAGGAGATCTGATTACGTCTTTTACCAAAAATGAACGCGTTGAAAACTATACAAAAACGGTAGGCAGAGGAACCGATGGAGGAACCTGGTACGAAAAAAACGGAAATCTGTTTTATCGCACGAATTTCAACGATACGGTTTTTCAATTGATTCCTCCCAATCGTTTGCTGCCGGTTTATGTTTTAAATCTTGAGGATTATAAACTCACGATGCTACAAGGTAAAGATCCCGGCTTTAATCTGAAAGGGAAGATTATTCCTTATGATTTTGCCGATGCCAAAGACTATTTGTTCTTAACCTTTTCAAAAGACAGCTACGATTGCCCCAACGCACGCAGAAGTAAAGGCTTGAAGCTCTATCATGCCATATATAATAAAAAAATGAAGAAGCTATTTATTGTTAAAGGTGACCCTACAGACTATGATGCACCCATCCTTTACAACGATATTGATGGAGGTCTCCCGGTTTGGCCGGATAATATTATGGTTGGCCGGAATGGAGAATTTATGGTCTCGTTAAATGGTTCTGAAATAAATGCCCATGTAAAATCCCCTTTGTTTTTACAATCCAAAGCCACAGAAAGTAAAAAAGAAAGGTTACGACAACTTTCCGAAAAAGTCGGTGATGAGGATCAAATTCTAATGCTCGTGAAATAAACCTGATATGATGAAAATACAAAATCTTATATTTTTGATTGTTGTCTTTATATTAACATCAGGTTGCAATCGCAACAAACTTAAAACTGATGAAAAATCACTGGTTCAAACTATCCGTACCAAAGAAGAACAACTGGCTTACGAGCAGCAAGTTAGAGAAGAACATGAAAAACTATTGGCAGATTCTTTAGCTAAACTTCCCAAAGGATTTCGGTTTAAAGAAGATCGAGGTGTTGATCCTGATCATCCACCCGTTGTTATTGATTTTACCCAAAAGATTCCGGTTAAAAAATTTAATTTAAGTGAAATAGCCACAGAAGTAAAATACATTCGACTTAGCATCCCTGACGATTCTTTGTACTTTTCACCGCACATGGGAGGAAATGTTGGTTTCACCAACGACGATATTATTCTTTATAACAATTTTGGGGTGCATCGATTTTCAAAAACCGGAGCATACATCGAACCTATTGCCAATAGTAATATAAGATCACGCGAATTAAGCGGTCAAAAACTTTTCGGATATTTCAACAAAGAAAGCTATCGTGGCATATGGGGAAACCATGTGTCTGTTGCAGGGAACAGGGTGTTGTACAAATTTACTGATTATCCGAATGAAAAAGTCACCCTTTTTAGTTATGAGTTAAGCACAGCAAGCCCAACACTTCAATTTCCCAAAGTTGAAGAGAGAACTGATGACGGTTCATTCACTAAAGGCGAAACCATTGCTTCGGGCAAAGAAGGTTATCGAAGTGGTACTCCAGGATTATCTTCCACTCAGATTTTGGGAATTTCATCTAGTTTTTATGCAGGCGTGACGTCCCATCTTAAAGCATCAGAGAACGGATGTATGCTGGCAACCTTTAATTTGCAGGGAGATACCTTGTGCAAATTTACTCAGTTCAACAAGCTGAAACGACCGATAACGAGTACCCTAATTCGATCGGTTCCGTCAATCATAAACTGGAAATATAACGGAATGTTTTCGTTCAGGAAGAGTTTTAGTGACACCATTTTCCGGCTTATTCCGCCTAATCGCCTAATACCGGTTTATGTATTTAATTTGGGCTCGTATAAAATTACCGATGAAGACTGGTATCAAACCAATCTTGGATTAAAGAATAAAATTATGATTCGGTCGATTCTGGAGACTGAAAAATATGTATTTATAAGTTATACATATTATAATCAGAGTGGTGAGCACGAAAACTATAAGGCTGTTTACAATAAACTAACGGCTGATATCTGCCGTTTACCAATTTCTGATAAAGTAACAGTAGCACCTAAACCACAAAGCTCTTTTGCTCCACCTCCCAAGTTTTACCGACCAACTAAAACGTTTTTAAACGATATTGATGGCGGATGGCCTTTTTGGCCCTCTTTTACAACTCCGCAGGGTGACATGGGAATGCTTGTATATCCTGAGTATTTTAAAAGTTATCTGGAAAAAACAGAAATAGATGAAACAAATGAAAAAGTTGTAAAACTAAAACAGTTTGTAAAAACTTTAGGGTCAGATACGAATGAACGAATAATAATGCTTGTGAGGTGAAAAATTTTAAAAGTAAGTACTAATCCTATGAAACAACTAAAAATAGCATTCCGCAATTTTAAAAAGAAACCAGCCTTTACCATCATTACGTTTAGTGGTTTTATGTTAGGAATTATGGCCAGTCTGCTTATTTATCTCTGGGTTCATAACGAACTGAACTACGATAAATTTCATGAAGATTACAGCCGCATCTACCGGGTATTGACCCTGACCAAAAAGGCTGACAAAATTGTAAAAACTCCGGGAAGCTATCGTCCTTTGGCTCAAACCTTAAAAAACGACTTTCCTCAAATAGAATATGCTACCTATATCTCTTACAGTTCCGAAACATCACCCTTGCAATTAGAAGGAAGCGATCATAAAATTGAAGCAGAAATGAGCTGGTCGGTTGGCGATTTCTTTAAAATATTTACCGGTTTCAGTTTTATAGAAGGAAATGCCGAAACTGCCTTCTCCGATCCTTCGAATATTGTTATTTCCGAAACCCTGGCCCACAGATTATTTGGTAATGAAATTGCTATTGGAAGTACTGTGATTTCAGATAAATACAGTTGGACAGATGTCTATAAAATTGGTGGCGTTGTCCGTATTCCACATAACAGCACCATCAATTTTGACTACATGGCATCAGAAAATAATTCTCGTTTTGCTCATCTCGGTAACGATTGGCGTGACAAGGGATATAACCGTACATATATAAAACTGGCTAAAAATGCGATTATCGACGAGCCTTTTTTATCGCGAATATCAAACCAGGTGAGCAGGTATTCACGGCTAACAGATAAACTCATGTTCCAACCGCTGGCCGATATCCACCTGTATTCTGATTATGACAGGAATAGATTAGACCAAAATATGAGCAGCATTAAATATGTATGGCTATTTTCAGGACTGGCATTATTAATACTGTTTATGGCCATATTTAATTTTTCCGTGCTGTCTGTTGCAAGAGCTTCTGAACGTACCACTGAAATCGGCATTAAAAAAGTAAATGGAGCCGGAAAAGCTCATTTTATACAACAGTTCATAGGCGAATCAGTATTACAGACCTTTGCGGCTGCAGTTTTGGGGTTTATATTACTTTGGTTATTGCTCCCTGCGTTTAACCAGTTTACAGGGAAAAACATTCACCTTATTTTTTCCTACCAACTGGTTTTTAACTTATTACTGCTCATTCTGGGAACGGGCATTCTTGCAGGTCTCTATCCTTCATTTGTCCTCTCTTCTTTAAACCCAAACCGTATTTTACAAAAAGGGAGTGTAACAGGATCACCTAACCGGACCCTGAAAATACTGGTAACCACTCAGTTTGTTCTTGCTATTGCTTTTGTCTCTTCCACTACTGTTTTCATCAAGCAAATTAATTTCATTCAGCAGCGGGATACAGGGATAAATCACGATAACATTGTTGTGGTTCCAACAGGATTGTGGTACGGTAATGGAGCATTTAAAGATGACTTGATGAGGAACCCAAATATTCTTGGTGTGAGTGCAAGTGTATATGCACCAATTGATTTCAAGTGGCTGTCTTCCTTTCCGTTGAACCAGATGGGCAGAACCGACAGTCTTCATGCTTCCCTGTTCTGGGTGGATGAAGATTTTGCCAAAACTTACAACCTTCAGATCGTAAAAGGACATTTTCTGGATATGGACTTTAGTGCATACTGGAAAGAATGGCAAAAATCCAATTCAAACAAGAATAATAGTGATGCACCAACTGTATCTTTTCCTGTTGTTATTAACGAGAAGGCTGAAGAAGCTTTAGGTATTGATGATCCTATCGGGCAACGCCTTGGTAATTACGTCATTGTAGGAGTAGTGAAAGATTTCAACTTCCGAACAGCTTATCATTCCATCGAGCCCATCATCCTCACTAATGATCCTCAAAATATTATGACGATGAACATTAAAATATCGCCGTATAATAAAGTTGAAACCTTAAAATATATTCGGGACACTTACCGAAAATATAAAGGAAACCGGGAGTTCAGCTATCAGTTTTTCGATGATATGCTTACCAAAGAATATCAACAGGAAATTTTCATGAAAAATATAAGCATGTTGTTTACGATTCTCGCTATCATCATCTCAGCACTTGGAATTTTGGGCATTTCGATGTTTTCTATAGAACGCAGAACCAAAGAAATCGGTATCCGTAAGGTTAATGGTGCCACAATATCGGAAGTACTTGTCTTGCTGAATACGGGTTTTATAAAATGGATAGCCGTAGCCTTTCTGTTCGCCACTCCAATCGCCTGGTATGCTATGCATAAATGGCTTGTAAACTTTGCTTATCAAACACCTGTAAGCTGGTGGATTTTTGCACTGGCCGGTTTACTGGCCCTGGGGATTGCATTACTAACGGTATCATTTCAATCATGGAAGGCAGCAACGAAAAATCCGGTTGAAGCACTTCGATATGAGTAATGAGAAATGTGAAGATAGATGAAGTTTAAACATCAGGGATTTAGGGTTACATAACACGGAACAAGACAATAATCCGGGCCGCACTTCAAGTGAGACTCCGAATAAAATAAAGTCAAATATATTATTACAGATATGAAGCTTTACTTTTTAGCCGTTTTACGCCGGTTTAAACAGAACAAACTAACACCGGGAATTTCAATTCTGGGTCTGACCATCGGATTTACGGTGTTTCTGTTTATTTTTTCCTGGATAGAATCAGAAAAAAGCTATGACCGCTTCTGGGAAGACGCCGGTAATATGTATCGTGTGGAACTGATGCAAAAGTCAAACGGAGATATTATTCAAAACACTGCACGAAACTACAATGGTGTGGGTCCGGTATTAATGAATGCCCTCCCTGTAATTGCGGCAGCAACACATCTTGATAAAGACATCATCACGGTTTTTACACCGGAAGCCAGCGTGCAAAATATCAACATGTTTTTTACGGACTCCATGTTTTTTAAAGTCTTCCCGCGCCATTTAACAGGGGAGAATACCGATCAGCTTTTTAACGATATTCATTATGCAGCCATTAGCCGATCGCTGGCGAGCCGTTTGTTTGGCAATCAGGATCCGGTTAATAAAACATTCAAACTGAATGAAGGCTGGGAGTTTATTGTTAATTCTGTTTTTGATGATGTGCCGGAAAACAGCCATATAAAATTCGACCTGATCCTTCAAAGAAAAGCGCTGCTGTATTACATGCGAAACTTCGACTACGCAACCGGTCAGCTTGATGACAGCAATATCGCTTCATTTGCCGACCGTGATCCGTATTCAAGGGGCCAGTGGAACGGACGAAGAGGCTATACTTATATTCGTTTGAAAAACGGCAGTACGATACAATCTGTAGAAGATAAATATACTAAAGCCATCTCTCCCTGCATCAGTCATTTCGCAGAAAATAATGAGGAAGTAACGTTTGAGTTCAAACCAGTAAAAAGCATTCATCTGGACTCAAAAAAAGAAAACGAAATGTTTGCCAACGGAAGCCATATCAAAGTCATTGCCTTTCTTTTAATTGCAATTTTGCTCATCGTTACATCTGTACTGAATTACATCAACCTGTCTGTGGCTTCGTCCATAAATATGAGAAGCTCCCAAAATATTCATTCCATATTAGGTGCAAAAAAGCTTCACTTTTTTTACGGGTCAGCCATTGAATCCTTTATAATTTTTGCGTTGGCCGGAACCGTCAGTTTTACATTCAGCTTTTTAATTCTGAGAAACGGGAGCAGTATTTTCGGTTTTGACATTCTTCCGACCAACTGGTGGATGTTGCTAAAATGGAGTACGCTGCTAACTGTTTCCGGCACATTGCTGTCATCCGTCTATCCGCTTATCTTTTCAGGAAAAAGAATTACCACTGTAATCAGGGGCAAAAAGCAACCCAACAACAAAAAGTCCCCACTCTCCATAACAACGCTGGTGGTATTTCAATTTATCGTTTCCATATTCCTGATTATCGGGACTCTTAACATTTACCGCCAACTCCTGTTTATGCAGCAAAGCGAAACCGGAATGAAGATGGAACAAACACTGGTATCATTCAGCCCCATGACAATGATCAAGAAACCCAATGAGCGCATGAACCTTGAAACCTTCCGAAACGAAGTGCAAAAGATACAGGGTGTTACCGGTTTTACAACGGCTGAGATCAAGGCGGGCGAAGACTACAAACGATCCAGTAATAATATTTACCTGAGCGGACAGGATCAACATAAAAAACAATTTGCCGTTGCGCACATCGATTATGATTATTTTGATTTTTTCGCAGTCCCACTTCTGGAAGGTAAAATGTACAGTACCACTTTCCAGGAAGATGGCGATGAAGTGATTCTGAATGAAACGGCATGTAAACAGATTGGCCTGGAACCATCAGAAGCCATTAACAAAATGTTGTTTGCTGAAAACCGTAACAACAGGATTATTGGCGTTGTAAAAGACCATCATCACCTGTCTTTAAAAGATGCCATTCAACCTGTGGTTTTCTTTAACAGCATTCGGTGGAGCAGGACAGTTGGTTATTATTTCATTAAGATTTCACCGCAGGATATGCCCGAAACCATTGCCGGCATTACTGCATTGTGGGAGCAATTATACCCTGAAGAAAAATTCCATTATGCGTTTCTTGATGATACCTTTAATGCAGCCTACACCACAGACAACAATTTTGGAAAAGTGTATTTGTTTCTTTCGCTGCTCACTATTGCCGTTGCAGCCATGGGATTGTTTGCTCTGGCTTTGTTTGCGTCAAAACAACGGATTAAGGAGATTGGAATCCGCAAAGTAAACGGTGCTAAAGTGTACGAAATATTAGCCATGCTAAATAAAGACTTTGTGAAATGGGTCATCGTTGCCTTTATCGTGGCTTCGCCAATTGCATGGTATACCATGCATTCGTGGCTCGAAAACTTTGCCTACAAAACAGAGCTTAGCTGGTGGATTTTTGCACTGGCAGGTATCCTGGCGCTCGGAATTGCAATACTGACTGTGTCGTTTCAGTCGTGGAGAGCTGCTACGAAAAATCCTGTAGAAGCGCTTCGGTACGAATAATCTAAAACATTAAAAGTCATGAACTCAACTAATCTGAAAATTGCATTTCGAACCATTCTCAAAAACAAAATCCAAACAATCATTAGCGTGGCTGGATTAGGAATTGGATTGGGAAGTATTATATTACTGAGTGTTTTAGCTATTCACGAATATTCATTCGACCAGTTCATTCCTGAAAAACAAAACGTATATCGTGTACTTTTGGGAAATGATTGTGCTGTTTCATATCCACTTGGAGAAGTTGCCAAAACTGATATTCCAGGGATCAAGGATTTCTTCAGGTATTATCAATCCTATGAGATTGAATTTAAGGATGATAAAAACAACATTTCATTGCAACAATATTTTTCGTATGCCGATCCGTCCATTTTTAAATGCCTTGGAATTAAGATGAGGTATGGCCTTCCGGCGTCTAACAGAAGCGAAGTAGCTATATCGGAAGAAATGGCCAATAAACATTTTTCATCTCAATCGCCAATTGGTGCACATATGCTGTTTAAAATTAACAACATGTTTGTGCCACTTACGGTATGTGGCGTTTACAAAACATTTCCAAAAACATCGACAATTGCGCCCAATTACTTGGCAAATATCGATTTGACAGAAGATTTATTGGGACAGAATAATCGGTTGCTTGGTGAATACCAAAATGGACCTGATCAGTTTCAAAGTTGGGACAGGTTTAACTATTTCACATACCTCGTTTTAAGTTCTAACGTTAGTAAAGACCAGACAGTCGCTTCACTTCAGAAATACAAGAAATATATCACCAGTGAAAAGAAGAAAGATGCAGTTTATGATCTTCAACCTGTTACTGATATTTATCTGAAATCAGCCGATATTGCAAGTAATTATTACACTCGTTTAGGTAATTCAGAAGAGTTAAAATACTACATTGGTATTGCCTCTCTCATTTTGCTAATTGCCCTTTTGAACTACATGCTACTTACCAGGGCGCGCATTGCTACAAGATTAAAAGAAATAGGATCGAAAAAGGTTTTGGGTGCTACGCGTTATGGGGTTCGTGCCCAAATTATTACTGAATCGTTCATTATTGTTTTACTTAGCCTTATTCCCGCAGCACTTGTTGCTTCGGGCGGAATCCCATTCATCAACTCCACTTTAAACCGAACACTTGATGTTTCTGTCTTTTCGCAAGTTAAAACCTGGCTAATAATTACTACACTGGTTAGTTTCACCGCTATTGTTTCAGGAGCATTTATTGGTAACAGTATATCCAAAATTTCAGCCGATTTACTGTTAAAAGGTAAATCTTCCAATAAATACACGAAACATCGATGGAGCAATTCTTTTCTTACAGTACATTTCGCCATCTTCATGCTTCTTATGATTGGAGTGACAGGCCTCAAAAAACAGGTTACATATGCATTAAATAACTTCCAGTCTATTAACCCTGATAATGTGGTAGTTTATGAATTGAATTCTGAATCCTTAATGGCACAATTCGACGTAATAAAAAATGAAATTGAAAAGGTTCCTGGTGTTATAAAAACAGCGGGGTCATCTTTTGTGCCACCATTCAACAACTTCCTGCCCGTTCGGCTAAAAAGTAATGGAGAAGCTGTTCGGTTCGACGGCTTAATCATGGGGCAGGGAATGATTGATTTACTGGGCATGCAGGTTACAGAAGGTGAACCATTTGGAGAGTTTAGAACAAATCCAAGAGAAATGATTTTCAACGAATCGGCTGCCAAACAGTATAATCTCAAGTCAGGCGAATTATTTAACGGGTTTTTAGTGAAGGGAATTGTCAAAGATTTCAATGCCCATTCGTTGCATTCACTCATTGAGCCAATGGTTATTTTGCAACAACAGAATGGGCGTATGCGATTGATGGCTATTAAAACTGATGGGAAAAATGATGCGACAATCAGTGCTAAAATGAAAGCAATTTTAAAACGAATTGCTCCTGACAATATGGTTACCAGTTATTATTTAACAGATCAAATAAACCACTTCTACGATACCGAAAATAATCAAACCAAATTACTTGGAGCCTTTTCCTTATTAGCAATTCTTTTATCAATTATGGGGTTATTGGGGATGATTCTGATAACAACTGCTCAAAAAAACAAGGAGATTGGTGTTCGAAAAGTAAATGGTGCAACCATTTCTGAAATAGTAATTATGCTAAACAGGAATTTTACAGTTTGGGTTGGAGTAGCTTTTGTAATTGCTGCTCCGCTGGCCTGGTATTTACTTAACCATTGGCTTGAAAACTTTGCTTACAAAACCATATTAAGCTGGTGGATCTTTGCACTCCCAGGTTTACTGGCGCTGGGGATTGCAATACTGACTGTGTCGTTTCAGTCGTGGAGAGCTGCTACCAAAAATCCTGTAGATAGCCTGAGATATGAATAAAAGCAACAGAAACCCATCAAATAAAAACTTATATGAAAACAACCTTTCTCCGGTTCCTGAACCGGATGCCTGGTTCCATGCAACAATTCTTATCCGTTTTCCCCTGGTAAAGGTTTTTGTTAACAATGCTAACGAACCTTCGCTTGTAGTAAATCAAATATCCGACAGGGAAACAGGATGGGTTGGTTTTTGGGTTGGAAACGGATCGGATGGAAATTTCAGAAATCTGACAATAACTTTTGAACCTGAATAAGGTCATAATAATTGTGGTAATGTGTCACTTCCTTTTCATGGATCACTGACAAATATTTGGACAATCCACGTCAAATTACTTGACGGTTTTAAAAAAACAAAACAGACTAACATCCTATAATTATGACAATTACATAAAGGGCATTCTTTTTGGTTTACAAAACATATCAATACTAACCAATAATAAAACCCTGATCAGATGTTTAAAAATGAATTCATCATTACGATACGCAGTTTATGGAAATACAAGCGTTATTCCCTGATCAATATTCTGGGGCTTGCTATTGGCCTGGCCTGCTTTCTGATCATCAGCATGTGGGTGCAGGATGAACTTTCTTTCGACACATTTCACAAAAATGCGGATCAGATTTATATTGTATTCCGGAAAGATAATAAAGGCCTGAGTGGCGCCACATCACAGCGCTTGGCTACCGGCACAAAAAGTGAGTTTCCGGAAGTGATCAATGCTACTTCTTATTCTCCTCTTCCTGAGTCGTTAAAACCCTTGTTAAAGTATCAGAATAATGGATATTCGGAGCACATTGCGTTAATCGATCCTGAGTTTTTTAAAATTTTCTCATTCCCGTTTATCGAAGGTGACCCGGAACATGTTTTTGATGATCCGAATTCAATTATTCTGACTCAACGAATGTGTCAGAAATATTTTGGAGATCAGGACCCATTGGGGAAAAGCATTGAATTAACGTTTTTGGGTCAGAAGAGCTTGATGCGTGTAAGCGGGATTTTAAAGAATATTCCTGCAAACACCAATTTTAAGAGAGAATTCTTTATACCAATCGATTTTATAAAAATGTATGGCGTAAATTGGGATAACTGGAAAAACCAGTCTCCTGAAACGTATATTCAGGTACAGGGAAAGATAGGTGAGACCGAACTGGCCTCCAAAATTACTGCATACAAGCAGGCGAATTACAAGGAGGATGGAGTGAGCTATTCTCTGCTTCCGTTAAAGAAAATTCACCTCCACGCCTCACATGTTAGTTTCTTTAATTCTACAGGCGATATAAAATACGTGTACATTTTCAGTATCATAGCAGCGATCATTTTATTAATGGCCTGCATGAATTATATCAACCTTTCCAATGCACTTTCCTTAAAGCGGGCGAAAGAGATCGGGATAAAGAAAGTAGCAGGCGCCGGACGCAAACGCCTGGTAATTCAATACTTTGGAGAAACACTGATTCTTACATTCGTTGCATTGGGCATCGCTTTGATTCTGGTAAAACTGATGTTGCCGACACTCAACAGTGTTGCAGCCAAATCACTGATCATAAGTGTAACCAACTCCGGTTTTTTGCTCACAATAGTCTCTGCTGTTTTAATTACCGGTATCATCTCTGGTTTGTACCCTGCGGTGTTCATGTCTTCTTTTCAGCCGGTAAAAATATTAAAGGGCAAGTTTGATGGAGGAACCAAAAGTCTGAGTTTGCGAAAAGCTTTGATCATTTTTCAGTTCACTTTATCCATCATCATTATTATCAGCACTATTACTGTGCTAAGCCAGTTAAAATTTATACAAAATGCAAAACTTGGTTTCGATAAAGAAAATATAGCGTGTATAAAAATTAAGGGTGATATCCAGAAGAACTATGAGGCTTTTAAAAACACGTTGCTTCAGAATACCAAAATTCAAAGCATATGCAGATCCGAACCACTCAATGCAGCCGCATTAGGAAAAACAGAAGGAATAGACTGGCCTGGGAAGGAGGGAAAATTCAGTGTTTGGGTTCTGAACGTAGATAATGATTTTCAGTCGACCTACAAGATTGACATGGCAGCCGGTCGCTTTTTTTCTGACCAGCATCCGTCGGATGAAACAGCTGCTTATGTATTAAATGAAACTGCAGTACATCAAATGGGATTGGAAAATCCCTTGGGAACTGAAATAACATTCTGGGGTCGTAAGGGAAAAATTATTGGAATCACACATGATTTTAACTTTAATTCATTGCACCATGCCATTGAACCAACCGTAATGCGCATTCCTTCAGGCAAAGAAGCAGGCATATATTTCAGATCTGTTTCCATAAGACTGAAACCTAATTCATTGCCTCAAAGCATGACATTTGTAAAAGAGACCTGGAGGAGATTTTATCCCAATGAACCCATGGAGTATTATTTCTTTGATCAGGACCTAAACTCCAGCTATATCAGTGAATTTCGTATGGGTTCGCTCTTTAAATACTTCTCCTTTCTGGCCATATTCATTGCCTGCCTTGGATTGTATGGACTTACGGCCTTCTCCATTGAACAGCACTTTAAAGAAATAGGTGTCCATAAAGTTTTGGGAGCCACCATGTCAAATATCATTTTAGTTTTTTCCAGAAACTATTTAAAATGGATTCTTGTGGCTAATATCATTGCATGGCCACTGGCATATTATGCCATGAAGCAATGGTTACAGAATTTTGCATACCGCATTTCGCCCGGGATATGGCCTTTTATATTTTCGGGAGCCATCGTTTTTACGGTTGCACTCATTACCATTGGCTGGCTGGCAATGCGGGCAGCAACAAAAAATCCTGTTGAGGCGTTGCGATACGAATAGTGAGATTTTACCCCAAACCCCTAAAGGGGCTTATGGCATTGAGTATTGAACAGGATTTGTGAAGAACGTGATTGTTAATCATTGTTGTCAGGCTAAAAATCATTATAACTTAAAGATTCTTCGCTTCATTTTACTACGCTCAGAATGACAGTCTTTTAGGCTCACATGGGGCTGGAGGATGGGTTGATTTGAGAATCTGTCGCAAATCAACCCATCCTCCAGCCCAACAGCCAGCAAATGCCTGTCATTCCGAGTGTAGCGAGGAATCTCTGAAGCTTTAACAGGACAACAGTGATTTTTAATTACAAATAGGCAGTAAGCGAACCATAGATAAGATAAATCCCCTTCAGGGCCACCAAGCTTAGGGGTAGGGGTCGAAAACTGACAAAAGTTTAGAAATTGGAAAAATAGTCAGGGCCTCTCTTAAAGGGAGACCCTGACTTGACAAATAATCATACACCTTTTGTTAATAATTTTGACATTCCGGATTATTATTAAATTTGTATACACCTGGTATAATGCCACTTAAGCAAAAGGCACGTTGTTTGAGTTTTAAAAAACAACATTTTAAAAGAAGAGCTTATGTTACGCTTTAAAATAAAACTGGCCTTCAGAAATCTCCTGAAAAACAAATTATACTCCATATTGATCATTGGTGGGTTTTCCATTGGATTTACCGCCTGTATCCTGATCGGTTTATACTACAATGCAGAACACAATGTGAACGCAAATTTTCCAGGCTATAAAAACATCTACCGCGTATACGACGTAAATCGTAATAGGTTTAATCTGGACTATAAGCTTTACCCTACTCTGGCACAACATTATTCCCAGGTGGAGGCCGTATGTCCAATGGAATATTCATCCGGCTTTCCTATTACCATTCAGGATGCTGAAAGCAATGCATATACACGTGTGGATCAAATAATTAGTACTTCGAACAGCTTTTTCAGTATATTCTCCATCGATATATTGCAGCGCTCATCCGATCTGCCCTTTAATACAATCAATTCGTTGGCAATCTCAGAATCTGTGGCTAAAAGAATGTATGGAGACCAGAACCCACTCGGAAGAACCATAAAACATGAAAGGTTCACCGGTGTGATTTCTGCTGTTATAAAAGATTTACCTGAGAATTCAAGTTTTAAGGCCGAACTACTTCTGAACTGTGAAAATAAGGCTTTTCAAATTTCACAGGAATGTGCTGATGGAAAATGTATCTATCCTACCAACCTGATTGTTAAGTTAAATCCAACAGCTGATGCGGATGAATTTACTCAAACCTTAAATACTACTATCGATGACTATAATGCCAATACGGATAGCCTGACTCTTCAGAATTTATCAGACATCTATTTGTCTCCTCTGAGCGCTAAAGATGCACACAGCAAAGGAAATTCCAGGATGCTGATCGTATTTCTTTCCATTGCTATACTGATCCTGATCCTGTCAAGCATTAATTATCTGAATTATACCATCTCGGTTCAGTATGCTAAGTTCAGGGAGATTGGAATTAATAAAACAAGCGGAGCAGGCCGGAAAGAACTTTTGCTGGACTCTCTGATTGAAGTTTCTATGGGAATAATTATTTCATTGGCATTGGCCTTATTGTTTACCATTCTTTTAATGCCTTATACAAAAGTATTTTTTGGCAGGGAAATACTTCCTTCAGATATCAACTTCTCACAGATAATTCCTGTTTTTCTGGGCTTACTGACAGGTATTGTGGTCATAAACAGTCTTGCCCCCATTTACGTCATTTCCCGTTTCAGTATAACCGAGTTCTTATCCGGATCACGCAAAAAAACCGGAAAAATGTTTGGAAAACAGGTTATGCTGACCTTTCAGTTAGCTGTATCAATAGCATTGATAACAGGCGTGATAATGATCTTTAAGCAGCTAAATTATGTAAAAAATTACGACCTGGGATTCAATGAAAAACACCTCGTCAGGCTTGAATTACCCTACCAATACGAACATCAGGATTTGATTCGGGAATCAATGATAAAGCTCCCGTTTGTTACCGATGCCACCCTGAGTGACGGGCATCCGGGCTGGATAAAACTCAGAATGGGAAGTGGGGATGACCAAAAACCATTTATAATGAATTGCGTCCACGTTTCCGACGACTTTCTTCAAACGATGGATATCCATTTAAAGGAAGGCAGAAACTTCCTCACTGGTGACAAACAGAAAGCCTGTATAATGAACGAAGCCGCCATAAAAGCTTATGGTTGGGAAAGAATTGAGAATAAAAAATTCAACCATAGCGATGGGTATGATGTCGTCGGTGTTGTTGATAATTTTAATGTGGCATCGCTTTACGCTGCAGTTCAACCCCTAATGTTAATTTACGACCCGGATTACAGATTCGGTTCGCTCTCGTTAAGACTGACCCCGGGAAATACAGGCCAGCAAATGGCACAGATTAAGCAAGTTTGGAAAACGCTTTTAAAGGACGTTCCAATAGAATTTTCATTTTACGATCTACAGTTTGAAGCGATGTATAAAAAAGATGATAAACTGGCCCAATCTGTAACGTTTTTTTCTCTGGTGGCCATTATCCTAACCTGTATGGGAATTCTGGGCCAGATTTTCCTTATTAGCCTGAACCGGACCAAAGAAATCGGGGTGAGAAAAGTAAACGGTGCCAAAATTTCTGAAATAATGATCCTCCTGAACAAAGACCTATTGCTATGGGTAACACTGGCATTTGTTATTGCAAGTCCAATAGCGTGGTATTTTATCCACAAATGGCTTGAAAACTTTGCCTATAAAACAAACCTAAGTTGGTGGATATTTGCCCTATCCGGTTTTCTGGCATTGGGCATAGCGTTACTGACAGTTTCGTTTCAATCCTGGAAGGCTGCAACTAAAAATCCCGTAGAAAGTCTGAGATATGAATAAAAGCAACAATAAAAAATTGACGTTAAAGTCCCCTTTAGGGGCCCCGAAGCTTCGGGGTAGGGGTGCAGATTTGGAAAGCAGCTACGAGAAATCCTATCGAAGCACTTCGATATGAATAGATAAACTAACTGAAAATGCAAAACTTAAAAATTATCATCCGACGTTTATTAAGACAGAGATTATATACAATACTCAATCTCTTAGGGCTAACAATTGGCTTAGTGTCTGTTTTTATTATACTTATCTGGATATTCAACGAAACAGGCTACGACAAGTTTAATACAAACTATGCCGATATCTACCAGATTAATTTCAAAAATCAGGAAGGTGAGATGTCGATGGCAGGAACACCCAATCCACTTGCGCCGGTAATTGAAGACAAGATTTCAAACATTAAACTGGCTACCCGGCTAAGGAACTCACCTGAATTTGCGTTCAAGTACAAAGAAAATATGTATTTCGAGGGTAAAGGGATTACTGCAGATCCTCAGCTATTTCAAATGTTTAGCTTCCAGACATTATATGGCGACGCCGTTAAAGCATTGGATCAGATCAATGGAATCGTTATAACCGAGTCGTTTGCCAGGCGCTATTTTGGAGATGAGGACCCATTGGAAAAAGAGATTCAGGTTGAAGGAAAAAAGTTTGTAACCGTAAAGGCAGTTATTAAAGACTTACCGGCACAGTCTCATATTCAATTCGATTTTGTACTATCACAAAAGCTGGTGGAGCAGGAACGTTTCTGCGGATTAGGATGGGGAGATCCTAACTTTCGTACTTATATTTTGTTAACTCAGGGTAGCGATCCGGCAATTGCTGAACAAGAAATTACAAGTGTCGCAAAGTCAAATGGAATGCCTCAACTGCAATCGGGTGAAATTTCTGCTAAACTTCGACCATTAGGAAGTATCTATCTCGACTATACAGTTAATAACCGTTTGGGAGAAACAGGAGACTATCGCTATTTATATATTTTTGGTTCAGTTGCTTTACTAATCTTGGTACTTGCCTGCATAAACTTCGTGAATCTTACCGTTTCATTATATGCAAAAAGACAGAAAGATACTTCGGTTGCAAAAATCTGTGGCGCGAGTCGTAAAACAGTTTTTCTAAGTCATATTTTTGAAAATGCCGTGCTGATAATTGTTTCGTTTATATTAGCATTAGCAGTTTTGAAATTCATTCGCCAGCCCTTTCAGGCAATGATTGGAAAGACTTTTGGAGAACATATATTTAATGCTGAATTAGAAGGAACTATAGCGATCATTCTGCTTTTTACACTGATACTTTGCACCGTTTATCCTGCAGTTCTGTTTTCAGGCGTAAAAGCGGTCGAATTGATGAACCGTTACAATAAGCAAAAATCCGGTATTTTGAAAAGTATGGTGGTATTCCAGAATGTTATCGCTGTTTTGCTAATTATAGCAGCCATTGTTGTAAACAAACAGATGCAGTATATCAACCATAAAAAACTGGGATTCGAAACCGACCAAATTGCATACACTTATTTAAGGGGTAAAATAAATGAAAAGATTCCGGTGTTCAAACAGTTGTTGGCTGAGAATCCAAATATTTCCGAAATCAGTTTAAAAGATTGTCCTCCTTTCGAGCAGGTGAACGGAACTGTTGGTATTTCATGGAAACAAAACGGAGAATGGCAAAACCAAAATACCCCGCATCCGGTGGGCATGGAAACAACCCAAATTGATGACAACTATATGGAGATGATGGATATTAAATTTGCTGCCGGGCGTAATTTTTCAGAAGAAATCTCCAGTGACAAACAAAATTATATAGTAAACGAAGAGGCTGTTCGGTTAATGGGATTGGAAAATCCTATAGGCGCTGAATTTTCACTTTACGGAAATGCAGGAATAATTGTAGGTGTGATTAAGGATACTTATTTTAAGTCGCTTCATCAAAAAGTAAATCCTCAGGTCTTTCATTTGTTTAACAATGATGCATCAGAATATTATTTCAGCGCACTGTTTTTCAAAATTAGCAGTAATATTCCGACAACAATTGAATATGTTAAAAACATCTGGATCGAAAACAATCCCGGGATACCATTTGAGTATCATTTTCTTAATCAAGACTATGAAGTATTATACAAAAAGGATAATCAGATTGCCGGAATTCTGAATTTCTTTACGATGCTGGCCGTGTTTATCGCCTGTTTAGGACTTTTCGGACAAGCTGCAATTTCAATTGAAAATAAAATCAAAGAAATCGGTATCCGCAAAATTAACGGCGCCAAAATCTCCGAGATATTGACTATGCTCAACAAAGACTTTGTAAAGTGGGTAATCATTGCTTTTGTTATCGCCACACCGGTTGCATACTACGCCATGAACAAATGGCTCGAAAATTTCGCCTATAAAACCACATTGAGTTGGTGGATCTTTGCACTCGCCGGAATTTTGGCATTGGGAATTGCTTTGCTGACTGTGAGCTGGCAAAGCTGGAAAGCAGCAACCAGGAATCCGGTGGAGGCATTGAGGTACGAATGAAATTTGTTTTTATTGAAAACCCACTATCATGAAAAATAATATTTATAAACTTTGGCGTAGTTTTCTTAATAATAAAAACTATAATATCATAAATATCCTCGGATTGTCTTTGGGAATTTTGAGTGTGTTGGTCGCCATGCTTTGGGTACAAGATGAATTGTCATTTGATACGTTTAACAAAAATGCAGACCAAATATACAGGATACTTGCCGAAGAATCGCACATGGATGGTTTTTCTAATTCGGCAACCACAATGCCCCCGCTTGCCGAGGCTTTAAAAAACAAACTCCCCGAAGTAGAAAAAGCAGCAAACTTTGAAATGGACTGGCGCGTAGTTGTTAAAGCCGGAGATAATTATTTGAATGAAGAGGGAATGGCTATGGTTAGCAGCGACTTTTTTGACATGTTTTCTTTTCCGTTTATCGAAGGTTCCCCCCGGAGTTTCAAATCGAAGAAAGAAGTTGCGATAGTCTCTGAAAAAGCTGCAAAAAAATATTTTGGAGAAGAGGACCCGCTTGAAAAATACATTGAGATAAACAGGCACGCGGTAAAAATAGTAGCTGTAATAAAAGACATCGATTATAATTCTCATATCAGTTTCGACCTTGCGATTCCCGAAGAACTTGGGAACGATATATTTCATAGGCAAAAGGGAAACTGGAATAACCAGTGTTTGTATACTTATATTGAGGTTGCAAAAAATGTAAACCCCGACCAGCTTGCTTCAAAGATACACACCTTTATCCCCGACAACATTGACAAAGAGAGCCAGTACCGGTTACTAATTCAGCCACTGAGAGAAATCCATTTTCAGAAAAACATTGCCGACGAAGATTATACAAGGCTTGGCGATAAACGTTACGTGTATATATTCACTTTTATCGGCTTATTTATTTTACTGCTGGCTTGTATCAACTTTATAAATCTTTCAACTGCCGTTTCGGAAAATGATTTAAAGATTTATGGCCTCAAAAAAATATTAGGAGCAGAAAAATCGGGACTGATTTTTACCATTATAAAAAAATCTTTAGTTGTTACTTCTCTCGCGACGGTCATTGCGTTACTGGTTCTGTATCTTATTCTTCCGGCCATCAATAGTTTCTCAGGAAAGAGCCTTTCGTTTGATTTTCTAAATCTTGCTCACATTGCTGTTTTGGGTTCAATTATAATTCTCACAACCATTCTTTCAGGCATTTATCCCGCATTTTATCTTGCTTCTTTCACGCCTGTAAATGTCCTCAAAAAGAATGTTTTGCTCTTTCGTAGTAGTTTTTTACGAAATGGATTGGTCGTTGCCCAGTTCTCAATATCTATTATTTTAATAGCTGCAACCATTATCAGTTCAAAACAATTAAATTTTATCCAGAATGTTAACCTCGGATTCGACAAACAAAAAATTGTTTACCTGCCGCTGAAAACAGGAGGCAGTACAAAATACCAGGCGTTGAAAGAAAAGCTTTTACAGTTGCCGGGAATTACGTCGGTTGCCGGGAAAAATTATTTTTCATCAACTGTATTGTTCACAGCGGAGGTTGATTGGCAGGGTAGAGACAAAAATAACCCTGCAATTTTTTCGCTAAATCAAGTCGACAATGATTTTATCCCGCTCCTGAAGTTAAAGATGCTGGAGGGAAGAAATTTTTCAGATGAAATTGAAAGTGATAAGGAAATGGCTATTATTATTAACAAACAAGCAGAAGGGCGAATCGGGAGGAGCCCTATAGGAATGACACTGAAAACCATGGACCGCGAATTTAAAATAATAGGCGTAACCGACAATGCCAATTTTAAATCTGTCAACGAAAAAATACAACCTGAATTTTATATTTACTCAGGAAAACCCAGCTATGTCTTTCTAAAATACGACGATACGAAAATTGGAGTTAGCCAGCTAATGGGAGAGGTTAGAAACACCATTAAATCGTTCTATCCCGAAGCTCCATTTGAATATTACTTTTTGGACTCGACGTATGCAAAGCTTTATGAAAACGATAGACGTGTTAAAACAATATTCGCTTTTCTGGCTGCTATTGCAATTGTTATTTCGTGTATGGGGCTTTGGGGCTTAATTTCTTTTAGTTGTGAAAAACGAACTAAGGAAATCGGCATCCGAAAAGTAAACGGTGCTAAAATTTTGGAGGTGATGAATATGCTAAATACTGATTTTTTAAAATGGGTGGCTATTGCATTTATTATTGCCATACCCGTCGCCTGGTACGCCATGCACAAATGGCTCGAAAGTTTTGCTTATAAAACCAACCTGAGTTGGTGGATCTTTGCGTTGGCCGGAATATTAGCATTGGGAATTGCTTTGCTGACTGTGAGCTGGCAAAGCTGGCGGGCTGCAACCAGGAATCCGGTTGAGGCATTGAGATATGAATAACTCAAAACTAAATGGATTATGTTTAAATCTATCTTAAAATACTCCTTTCGAAGCTTACTTAAAAATAAAGTAGTATCAGTATTCAATATCATTGGACTGACACTGGCTTTGTCATCCCTGTTATTCATTTTTTCTCATATAAGGCATGAATTATCTTTTGACCGGTTTCACGATAATTATCAAGGAATCTATAACGTGTATATTGATGAAACCGATGAAGGTGTAAGGGATCAATATATTCAAACTCCATATGGGCTAGGTACATATCTGGCTGAAGATTATCCTGACGTGGAGACCATGGCCAGAACATGTAAATATGAGGAGAGTATTGTAAAAAAAGTTGATGGAGAAGAATTTAAAGATGATCTTTTGCTTGTCGATCCTGATTTTTTCAGTTTGTTTAATGTTGACTTTCTAAATGGATTTAAACAATCCATACTCCAATCTCCTAATCAGGTTTGTATTAGTCAGAAATGTGCATTCAAGTATTTTGCAAATGAAGATCCGTTAGGTAAGACACTTAAAATAAACAGTAAGGAATATGAAGTAAAAGCCGTTTTTAAAGATTATCCTGAAAATTCACATTTACAGTTTGATTTGATAGGATCGCTTTCTACAATTACCAGCAATCGTGATAAATATGATCTGGATGGATACATGTATACCACGTATATAAAGCTGAGAAAGGGTGTAAACTCACAAAATTTCGAGCACAAAATGCAATCTTTTATCACCAACAGACTCGCTCCATTTGTTGAAAAAGCTTACCAGTTGGATGTTCAGGAATGGTTTAGCAGGGGTAATTCAATCAATCTGAAACTAATGCCTGTTTCAAAAATTCATTTGTATGCAAGCCATATTGCCGGTTTTGAAGAACAGGCCAATATTAGTAATGTAATCTTGATTTCACTGATTTCAGCTTTATTGGTGTTTATTGCATGCTTCAATTTTATCAATTTCAATGTTAGTGCATTTCGAAGAAGAAGTGTTTCTGTTGGGATTAAGAAAATTTGCGGATCAAATAAATTCGTAATTTCTTTTCAGTCTTTTATCGAGTCGTTTTTAGTTTATTCTGTTTCAGCTATAATAGCATTAATAATTTATAAAGTTTTTTCTACTGGTATTAATGAAACATTTAAGTATGGTAATAGCAGCATAGGCTTGGAGTTGTATCTTTTATTGCTGATTGGCGGAATGTTAATTGCATTCATATGCGGATTCCTACCGACCTATTTAAATATAAAGAGAATACCATATTCAATATTAAAAAGTACTGTAAACATTAAGGAGCATAGGATATTAGGAAACAGACTGTTCGTTGGGTTTCAGTTTATGGTCGCGATAATTATATTGATATTTTTTATCGTAATTAATAATCAGGTTGATTTAATCACAACACATTATTTAGGATTTGATAAAGAAAATGTGATGATTATTCACCGAACAAACAGAGACAGGGCAAAAGCGTTCGTATTGGCAGATCAATTAAGAAAACTTCCCGGAATTAAAGCAGTCTCGGTCGCGAATGCATATCCGGGAACTGCCCTGCCCACAAAAGACCTGGAGCTAGAAGATTCTCCGGATGGTTTTTCATATTCCCCACAATACTATAACTGCGATTCAGAAATGAATCATGTTCTTAACTTAAAATTGGTTGAAGGTGAATTTTTCTCTAAAAAAACATCTGCAAATTCTATTTTATTAAATGAAAAAGCAGCAAAACTATACGGCATTGAAAATCATCCAATTGGCTCAGTATTTACCCGCTCATCAGGTGAAACTTATAAAGTGATTGGGGTGGTAAAAGATTTTAACTTCAGATCGCTCCACAGGTCAATCGAGCCATTATGTATATATACAGGCATCGACAGATCCAATTCCCTTGGTGCAAGTACTATTCTGATTAAGATGAATCATACCAATAAACACACAATTGAAACTATTCAGCAAAAATGGAACGAAGTTTATGGCGACACCTATTTTGATTATTCCTTCTTAAATGATAAAATCTCTGCCCTTTACAAAAAAGAATTAGTGCTAAGAAGAACAGTACCAGTATCTGCCTTTATAGCTTTATTTATATCTGTAATAGGATTACTTGGAATCACCTATTTAAAAATGGATGAGAAAAAGAAAGAAATAGGTGTTCGAAAAGTGAATGGCGCCAAAATAACCGAAATACTGACCATGCTCAACAAAGACTTTGTAAAATGGGTGCTGATTGCTTTTGTTGCTGCCACACCCATTGCCTGGTATGCTATGAATAAATGGCTCGAGAATTTTGCCTACAAAACCGACCTGAGCTGGTGGATATTTGCCCTGGCCGGTTTACTGGCCTTGGGAATTGCATTGTTGACCGTAAGCTGGCAAAGCTGGCGGGCAGCTACAAGAAACCCGGTGGAAGCGTTGAGGTATGAATAAAAGAAAATAAAAGTAGTTATCATGATATTGAAAAATTTAAAAATCATCTGCCGCGAGTTGCTCCACCAAAAAATGTACTCTCTGATAAAAATCGGGGGTTTTGCGTTTGGAATTGCAGCTTGTTTACTGATTTCTCTTTATATCATCGATGAACTTAGCTACGACAAACAAATTCCTGATGCCAGCAGGGTATACCGGATTGTTGCTTCATGGCATAAAGGCGGGGACAGAAAAGTTTGTCTCCCAGCACCTTTTGCCAATGCTTTGAAACAGGATTTTCCCGAAGTAGAGGCTGCTGGGCGCATTAATCGACAAGTGCTTTTGGGAGCCGGCAGTAATGAAATAAGAAGAACCGACCGGAATCAAAATTCATACGAAGAAGGTTTTGCTTATGCCGATCAGGGGCTGTTGGAGGTTTTTGATGTGCCGATGGTTTATGGAGAATTGGAGCATGCACTTGCTGAACCCAATTCCATCATGATCTCAAAGCAGAAGGCAGAAAAATATTTTCCAAACGAGAATCCTGTTGGCAAAACAATGATCATTAATAATGAAGTGTCAAAGCCATATCGTATTGGAGGTGTTATGGATTTTCCAGAGAAGTCTCATTTTCAATATGATTTTCTTATATCCTTAAAGGGAGTGGAATTCTGGGACGGAGAACAAACGGAGTGGAATGCCAATAATTATCATACCTACATAAAACTAAGCCCGGGAACAGATGCCGCCCAGTTCGAAAAAAAGCTTTCTGCGATTACAAAAAACTATTTCATTCCAAGAGAGCTTGAAGCAGGAAATAAAAATGCCAATGAACTTTTAGAAAGGTACTCCTATTATTTACAACCTGTTCGGGACATCCACTTGAAATCTCAGGGTATTGATGATGATTTGGTTCATGGAGATATTCGTTTTGTATGGATATTTGGGATTATTGCAGCTTTCATCCTGGCGATTGCCAGCATCAATTTTATTAATCTGTCAACTGCTAAGGTTGCAAATAGGGCAAAAGAAGTCGGACTTCGAAAAACGATTGGATCGAGCAGACAAAATCTTATCCAACAGTTTATCACCGAATCATTTTTTGTCAGCTTTCTGTCCTTTATTTTGGGAATATTACTGGCGTTTGTGTTTTTACCCTGGTTCAATGTTTTATCAGATAAGTCTCTTTCAATTCCATGGAATTCCTGGTGGCTGATACTTCCTTCTCTTCTTCTGGCTTCGGTGATTGTGGGGTTTATTACCGGTTTATATCCTTCGTTTTACCTCTCCTCTTTTAGGCCGGTTGATGTATTGAAAGGAAATCTAAGCACGGGTAGCAAAAACTCCCGGTTGCGTAATGCATTGGTAACCTTTCAGTACATCGTATCAATTATACTTATTTCAGGGACATTCGTTATTGGTCAGCAGGTGAAATTTATGCTTAATAAAAAAGTAGGTTTTAACAAAGAGCAGGTACTGCTTCTGCATGAAACACAAACCATAAGTGAAAATATTACAACTTTAAAAAACGAATTACTGAAACTGCCCGAAGTAAAAAATGTTTCTGTTGGCGATTACCTGCCAATTGCAGGAGCCAAAAGAAATGGAAGTGGTTTTGTAAACGAAGGGAAAAGCTGGAAAAAGGGCTTTTCTGCTGCTCAAAACTGGACGGTTGACAAAGATTATATAAAAACGATGGGAATGCATATCAGTGTTGGAAACGATTTTTCGGGTGAGATGTCAACCGGTTCAAACAATGCCATTATCAATCAAACCATGGCGAAACAATTACAGCTAGACGATCCTGTCGGGAAAAGGATTACAAATGGAGGTAAAATTTGGACTGTTATCGGCGTCGTTGAGGACTTTCACTTTGAATCGCTAAAAGAAAAAATAGGAGGTATGTGTCTTTCGTTGGGTAGTAGTCCTGACATTGTATCGATTAAAGTAGGCGCCAACAACATCCCAGGAGCCATAAAGTCGATAACAAAAGTTTGGGATGAATTTTGTCCGAATCAACCTATAAGGTATACCTTTCTCGATGATGACTTTAACCGCACGTACTCTAGTGTGCAACGCACCGGGCATATTTTTAGCACGTTTGCGCTGCTCGCAATTATTGTTGCCAGTTTGGGACTGTTTGCCCTTTCTTCATTTTTAATTGAACAGCGTAAGAAGGAAGTTGGTATTCGCAAAGTTAGTGGTGCCAGAGTTGCTGAGATATTAGCCATGCTCAATCGCGACTTTATCAAATGGGTGCTGATTGCTTTTGTGATTGCAACGCCAATTGCATACTATGCCATGAACAAATGGCTCGAAAACTTTGCTTACAGAACCAACCTGAGTTGGTGGATTTTTGCCCTGCCCGGTTTGCTGGCTTTGGGAATTGCATTGCTAACGGTATCCTTTCAATCCTGGAAAGCTGCAACTAAAAACCCCGTAGATAGTCTGAGATATGAATAATAGCAACAATAACTTAATAACATTAAAGTCCCCCTTGGGGGATTTAGGGGTGCAGAGCTGGAGAGCAGCTACAAGAAATCCTGTCGAAGCACTTCGATATGAGTAGTGAGAAGTGCGGAGATCCCGATCAAAGCGTCGGGATTGAGGCACTCAGGTATGAATAAAAAACATATTAAGCCATGAATAAAAACATAACGTACGCATTTCGAAACATCTTAAAAAACAAGGTTAATTCGGTTATTACAATTACCGGGTTATCTGTTGCATTTGCATGTTTGTTGCTAATTTTTCTTTATGTAACGCAGGAGCTATGCTATAATAACTTTCACGTTAACGCGGACAATATATACCGGGTAAATTATTCGGTGAAGTGGACCAACGGGACTGAAAATGAATCTACTCTTTTGAATCCGGATCTGTCACAGGTTATGAAAGAAGAAGTTCCCGGGATAAGACATAGTACTGCTTTTCGCAGCGCACAAAAACAAACGATGAGTTTTGAACATCAAAAGCTGGAAGAAACCTTGTGTCTCACCGAACCTGATTTTTTCAAAATGTTCAGTTTCAGGGTTCTTTACGGAGATCCTGATCGATTCTTGAAAAATCCCGATGAAGTTGTTATTACAGAGAATCTCGCCGAAAAATTAAGTTCCATTGATAACTGTAATGTTGAAGAACTATTGGGGAAAACGGTTTCTTTCATGAGTTCAGGAGATCAACTATTTGTTATTTCAGGAATATTGAAAAATCTGCCAAAGAATTCCACCCTTCAATTCAATGCCTTGATCTCTTATAAATATGATCCTAAATTTTCAAGGTCAAATAATATACTTGGCAATTCATCCATCTTTTATCAAACAATCGGGAGCGAAAATATTGCCACCACAGAAGCACAAATCAGTTCGGTTATCAAAACCTATTATCAGGATTTAATTGAACGTCTTGTAAACAATAAAGCATTATCCGGGTCAGAAGCTTTTCAACCATTTATGATTTCGTTAAAAAATACCCACCTTGATAAGGTTCAATCAGATTATGAAACCAACAATAATAAAACCAGCTTGTACATACTTTCTGTTGTTGGGTTGCTTATCCTGATTATTGCATGTATTAATTTCGTTATGCTTTCGCTTGGACAAGCATTTAAAAAGGCTGGTGAGGTTGGCATCCGGAATACCCTTGGCGCCAGGAAGACAAATATCTTCACCATTTTTTTTACGGAAAATTCTATCCTGGCCTTCGTTGCATTTGTTTTAGGCGCCGTCCTTTGTATATTATTCCTCCCTACATTTAAAGACCTGGCCCCTGGTGAAATCTACACCAGCCTGATTAACATACCTAAAGTTATGCTTTTCGTTGTAGGCTGTCTGCTTCTTATTGCTTTTTCAACCAGCATTCTGCCCGTGCTCAAGTTGGTCAACATTCAGCCTAACCTACTTTCATCAAAGAAACTGAGGTTGGGAAAAAGCAGTGGAGCTACCCGACTATTCGTCGTACTACAATATGGCCTTTCCATTCTTTTGATTATCCTTACTATTTCAGTTGTACGCCAGATTAATTACATGAAGTACAAGGATCTTGGTTTCTCCACGAAAAATATAATGGATCTTCGGATTTACCATTTAACAAAAAACGAAAAACTCACCTTACGGGAAAGGTTAAAAAGTAATCCGGCAATAGTCAATCTAACCGTAACCGACCGAAACTATACAGGGGGAAGATCATCAAATGCTGTTATTAAAGACAATGGTGATTGGGTGGATACAAGAATATTGAATGTTGACAACGACTATATCCCAACACTGGGATTAAAGCTAATTGAAGGGGAAAACTTCAGGGAATCAAATGCCAATGACAAATTAGCTATCGTCAATGAAAAACTTCTGGCAGCCCTTGACAAGAAGGAAAATCCTATTGGTAATACCATCAACATGAGTGGAACCCGGTACCAAATCATCGGGGTGGTCAAAGATTTTCACTACGATTCGATGGCTGAAGGGATTATGCCACTTATTTTACGACAGCCAACTTCTAATGGATATCGGGGCAATTTTATGTTATTAAAGTATCAGCCACAACAGTTGGCTTCGTTGCTCCCTTATATTCGGAAAACCTGGAAAGAAATCATTCCCGAAAAAGAACTGGATCTTAAATTCTGGGATGACCAGTTAAATAATCGCTATCAGTCAGAAGAACAGTGGAGTCAGATCATTGGATATACGGCGATCATCGCGATTATTATTTCTTCTTTAGGCCTGTTCGGATTAACATTATTGACAGTTAATACACGCAAAAAAGAAATTGGAATTCGTAAAATAAATGGAGCTAAAATTGGTGAGGTGATGGCTATGCTCAACAGGGATTTTGTGAAATGGGTCCTCGTTGCTTTTATCATTGCCTCTCCTATTTCATGGTACGCCGCAAATCAATGGCTGGAGAACTTTGCTTACAAAACCACTTTAAGCTGGTGGATATTTGCTCTGGCAGGAGCGTTGGCGTTAGGAATTGCATTATTGACTGTAAGCTGGCAGAGTTGGAAAGCTGCCACGAGAAATCCTGTTGAGGCGCTGAGTTATGAGTAATGAGAATTGCGGAGATCGCGATGTATTGTTTGTAATCCCGATTGCAAAACATATCGGGACACAAAACAAACAACCGGGATTGAAGCATTAAGATATGAATAAAATAATGATCAGATAACTGTAAATATTAATTAATCAAAGTCACATCAGAAATAATAAAACGCACTAAAATGGTTTCGAAGCATATTAGAACATCATTAAGGAGTATCGCCAAAAACCCCGTGTTTTCCATCATTAATCTTTTAGGATTAGCCGTTGGAATCATTTGTGTCATACTCACTTCGATATGGGTAAGTTACGAACTGGGTTATGACGGATTTAATAAAAATAATGACAGAATTTACAAAGTGAGCCAGGGAGAAAACTTTTCAATAGTACCGCCAATGTTTAATTCTGTAAAAAATGAATTTCCTGAAATAGAAAAAATAGTGCGTACGTCAAACGATGCCGAAGGATATATGAACAACATCGACGACAATGATGCCATCAAAGTGAAAAATGTATTATACACCAACAGCGATTTTGGCGATATTTTTACATGCAACACGATATGTGGTAACCTAAAAACGGCACTGGATGCGCCCAATAGCATAGTTCTCACAAAGGAGCTGGCATTAAAGATTTTTGGAAAAACTGATGTTGAAGGAAAAACAATTCACTATGTAGCAACTTTTCCTTCTAAAGAATTGACGTTATCGGTTAAGTCTGTTGTGGCTGATTTTCCTTCAAATTCAAGCCTGAAATTTGATGCCATAATTCCATTTGCCACTTTAAATACTATTAAACCCAATGGAATGATGCCTGATGAAAATTGGCGTGACGGTTATTGCAACATGTATCTCCTTTTAAAAGAGGGGACAAATGAAAATACTTTTGTAAGCAAACTTGCAGAATTCGGAACTAAAGTCGAGCAAATAGTTTATGAACTTGATCCTAAAAGTCCGGAGGCAGCCAAGAGAAAACTGGGATTGATAAAAATAACCGATCTACATTTCTATAATAACAGCAGGAAGCAGTTGGTAGGCTATATTTCAATTATTGGCCTGTTAATAATACTTATTGCCATAGTCAACTACATCAATCTGTCTATCGCAAAACTGTTTTCTGTATATCAAGGGTTGTTCATCAGAAAGATTAATGGAGCCAGCCGATACAAGCTTGTATCATATATTCTGATAGAGTCGGTTTTGTATTCATTTGCTGCATTATTAGTTGCCTTGCTTTTTATTATGGCAGGCAAACCATTGATTAGCGGAATGTTGCATATCAATTTCGCACTGAATTACATCAAACACCCTGGTGTTATTTTCATTCTGATACTCTCGTCTGTAATTGTTGGAATTATTGCAGGATTATACCCGGCTTTAAAACTTACCTCAAATATTTCAGCGAATACAACAAAGGTTTCTCTTACAAAAAAGGACCGGAACTTTACCCGGCAATCACTGGTTATTTTTCAATTTACTATTTCCATTGCTCTAATAATCAGCGTATTTGTCATTGCAAAACAAATTAACTTCCTGAATAATAAAGATCTGGGATTTGATAATCATCAAATCATTTACGCCCAACTGAATAAAAATCTGTATCGACCTTACAATGAATTCAAACAGAAATTATTGAAGAACCCCAATATTAAAAGTGTAAGCGGGTCGCAATGCGAGCTTGGTCAGTACTGTGTAACACTCACGCGCGATATAAACGGTACCAGCAGATATTTTCAGGAATTGCCTGCTGATCCGGATTTTATTGAAACAATGGGGCTGGAACTTGTTCAGGGCAGAAATTTTTCGTGGGACATGAGTACAGACAGATATCAAACAGTAATACTGAGTGAATCTGCTGTAAAGGCTTTTGGATTGGATAGCAGTAACGTTATTGGCACGGAAGTTTTTATGTACGACCGGGTCGCCAAAGTGGTCGGCGTAATTAAAGATTTCTATTTCCAGTCGTTCCACCACAAGCTGGATCCGTTTATGCTCTATTATCATCCCGGATCAATAGGTACAGCAAATATAAAAATCAGTGGAAACAATGTTCCCGAAACCATGAAATACATAAGCAAGGTGTGGAACGAATTTTCACCAGATGTTCCTTTTGAATATCATTTTTTAGACAAGAAATACGAAGAACTCTATGAGCAAGACCGGCAATTCAGCCAAATTATCACTTCGTTTTTATTTGTGGCTATTGTCATCGCATGTTTAGGATTGTTTGGTCTGGTATCATTTACAACGATTCAACGAACTAAAGAAATAGGCATAAGAAAAGTCAACGGAGCCAAAGTTTCAGAAGTACTGGTCATGCTCAACAAAGATTTTGTGACATGGGTCACCATTGCTTTTGTTATTGCCACACCAATTGCCTGGTACGCCATGAATAAATGGCTCGAAAGCTTTGCCTACAAAACCACGCTCAGTTGGTGGATATTTGCCCTGTCTGGTTTGCTGGCGTTGGGAATTGCATTACTGACCGTTTCATTTCAATCCTGGAAAGCTGCAACCAGAAATCCGGTCGAAGCACTTCGATATGAGTAAAAGATTTATTAAAAGAATAGATATTATAACAAGATCACACAGCTAAAATATGATATAAAATGATTAAACAATATTTTATCAGAGAACTTCGCAACCTGATGAAGAACAAATATATTTCAGTTCTTAAAATAGCAGGGCTGACAATTGGACTTTGGGTTTTTATGGTAACAGGTTACTATGTGCTGCATGAAACAAGTTTCGATCATTTTCAGGATTCTGCCGAAAACAAGTTTAGTCTGGAAAGCAGAGACCAGTTTGGCGAAGCCTATTTTCAATCTCCTTTACCCTATGTACTATTCAACTCTCTTGCTGATCATTATCCTGAAGTAGTTAAGAGCACAAGCTTCGATATCAAAAAAACACCTTTATATATAAAACAGGAAGACAATCTTATCAAGTCAGACTATTCGGAAATTGGATTTGTTGAACAGGATTTTTTCAACTTCTTCCGCTTCGATTTTATCGCGGGAAATGCAGGGGAGAGCTTTAATTTTCCAAATCCGTTAATAATATCGAGAGACATTGCAAAGAAATATTTTGGCAGGATCGACATTATTGGTACCCCTGTTTCTCTTATTGTAAATGACCAACCAATTGAGTATACAATTTCCGGAGTCATTGAAAATCCGCCAAGCAATTCTAATGTTTGCTTGCATTGGATCGGAAGCCTGCCGCACTTTATGCAAACACAGAGAAAAAACAATTATAAATCGGACTGGAACTACCAATGTAAAAACTATGTAGAACTCCTTCCCGGAACTGAACCTTCAGCGTTTGCCAATAAGTTATCACAGGAATATGCCGGACTTGCCAAGCTAAAACGTACACCAAAGATTCTATTAACGGTGCTTAGCAAATTACACGTCAACAAACGTCTTCGAATCTTTACAACATTGGGTATATTAATCCTCCTGATTTCAATTATCAATTATGTTCTTTTATCAACGATTGAAAAAACACGGCAGCTGCGTTACTGGGGAATTGAAAAAATTTCTGGTGCTAAAAGATTCCATTTATTGCTTAAAAACTCAACTTCTGCTTTAATCTACTCTTTTATAGCCGGTATCATTACACTCGGATTGTTTAAACTTACACAGCCCTACTTTCTCAATTTCGTCGGCAATGATGTGGCTTTTAATGCCAGTTTGGATTCAAATAAAATCATTCCCGCGGTAATACTATGCTTATTATCTGTCATTTTACTGTCAACATTTATTAATCAATTCATTAGTGGAAAAATTAAATCAATTGAAATTCTACAAAATAAATACAGTAAAGGAAGGACCGGAAAAATTGTTTTTAATTCACTGTTAACCTTCCAGTTAATAGCATTTATTGCCTTGATTTCGGCTTCAATGTTTATTCAAAAACAACTTACCTTTATGCGTGAAAGCGATATTGGCTTCAACAAAGAATCTCTCATTTCAATGAATATTGCACCCGGCGATATTCATGCTTACAAGCTTTTTAAATCCGAGATATTAAGGCACTCAAACATCAAAAATGTGGCAGCGACAAACTCTCTTCCTCTGTCTGAATTTAGTACAATATATGGTGAAGTATTTACCGATAGTATAGGTAACCAGCAAATAAAAACAACAGAGTTTATCAATGTTGATAATGATTTTTTCAAAACGTTGGAAATATCCTTCATTGAGGGTCATGATTTTAAAGAAAATGCCTCAAACCAATGCATTGTAAACCAAACTCTTATTGACCAACGTTGTATAACAGATCCACTGAAAGAAACAATTAAACTTGGAGGCAAAAATTATAAGATTTGTGGTGTGGTTAATGACTTTCACAACAAATCAATGCAAATGTCAATAACGCCTTTTGTGGCACACTACGCCCCTGATAAAATCTCGCATGCAATTATACGATTTACCGGTAACCCTTCTGAAACGGTTGAATTGATGAAAAAAATGACAAAAAAATACCTCCCCGAAACCATCTTCGAATACGAATTCTTTGACCAGCGTATTAAATCGGTCTATCGCGACGAGGTAAGGTTTAGTAATATTATTAATTTGCTCACCCTGCTTTCAATTTTGATAGCTGTTCTTGGTTTGCTGGGTGTATCCTATTTCTCTTCTTTATTAAAAATCAAAGAAATAGGTATACGTAAAGTAAACGGGGCCAAAATTTCAGAAGTGATGACCATGCTCAATAAAGACTTTGTAAAATGGGTAGTCATAGCCTTTGTTATTGCCGCCCCTATCGCCTGGTATACCATGAATAAATGGCTGGAGAACTTTGCTTACAAAACGAACCTAAGCTGGTGGATATTTGCCCTGGCAGGTTTGCTGGCTTTGGGCATAGCGTTACTGACAGTTTCGTTTCAATCCTGGAAGGCTGCAACTAAAAATCCGGTCGAAGCATTGCGATATGAATAATTAGAGCTTAAATAATTCCTTCTTATGAGGAATAATGAAATTGAGTAATAAAACCAGAGACATATTAAAATTTACATCATGGCATTACATAATATTAGAACGGCATACAGAAGTTTAATGAAAAACAAATTGATTTCTTTGATAAATATCATAGGCTTCGGATTTGGTATTTCTGTATGCCTTGCTTTGACTATTTATGTATTGAATGAGTTTTCCTATGACAGGTTTCACCAAAATTATAATAATATATACAGATTGGTGGATGATAAAAACTCAAGCAGGATAGATTACCGGGTAAAAGATATTTTGTCTTCAAATTTTGCAGAAGTAGAGGACGCCTGTATCAGTCAGAGACTGGATATGCAATTACCGGTCAGGGTGAATGATCAGGGATTTTACCTGAATGATATCATGTCGGTTGACAATAATTTTTTTAAAACGTTTTCCTTCGTCTTTAAAGAAGGTGACCCAAAACATGCTTTTAAAAATATCAATTCAGCAGTCATAACAGAAAGTACTGCTGAAAGGATTTTTGGAAATGAAGATCCAATGGGCAAAGAGATCATAATTAATGCAAAAAATGAACCTGTCACCATATCAGGTATTTTATACGACTTCCCTGAAAATTCAAGTATCTACGCCGATCTGCTTGTAAATGCCCAAAATAGTAAATTCAAATTTGCATTTGGAGCAAGAAGTTTAGAAGACCAAAGTTCGTATCGATGGCCATTTACCATTTACGTTCAACTAAGTAGAAATACAGATGTCGCAGCTTTTGCACAAAAGCTTCAGAATAACGATATATATAAACGTTATGTTGAATCGCTAACTTTGCTACCATTAAAAGATATCTACCTCAGAGACCACACTACCGGCAAAGGGAGTGCAACAAAAAAAGGAAATCTGGCTGTGATAAAACTATTATCAGGCATAGCCCTGATTATACTGGTGCTTTCATTAATAAATTATATGAATCTGACGGTTTCCCGATATTCGATGCAATTTCGGCAAATATCTGTCAGGAAAATACTTGGTGCAACCCTAAAAAACTTGAAATTCCAATTTATTGCTGAATCACTATTATTGACTTCTATTGCACTGGCAATTGGTGTATTTATATTATTCCTGATGAGCCCTTTGTATTACATGCTTTTTAACGGAGATTTCAGTTTGAGGATACTCTGGTCCTTCCCAACAGGTTTGATCATTATTTCAGCATTCTTTATTTTGGGTTTACTAAGTGGTATCGGGTGCTTTATGATGGTGAAATATTTGAAGAATACCCCGTCGATTAATTCCAATATGTTGCCATTAAAAGGGGACAGTCACGTTAAACAGGCCCTTGCCATTTTTCAATTTGCTGCTTCTATTGTATTGATAATTTGTATCTCTGTGATTACAAGACAAATCGATTATGTAAAACATAAAGACCCGGGATTTAAATCAGATCAGCTTTTAAACATTACCTTGCCAAACATAAATTCTCAGGATTATTCAAAAGCACTTGTATTTTTTGACCGATTAAAGTCTTCCCCTTATATAAATAGTATTACAGCCTCTGAAGGTACCCCGGGGGATGTTGGCTCTCATGCATCTCCAAACATCGCTGATAAACCCGATAAGAATATGGCTGTTTCTTATATTAGAGCAGATACATCTTTCTTAAAAACTTTTGACTTAAAAATTATAAAAGGAAGGGATTTAATGCCTGGCGATTATGGCAATGTTTGTATGATAAACAAATCGGCCTACGAATATTTTGAATGGAATGATCTGGATAATAAGAAATTTAACAATTGGAGGCCGGAAGGATTTAAAATTATAGCTGTTGTAAATGATTTTAATTTTAGCTCGTTACATGAAGCGATTGCACCTCTTTGCATCGTTTTTACCGACACCAGACCAACCAATTTGAGTGTTCAGTTGGGAGGAGGGTCCATAAATCCAGCTATGGAATATATAAAAAGCGAATGGAAAAGTTTGCTACCCCAGTATCCTTTAACATATGAATTTTATGATGATTGGTTCCAAAAGCAATATATACAGGAAGAACAACTTGCAAAATCCATTGGCATTTTTGCCATCATTGCAATTGTAATATCCTGTTCCGGGATTTTAGGTCTGGTTATTTTTTCTTCCCAGCGGCGGATCAAAGAAATTGGCATTCGCAAAGTAAATGGTGCTAAAATCTCAGAAGTGATGGTCATGCTTAACAAAAATTTTATCAAATGGGTAGCAATTGCTTTTATTCTTGCTACGCCAATAGCATGGTATACCATGAATAAATGGTTGGATAACTTTGCTTACAAAACGAACCTAAGCTGGTGGATATTTGCCCTGGCAGGTTTGCTGGCTTTGGGCATAGCGTTACTGACAGTTTCGTTTCAATCCTGGAAGGCTGCAACTAAAAATCCTATTGAAAGTTTGAGATATGAATAAAAGCAACAATAAAAAATTAACGTTAAAGTCCCCTTTAGGGGATTTAGGGGTGCAGAGCTGGAGAGCAGCTACAAGAAATCCTGTTGAGGCACTCAGGTATGAGTGACGAAATCCTCGATAGCGAAGCGTATCGGGATCGAAGCACTTCGATATGAATAAGGCTAAGCCGATAGAACAAATTGCATCCGAACCAAAATTTTGAATACCCTATAAAAGAGGCCATATTTTTTTAGTAACAGCCACATCAGGTTTTGCATTTTAGCAACTACCGGATGTGGCTGAATATATTTTGTATCACTAAAGATATGTGTTAATAAAATCCCTGATAATGCACATTTAGAGACTCAGATATTTATTGTCTTCAACAGTTTTAGTTTATTTTAAATGCGGCAACTTCGCCGCCTCCTTGTTTGAGAATTAATTTTTCAGTTTTTGAAGAATCCTTCTTTGTAAAATGGATGATAGCATCAGCTTCCGGAATAAAAAATTCATTCTCTGCTATGGCGAATAATTCCAGTTTTGACTGCCCGGTTGGCTGACAAAAACAGCGCTTATCTTCAACTATGATATTAAAGTTGAATCCCGGACTAACTTCATAAGCTCCTTCGTAAGACTGCATAATTTCATGGGGTAAAGCAATCGTTTTTTGAATCTCCGGAATTGCATATTTTTCACCAAAAACCATGGCAATCAATTCTCTGTTAATCCGGTTTAAAGGCGTATGTTCAAAATTGGAAAGGACAATAATACATAAATCATCATCAGGAAAACGGCTGATATTTGCCCTGAAACCATCTGTTTCTCCTGCCAATGCTATCATTTTGTGCTTGTAAACATTTACAATCCCCCAGCCATATGTAAAGTTGTTCTTATATTCGTTGAACAATAAATACCGCGATTTTTCACCAATTATTTTATCGGAATACAATGCTCTGTCCCAAAGGTACAAATCGCCTACAGTAGAATACAAAGCACCTGATGCCTGGGCATTTGACATATCCCGGTAATGCGATTTGTGTAATTCATTATTTTGCAAAATATACCCGCCGGAAAAATTTTTAATGATATTATCCGGATGTTCAAAACCCGAGTTAAACATTTTCAGCGGTTGAAAAATATTTTCATTAATATATTTTTCGTACGACATATTGCTCACCTTCTCAATGATATAGCCCAGCAAAATATAATTTGAATTGCTGTAAGCCGATTTTTCACCCGGGTTAAAATCCAGTTTCTTATTTTTAACTGTGCTTATTGTTTCCGTCACATCATAATGATAAACCCTTCTGTCCCGATTATAATCCGAAAACTCAGTATGATTTGGGATCCCCGAAGTATGCGTCAGAAGATTTTTTACGGTAATTTCATCACCACGTGGATAATCCGGGATAAACCTGCTGAGTTTATCATCCAACGACAATTTATGATCTTCTGATAGCTTCATAATTGCCACAGCTGTAAATCCCTTGGTTAATGAGCCTATTCTGAATTTTGTTTCTGCAACGTTGGGAATGCAGAATTCGTAACTGGCCAATCCATAAGCGTTACTGGCTAAGATTTCACTCCCCTTTGCAATTAGAACAGAACCATTAAAAAGATTCATTTTTACATAGGCATTTATGTATTCATCTGTTTGTTGCTGCAGGTTTTCTTGGGCATAAAGGTTATTCATATACCCAACAAAAATGAGTGTCAGCAAAGAAAAAAAGATTTTTGTTCGATTCATGGTTATTCATTTTTGACTTTAAATTGAGTTCAAATCAACGATTCTTTGCAGCTTTAAACAAATTATTTATTCCAATGATACCGGGTCCTGTTTGAACTGCATTTACAAACATATATGCGTGTTATATTGAATATTTGACCGTTCACATAGAATGACTTATATTTTGAATAAATAATTCTTATTAATCACAGCTATTATTTACCTTTAAAACCAGCATGAAAAATAGTAGCATCAAATACGTTGAACTAACAGTGCATTCCTTATGCTGGATAGGAGCTACATTTTTATTTATCCATTTTAATGCGCTGACTTTTCATTATCTGAATGGTAATTTGATGGATGTTCCCATCATTTTGGGAACTGTCATAAATATGGTTTTATTCTATTTGAACCTGCTTTATTTATTTCCAAAATTCAAATCGGGTAAACTTTCGCTTATTGGATATGTTTCACTAATTTCTGTTAGCCTGATAATACTTAGTGTCCTCGAAAATGCCTTTGACTTTTTATTTGCAAAACAAATCTTGCCGGACATACGTGTTGTGCCTCAAACCGGAGAAATAATTGTCACATCTCTTATCAATTTATCTTTCATGGTGCTATCCATTTTATACGCCATAATAAAAGACTGGATTAACAATGAAATTGTAAAACGAAAACTTGCTGAAGAAAACCTGAAATTGGAACTTAACTATCTTAAGTCACAAATAAGTCCGCATTTTTTATTCAATTCGCTTAATAACTTGTTTTCTGTCGCTTTAAAAAATAATGATTCCGAAACGGCTTCGGGCCTGGCAAAACTTTCAACTTTAATGCGGTTTATGCTGGACAAATCTGATAAGTCGATCGTTAAACTTACCGAAGAAATTGAATATCTCAAAAGTTATATCGAACTTCAGAAATTACGCTTTATGGAAGACGATAATATTGAAGTATCGTTCAAAATAAAAGGTGATACCCAGCGGTTTAACATCCCTCCTTTTTTGCTGATCAATTTTGTTGAAAATGCGTTCAAGCACGGGATTGACTATAAAAAATCCTCCAAAATAAATATCCTCATTAGTATAGTAAACGATGTGCTGAACTTTACCGTAGAAAATACAAATCATACCTCAAAAAAAGGAGAAGCTAAAAAGAAGATTGGATTGATCAACGTTAAAAAAAGGCTGGATTTAATATATCGGGATAATTATGATTTAATTATAGAATTTGATAAGCAAACGTACAGTGTTAAACTAAAAATAAAAAGTCTGTAATGATTTGTATCGCAGTTGACGATGAACCGAGGGCGCTGGACATAATTGAAAACTATGCTGGTAAAATAGACTTCCTTCAATTAGTTAATAAATTCAGAAATCCGCTGGAAGCCATCAGTTTTTTGTCTGAAAATGACTGTGACCTTGTTTTTCTGGATATTAACATGCCGGATATTACCGGGACTGAATTATTGAAAGTATTAAAGAACAGCCCAATGGTAATTTTCACAACCGCTTATTCAGAATATGCTGTTGAAAGTTATGAACTGGACGCCATAGATTATTTGCTGAAACCTTTTGAATTTGACCGTTTTTTAAAATCTGTCCTGAAAGCAAAAGAGAAATTAAACGTATCAGATCGTAATCAATCATCTACGATGCAACGATCCAATGTTCCGGAAGATATCATTCAAATAAAAAGCGGCAAGGAAATTTATCAGGTAAAAATACGTGAAATAGAATACATTGAAGGATTGGGAAATTATATTAACGTGATGGTGAATAATACCAAATTAATCGTTTATACCAGCCTGAAAGAATTTTTGGCAAAGCTGCCTGAACAAGAATTTATACGAATCCATAAGTCATATATCGTTCCTGTCAGAAAAATAAAATCATTTGAAAATCATCAGGTAAAACTGGATAATAAAACCCTTCCAATTGGTAAAAATTATCGTGAAAGTTTTAGCAGGCGGATGAAAAAATCTTAGACAGAAAAAAGTCAGGGCCTCACCTGAAGTGAGACCCTGACTAAACTGATTAAAGTTTTATAATAAACCCCTTGATTTTAACAAAGGCTCAATTTCCGGATCTTTCCCTCTGAAATCCTTATACATCTTTTCAAGGTCCTCTGAGTTGCCACGTGACAGGATCATATCACGGAAACGTTGTCCGTTTTCACGGGTCAATCCACCGTTTTCCTTGAACCATTCAAAGGCATCATTATCCAGCATGGCAGCCCAGGTATAGGCATAATAACCTGCCGAATAGCCATTCCCCCAAATGTGCAGAAAGTAGCTTGAACGGTAACGTGGTGGTACTTCTTTCATATAAGCACCTGCTTCCTTTAAGGCGTTCAATTCAAATGCATCGGCATCTTCAATTTTTTGTCCTGCACTGATCGTGTGCCAGGCCATATCCAGTTTTGATGCCTCCAGTAACTCGGTAAAGGCATAGCCCTGGTTAAATGTTACAGATTTTTTAATCTTATTAACGAGCGATTCCGGCATCGGTTCACCGGTTTTATAATGTTTGGCATAATGAGCAAACACGCTCGGATATAATGCCCAGTGCTCATTAAACTGTGATGGAAGTTCTACAAAATCACGGGAAACGTTGGTTCCTGAAATACTTGGATATTCTTCGTCAGCAAAAAATCCGTGCAGGGCATGCCCAAACTCATGGAACATCGTGGTTACATCATCGTAGCTGATTAGTGCCGGCTGACCCGGAGCCGGTTTGGTGAAGTTACATACGTTGTAAATCACCGGTTTGTCGCCCAACAACTTAGACTGCTCTGTAATGTTTCCCATCCATGCACCGCCTGATTTATTGTCGCGTTTGTAATAATCGCAGTAGAACAGTCCAATGGATGAACCATCTTCGTTAAACAATTCAAACGTGCGAACATCATCCTGGTAAACAGGAATATCTTTACGTTCTTTAAATGTAATTCCGTACAATTGAGTCGCCGCATAGAATACACCGTTCTCCAGAACATTATTCAACTCAAAATAGGGCTTTATCTGGCTTTCATCAAGATCGTATTTTTCTTTGCGAACCTGTTCCGAATAGAAATTCCAGTCCCATGGTTCCAGTTTAAATCCACCTTTCTGCTTGTCGATCAAAGCCTGTATGTCTGCCGCTTCTACCTTGGCCTTTGCCATGGCATCGGGTGTTAATCTGTTCAGCAACTTGTTGACAGCTTCCGGTGTTTTTGCCATTTGATCTTTAAGGGCCCATTCAGCATAATTTTTAAATCCAAGTATTTTTGCCTGTTGAGCCCGAATTTCAGCCAGACGTATGATGATAGCTCTTGTGTCATTGCTATCGTTCTTTTCTGCCCGGTTCCACGAGGCTTCAAATAACTTATGTCTGGTATCACGGTTTTTTAAGTATTGCAGATCCGGTTGCTGCGTTGTATTCTGAAGCGGAATTAAATATTTTCCGTCTTTTCCGGCATCCTTGGCACGATTTGCTGCAGCCTCCAGTTCAGCATCTGATAATCCAGCCAACTGAGCTTTATCATCCACAACCAATGCACCTGCTTTCGCTGCGGCGATTAATTTATTGCTGAACTTCGCGCTTAATGTTGCCTCCTCGCCATTCAGTTTTTTAAGTTCTGCCTTTTGCTCATCTGAAAGATTAGCTCCCGCCAGTTCAAACCTCTGATAGTAGTATTCTACAAGCCTTTTTGATTCAGGGTCCAGATTAAGACTTTCGCGTTCATTATAGATTTTTTTAACCCGCTGAAAAAGTTTATCATTCAAAAATATTGCATCCGAATGGGCTGCCAGCTTAGGTGCCTCCTCCTCTTCAATGCGCTGTATATCCGGATTGGTATTGGCTCCTGCCAACAAACTAAAAACACCATACGCACGATGCAGTGTTTGTCCGCTTTTTTCAAGAGCTACAAATGTATTATCAAATGTTGGCTCTTCTTTACTGTTGGCGATTGCATTAATCTCCTCCATCTGTTCTTTCATTCCCTGTTCAATGGCGGGCTGAAAGTCTTCATTTTTAATCTTTGTAAAATCCGGTGCACCATACGGAAGGTCACTCGAACTGAGTAAAGGATTATCCTTCATTTCATCATTTTTTGTTGATTTAGTACCTGTACAGGACGCTGTAAATACCAAGAGCGAAACTGCCAGCAAATAGAATATGTGTTTCATGATAATATATTGAAATTATACATAATTAATTCGTGCGAAAGTTACGGGACTTCTGTGCAGCATTTCAATTCTGAGATTGTCAAACTAATTATTTGATCCTTAAAAATCACAAAATTAGTCAAATTTGTCATCAAAAAGCTGATAAATATCGTTATGACTTATTTTGAAAAAACAATTGCAATAACAAGTATTATGCTTGTTCTGTTTATACGAACCGCTTATTTTATTACAATTTAAGCTTCAAATTCTTATGTATATTCTCAAAGTGGTGTTTGGTATTTTAAAGTATTCTTTTCAGCACTTCTTCTCTTTTTTGGCGCGAGATGGGAACATTATCCCCACCTTCCATTAAAATATAGCCTCCATCTGATTTTACGTAGGCTGATATCTTTTGGCAGTTGATAAGGTGAGACTGGTGGGTTCGCAAAAAGCCGTAGGCCTCAAGTATTTCATGGTATTCTTTCAGCGTTTTGCATACCATATATTCTTTGTTGCCTTCAATAAAAATACGCGTATAATTGCCATCGGCCTCCATGCGGATAATGTGTTTGATCACAACAAATTCAATTTTCTCGGATAAGGGAAGGGCCAGACGTTTTTCTTCGTCAGCGCGGTCGATGTTGGCTACAAGTTCTGCCAGGCGCTGGTTTTCCTTTTTTCGGTTAATCTGAGTTGAAGCCTTTTCAACTGCCTTCGAAAGTTCAAATATATCAATGGGCTTAAGTATGTAGTCGATGGCACAAAACTTTACAGCCTGAATGCCGTATTTGTCGAATGCTGTAACAAAAATCACTTCGAAAAACTGGTCATTAAGTGATTTTAGCAGGTCGAAACCCGAGCCGCCCGGCATTTCAATGTCGAGGAACAATAAATCAGGCTGTGTTTGTTGCAGCAATTTCAACGCTTCGGGAGCCGATGCTGCTTCGCCAATAATTTCTACCTGTTTGCAATATTCAGTAAGCAGGTCGCGCAGGTTTCTCCTGCTTTTTGGTTCATCGTCAACTATAATGCTTTTAATGTTCATTTGTATGTCTTTAAATTTAATCAACCGGTATTATTAGAGTAGCTGTTGTTCCGGCTTTTTCACGGTTATTTTCCACCGTCAGTCGGGCCTGTTTGTTTTTGTGGTTTAAAATAGCCAGGCGTTCCTGTACAAGTTTCAATCCAAAGCCTTTTTGGCTCAGTTTGTCCTCCTTTTGTTGCGACAGGCCGGTTCCGTTGTCTGTTACATAAACGCAAATTTTGTCCTTACACCGATCTACTTTAATGCTAAGCTTTCCCTCTCCACCGAGTGACGATAACCCATGCACAACCGCGTTTTCGGCCAGGGGCTGGATGATCATCCCTGGTATTTCAATCAGGTCACTGTTGATATCGGATGAGACCTCAATGCTCAGCTCAAATTCGAAGCGCAATTGTTCCAGTTCACAATACAGTTTCACGGCTTCCAGCTCTTCGGACAGGCTTACCATGCTACGTTCCGAGTTATTGAGGACACTACGCATCAATACCGAAAATTTAGCCAGGTAAATGTTGGTTTCTTTATATTGGGAACTGTTTACGAGTGATTGGATGGAATTGAGCGCATTGAAAACAAAATGCGGGTTCATTTGCGAGCGAATAGCCTTAATTTCCAACTCCTTAATTTGTCGTTTCAGGGCTTCCTGACGCCGTATTTTGCGTATGCGCATCCGGTACACCAAGAAACCGATGAAAAGTGTGAAAAGGATGGAGCCTAAGCTCCACCCTGCGGTTTTATAAAATGAGGCCTTTTCTGCCTTTGTGTATCGTTTGGCGTCAATGGCCTTTCGTATGGCTTCTTCCAAAGCCTTGTTTCCAATATAGTTTAGCGGACTTTTTACATTGTCATCCACAATTCGTAGCCATTTATCAAGTACAAATATTTTATCCTGATTTGTTTTTAAAAGTTTGCTTCCTAAATCCTGCTCCATCACGTCTATAACCTTCACGTTGGGCATAGTCATTATGGAGTCAGCAGCAGGACTTTTATCTGAATATGTATTTGGAAGTGAAACAAATATGAATTCCACCTCGTCAGGCATAAACTTATCCATTTCTTTTTTATAGTAACTGATCATTCTTTTCTCAGAGCGCATAATAACCAAACAAACGGGTTTTCCTTTGTATTGTGCAAGGTTAAAGACAGTACTGTCTTTCAGTATGAATGATTGTACCGGGAATGCTTTGCCCGGAGCCAGTTCCGAAACTGTTTTATGTACTTGTTCCAGAGGCTCGGTCAGCGAAGGGTCTTTGCAGTTATTGATAAAATCCTGGTAAAAAGGTTCAATTCCTGACGCTGCTGCAAAGCCACCTCTTAATTCCTTATCAAAAGCTTTATAAAGGGCAGTATAAAGCGGGTAACCTTTTAGGGATGCCCTGGCAAAATAGTAGTTCCCATAAAAGTCATTGTTTTGTCCTCCAACCGACATTTCCAGGCGTTGTTTTTTAAAATCAAATGCGTAGTGAAGGAAGCTTTGGTAGTACTTACACCATTTATAGGGATACATCAAAGTGGGCAATGTATCTACTTCTAAAAAGAAACCGGCGGGAAAGTCAAAAACTTCTTTCTCTGAAGCTTTATGGGATGAAAACATATCTTCATAGAGTATCGTTTCGTTTTCTTCCCTAAAATATAATTTATCTGCAGCCAGATAATAATTCCACTTTGACCTGAAATAATCGACACATTCTTTGGTCGCTCTTTTACTGTACAGGTTTAGAAGGTATCTAATGTTTTTTATGATCGTTTCATGGTAGGTTGAATAAGCCCGGACATTTTTAGGCAGGGGCATGTATGTCATCCACTCATCCATTTCCACCGATAATTTAGCATTATAAGCCGCTTTGCCCCTAAAGTTGATTGCATCAAACAAATGGCCAGGTTCTGTGGGCTGGTCGTAAAGCGTACCTCTGATTGAAACCCTTTCCACCTTTGATGGTATATCCAGAATTTCCAGGGTGTCGCCGGGCACGAAGAAGGAACTTATCGTTTTGCTTCCAATGTCTATCTTCAAATAAAGCGGTTCGTTTAAAAATACAGGGCAACTAAAAGAGCCATCTTCACCGGTGTCAAAATGCCTTTTTTTGAAATATGCCTCATCTCTGTCTCCTTCAAGGCTAATTGTTATTTTCCGGTTAGCCAGATCCGCAAGTTTCCCTTTGATGATGCTGTTGGCTGGGATTGGGAACGATGCATTTACCAATCTGCCTATCTGATCCGAAATAAGAATCCCTTCTTTTTTTAAATATTTGACTTCTGTAGTAACGGTATCGTTTGATGTTACTTTATATATGCTATAGAATTCTGTTTCGCGAAAGTCATTGGTTTCAATTTTTTGCTCACTGTTAAGTATTGTCATTGATTTAGGGCCTGATTTTGGAGGTAAAAATGTAGTGAAGCCTGAAACCAATTCGATCAACTGGGTTGGAAGCTTAAAGTTAAATGAGATTCCAATCTTGTTTTTAACTTTGGGACTGATTTCCGTAAGTTTAAATGTAGGAGCATATCCGGAAATTGAATCAAAGCGGATAATATTTCCGTCGGGAGTTACCTCCAGTTCTGACTGAATGAATGGTTTTACCGACTTAACATTATCCCGGTAAGGAGGATAGTAAGAATCGTAGCCCAACCAGGTGTTAAAACTGGAAGCATATACTTTGCTTTGAATTCTTTGAATGGATACGTTGTAAATCTGGTTGCCGTTTGAACGCTGCTTCTGTAATTGGTAATGCAGTAATACGGATAACTCTGTTTTTCCTGCTTCTTTAAAAAAGTTGAGAGGTGACCCGCTTTTATCCGAATAGTTCAGCGGAAGATCAACCTGCATTTCGAACCAATCGCCTTCGTTGATGTGAAACCGTCCTTCCGGGTTTTCTGCCAACAGTTTAGCGGAAAAAAAAATTAGTTTGAAGAGCAAAATGCTGAGTAAAATGTTTTGTCGTTTCATGGTGTTCAAAATTTATGAATTATATGTTCATAAGTAAAGCACGGCAAAACATTTTGGATCTACCTGGTTCATTTAGCAAACAACATGTTTGATTACATATTCGGGACTCAATCCCTTCCATGGCAGCAAAACTAAGCAATATTTGAGTATTATTTGGGTACGTAGATGTATAACAGGAAGGATATTAACTTCCTTTCTATGACAATTTGATTATTGCCCTCTTAACTCTGTGAGAAATTTATTGAAACGTTTCAGATCTGCATTGTTTGGTTCAGCCAACCGATACACCATTAAAATCTGTTCAAGGTTCGCAATATTCTTTTGTACAACAAAACGGCTGGCATAGGAATAACACGCAATGCCCAGAAAGCTTTTCAAGCGTGCGTAAGCCATTCGTTTCATTTTATCCGGTTCAAGATCCACATGATTGTTTAAATCATCAATCTCTTTTTTCCACCATGTCGAATCCTTTTCCAACAAAGCCTGACTATATTCCTGACGCTTTCCTACTTCGAAACGCAATACATCAGAAAGCTGACTCAATTGATTGCTGTAATCTTTGGAGTAAGTTATTTCCCGTATCTTCTCACGAAAGGAAAATATTTTTTCAAATGCTTCAACAGATCCCATATTCCGGCTTATACAGGCTGCCTGCAAATACTGCCCTACATCCGTTAATGAATCAATGCGTGCTTTTTGTTCATCCACATATAACTTAACCTTTGTGGCTTCATCAATGTTTTGATCCTGTAACCAGAACCAACCCCAGCTATTGGTTAACTTACTACTATCAGGCCATTCATGCGATCCGTTGATCAACTCAACGTGTGCATTGTCAGGCAATTTTGCCGGGTCAAAAATGTACTGAACTGTTTCCAGAAAATTAAAATCGGTCATTCCCAGCAGCCCCATAACCGGACATTTAATAGCTGAAAGCTGATCAGTTCCGGAGAATGCACCACAAGCCAAAACACCATTCACCGGATGGTTCATGGCATATCCAAGCACCATTCGTGCGCCTCCTGAGAATCCTGTTAGATAAACCTGATCATTTACAGGATAGCGCTTTTTTACATCAGCAATTAGTTCATCAAGTTCCTTAATAAAGTTTGGATCGCTATTCTGTATAAGGTTGGATGCCACCAAAACAGCAGGAAAACTTGTAACAGCTTCTTTCAAATGCTTTACCGCAGTTTGACCCGATCCATGTGCATCAACAGCTACCAGTAATGGCAATTTCTGATCCGGATTTTTGTGCTCAGGAATAAATATTTCATAGCTGTGAGCCGGATGTTGTACACATGAATCCGTTTTTTGAAGCGGATAATTCTGTGCTTCGTTTTTACCTTTAAAATGGCATGAGGTTATCAAACATGAAAACATGAAAACGCTGAAAATCTGAATAAGATGGCCGGCACGCATTTCTGGAAATTTAAATGAATGCACAAAGTTGGGAATTTTTATGCATTCAATCCACTTATTTAACAGCAATTAGCTTATTAAGCCAATTCGGGATGAAGGTAAACGATAACCGTAGGACAAATTAAAATTCTCTATTGCAAGCCAAATCTATTGTCAAAATCATTGGAAAGGCTTTGTTTCTGCTGAAAATCAAATAAGGTTATGCTGCGCATATAGTAATAATAACTCCAGTACTGCCTTATCCTGTTGTATACACTCCTTAAGGCATTGTCTCTTTCGTTACGTGCTGCGTAAAGCGTTTCCAAATTAACTTTCCCTGACAAAAAACGTTCCTCCACGGTCTTGTAGGTCTTTTCTGAAATGGCATTGGCTTTTCTCGCGTTAACCAGGAGTGCTTCCTGCATATTAAACTCCATGGCACTCATCAGAACATCATGTTCAAAATTTATCTGCTCTATTTCAACCCTGGCAGCAGTAACTTTTTTATTGGATTCTGCTATTTCTCTCCGTCCACGGCTCATGCCCCAATCCACTATCGGGATATACAGACTTAATTCTACTCCTCTGTCAGAATCAAAATCATGATTCACCTCGTTGAGATTCTGCCCTGATTTACTCCAGCCAAAATTAACATTCAGGTTAGACTGAATGCCATTGGTTCCCTTTGCCCGGGCTATTTCCCTGTTGGCTTCTATCAACCGCCTTTTGAAGTCCAGAACATCCGGATTGTTCTCTGTGGCTTTAGCTAAAGCTGCATCGGGATTTATATTCAGATCAGGAACGCTATCCGGTACCAAAAGCCTCAGATCCATATTTTCAGAGATCCTTAAATAAGATTTCAGATCAAACTTATATCTCTCAAGTTGCAGTTTTGACCGTTCAAATTCATTTTCCGTATTGAGTTTATTCAGCTCCAGCCTTTTTAGGTCCATGCTGGCAATGGCTCCTCGCTCAAACAGGCCCATGCTTTTAAAGTAAAGGGTATCGGCTGACTGTTTATTCAACTCCGCAATTTTATATGACATCTGCGCATCCAGAAAATTAAAAAAAACCGTGATGGCCTTCATGGCGATGTCTTCAGCCGATTTAATATATTCCTTTTTTGCGATCTCAAATTTCAGCGGTTCAATCTTTTTTTGCCATTTAAACGTATTAAACTGAAACAATGGTTGTGATATTCCAACCGAAAAAGGGGTATATCCATATCCTATTTCATTATTGGCATAATCTTCGAGACGACTCAACCTGGAATTGATATAAATATCACCTCCGGTCGTCATGATATTCTGAGTCAATGATAACCTACCATCAGATTGAAGCTTTTCGGAGCGTTTAAGATATGATCCGGTATTATCGGTGATGGCTTCAATAGAGTTTTTATACGATAAAGGATTTGAATTCAGTTCGAGCCAAGGCCTCTGTTGCGCTTTAAATGCTTTATACTCCCACCAGCTTGAAAGGTACATGTTTTCCTGAATAAAAGCATCCAGGGACTGCTTCTGCGCCAATTCTATCACCTGATCCAGCGATAGCACTGTCTCCTCCTTTTCCTGTGCTGAAACAGAAATCACACAACACATGATAATGGCAATACTTATATAAAATTTCATTTTCATCACCGACTATTTAAAAACAAGTTTTTCGGCATCTCCAAACGTATCATAACCTGAAACTATGACTTTCTCTCCCGGCTCAAGTCCCTCAAGAACTTCATAATAATCATCGTTTTTGCTCCCCAAACGAATCACCCGTTTTTCTGCGAAGGAATTCGACTTATCTATTACATATATCCACCGGCCTCCTGTGCTCTGAAAAAAGCCTCCACGCGGTATTAAAATGCCAACCTGGGAGTCTCCAAGTCTGAGTTTTATGTGATAGGTCTGACCCACACGGATCAAATCCGGCATGTGGTCTGTAAAAAGTAATTCGGTTTCGAACCGTCCACCGTTGACCTCAAATGAAACCTTATCCACGTAAAGATCATAATACTTATTTTCTATGGTACAGGTTGCCTGTAAATGCCGTGATACCCTTCCCGTATAATACTGATCAATATTGGCTAGTATCTTTAGCTCCGAGAGGTCCCTGATATATCCGATGCCTGAGTTTTTCCCAAGCTGTCCTCCAATCTCAACATTTATAAGAGAACTAAGTCTGCCGGCTACCGGAGCTTTAACATTCAGATCATCGAGTTTTCTTTGTTCAATCCGGAATTTTGCCTCGTTTCTTTCCAGGTTATTTTCCATTCGTTTTATGTTCAGTACGCTCAACAAGGAGTCCCTGTGCAGATTTTCAATCTGAATGTCACGTTTTTTAAGGGTAAACTCATAGGATTCCTTGGCCATTAAAAACGCATTTTGAGGGATCATCCCCTGTTCGTATTCATACTTCTTTTCTTCGTAATTGCGTCGCTCATTGTTGACAGAAAACTCAATTTCCAAAATCTGGCTTTTAAAACCAGCCCTGTTCTTTTCCTCATTTATCTTGCTTTGTTGCACATTAATGCGCTCCTGATCCAGTTCCGAACGCATATCAATGATGGACTGCTCCAGTTCCGGATTTGTCATGGTCAGGATTATATCCCCGGCCTTTACTTCATCACCTTCTTCATGCAGTTTTTCCTTTACCTGTCCACCTACCAAAGGATGAAGGCTTACCGTTCGTATCGGTTCAGCCACACCGGTAATGCTGATGTAGTCCTGAAAGGTATCCCTGACAACCTCTCCAACCGATAGCTTATCCATATCCACTTTAAAAGTGGACCGGTGATCACCAAATACCGTGGTTGCCAGTATAAAAACAAGGAAAGCCGTTCCTACAATCACAAGAATATAGTTTTTCCGTAACCAGCTTTGCTTCTTTATTTGTCTGTCCATTCCCATAAGAAGAATTTTTATGTACCCTGAACCAAAACCTGTGCCGTTATTACATAATTAACTAACTAACAAAATATTACACATTATCAGTGATTGCGATGTGTCAATATATTTTACACGTTCATGTATCAGTTTTTGACACATTAGTGGAAATAAAAAATATGCGTTCTGATTTTAAATCTAAAAAAAGGATAATATAAAAGGAATTGGGGTCCAAAATGAAACATGGCAATCTAACTGTCTAATATTTTGACAGCACAAAAGTCAAAGAAGTAAGTTTAACAGATATTGAAAATTATCGCCCTCAGATATACATTAATCCGCAGGTGTTATTCAACCAGTATAAGTCCCGGATTCGTTCCCGTAATACAACGTCCACCAACCGGTGTAACAACAAATGTGTTTTCAATTCCCACCATTCCAATTCCTTCGATGCCCTTTTTAGGCTCCACTGCAAACACCATGTTTTCTTTTAGCGGGTCTTTAAATCCTTTGGCCAGTACCGGTAATTCATCCACTGTTAGCCCAATACCGTGCCCCAGAAACTTAACCTGCCGGTTTCCATAACCCATAAAATTTCGTTGAAATTCAGGGCTTAAACTTTCCATGATGCTTTCATAAATCTGTTCCGGGGTATTCCCCGGTTTCAGCATCTCAGCAACCCGGTTCTGAATATCCACGCACAGTTGATGATCAGCAATAACTTCATCCGGCAATGATTTCCCGAACATATAGGTCATGGTTTTATCGGAATGATAGCCATTCACTCCCATTCCCATATCCACAAAAACCAGGTCGCCCTTCTTTAACTTACGGGTACGGCTACCAAGGCCCGGAACAGCAGCACTTAAACCGCGGTTTCCTCCGGGTCCGTCAAAATTAGTTGGATATAACGAATTGTCACCAAATCCGAGCTGAGCCACAATAATTTCCGTATCGTGCATGGCAAAACGGGCAGTTCCCTGATGCCCTTCACGCACCATAACCTGGTATAATTCACCGGCCAGATCGGCTTCAGTCATGCCCTCACGTAACAATCCGGGTACAAGTTCTTCCGAGACACGTTGATGAATAGCTCCGGCCTTTTCCATATAAGCCAGTTCCCAGTCACTTTTTACTGCACGGGTCATCGCTATCTGGAAATCAAGGGACTTAAAGGTTTTAAACAAAAAATGCTTTTGAAACCTTTGAAACATGGCCAACGGTACATACTCTGTCTCCAGATAAACTTCTTCCGAAAGTTGTTGGTACGTTTGCGCGGCATCGCGGTAGCTGTTCATGGGCTTTATGTTGCGAAATTCCGACTCCTGAACCGTACGGTCATAACTACGTCTTGCCCAGAGCGTAGCTCCGTTTTCACGTTCAATAATCAACATACCTTCAGGCATTGATCCTGTAAAGTATAACAGGTTTATTTTACTGAATATTACTGCTGTTTGCCAGTCAGGATAGTTACGGCTCATAATACGACGGAACGATTCCATCCTCCGTTCCAGTTCTGTTAAAGGTACGTTTTCACTCATAATAGTCTTTTTGCACTTCAAAAATAACGGAACAAAAACAAACATCATTCCCATTTCTGATAAGAATATTGCATTTTTTAAATCCATGTTACAAACGACCCTGTAATTTGATACTTACTTACCTCTTATAAAGGATGTAATGCTACTCCGTTTTGTTCCAATCACGTAAATTTACATGCTAGCTTAATTTGAATTACTAACTTTAAAAATTGTATAATGAAAAAAACTTTTTACTTACTCTTTGCCCTGGTATGTAGTGTAAGTATTTTATTCGGCCAGTCTGCCGGAACAACTTATACCTACAGTTTTGCTGATGGAAGCGAAATGCCACAAAATACTGATACCAAATACGATTATTTTACAACGAACGATGGATTTCTCACTATCAATAAAAATAGTGGACAACAATTTTGGTATCACGATGCAACACACGGCGTGGTTGTTTATTCAGGTAATACATTTGATATTTCAGTGGCGGGTAATGCTATTATCACATTTGTTACCTGCGAGTACAGTGCCGATAATTCAACGTTTACATTCACAGATTCTGAAGGAACCGAACTGGGAACCTGTGCTGCAGACAATAACGGAGGGACAGATGCTTATGCGGTTAGTTTTGCATATACCGGAGCGGCCGGTGTTATTACAGCAACATTGTCAAGCGGAGGTTCTGTCTACATCCATGGCATGAGCGTTGAAAATGCAGCCGAAATTGTTCAGACAGGAAAAATAGACGTTTGGGATTTTGGTGCAGAGCAACTGGATGAAAATACATATAACAACAACCTGACTGTTGATGTAATTAACTCATGGTATAATGAATCTATTGCTACCGGTAGTTCTGGTAATGTACTGCCAAGCTTCTCTGCAGGAGTCTTAAGCTGGACAGGAGGCAGCAATGACAGGCTCAGAACATCAAACACCAATCTGACCCGGTACGATGAAAACCTAAGCAGCGTAACTGATTATACCGGGCGCGTTTATGTGAATTCCGGTGCGGCGACGGGAAGATTTATGAGCCTGACCCTGAGCGAAGATGATATGGTTACCTTGTACATGATTGCCCAGAACGGTGGAGGTGAAATACACTTCCAGTATGTTGGTGATCCTGATTTACAGGATGATGTAACTATGGTTACAACAAACGGCACAACTACCCAGGAAGTTAAATTCGTAGCAAAGTATGCAGGAACCTACCATATCTTTGATAGCAGTGATAAACCAAGTTATTACCGGATTTACAGGCAGGATGCAGAATACAGTACAGTTTCCGGAACTATTGATGTGAGTGCCGCCACCGGAATTCCTGGTGACTACGCCATTCAGTTTACAAATGAAGCCGGCAAGGTGTGGACAGCTACCATGAACGGCGGCGACTATACTGTTGATCTGCCAATAGGTTACGATTATAATTTGAGCCTTGTTAATGCCAATGGTTTTGTGATTAGCAGTGCAAATGTAATCAGTGTAACAGAAGCAACTACAACCAACAACGTGACCATTTCTAAAGTGGAGCTTTATACGGTTAGTGGTTCAGTTACAGGCCTTGGCGACCTTATAAATAATCTTTCGCTGACATATACACCAGATCCGGCTGCAGGAACAATCTTTACGCCTGATCCGGTAATCGATGCAGGTGCAGGAACCTACTCTGTTGATCTTGAACCGAATGTTGAATATACCATCTCCGCTGCCGGAGTGAATGATTTTTATATCCCATCCAACACCATAACCATCGGAAATGCCGGCACAACTGCAGATATCGTATTTGAAGCCAAACCGGTTTATAACGTAACGATTAATGCAACCGGATTAACAACTGAACAACAATCCGCACTTAATCTTACATTCACTAATTTGAATGAAGAAGGTTATGTATATGATTTTGCTTCTGTTGATGGTATAGCCTTGCGTGACGGAACATATTCCATTTCTTACAGTGGCGTGGATGATTATCCTATTGAACTCCGAATGACATCCAATCTGACAGTAAATGGCACAGATGTATCCAAAGACCTGGTGTTCAACCCTGTAACAAACTGGTCTTTCGATGATAAGGTGATTTCAAACGGAGACCCATCCTACAAGGGTTTATTGTTTACAGGTGATGTTTACAACGAAGTGGCCAAAGGTCATCTGGCCACAAAACCTGATGCAACGATTAAGGTGCCAGTTAAAGCCGACGACAAAATACGCGTTACTTTTTATTATTCGGCTGACTTTACAATAGAAGGAGATGGGCCTTATACAACATCCAGCAGTAGCACAAGCACGTTTGAATTTGCAGATTATACTTACCAGGGAACAGAAGACGGTTTTGTAACCATAACAATAGGTTCAAGCGCAGGAACAACATATATTACTAACATCGAAATAGGTAACATAGTAGATTATAAGGAAGTTATTACCGTTGGAACCGATAAAGACTACCAGACTATTAATGAAGCCCTGGCTGCCGTGCGTAAAATGAACCGACCCAATGATGAACGCGTAACTATTATGGTTGATCCGGGGGATTATGAGGAAATGCTTGTGGTTGACGTGTCAAATGTATCGCTCAACAATGCATCGGATAATGCAGATATTGATCTCCTTAACAAAGGTGTGGATATCTCAGAAAATGCGGTCAGAGTAACGTCTTATTATGGCCATGGTTACAACTATTACAGCATGGGTAACGATCAGAAATGGAATGCAGATATACTGCGTGTTAATAAGGAAAATGGGTATCTGTCGTACGAAAATAAAGGTGCAGGAACTACCAACGGATCTTACTGGAATGCTACTGTTGTTATTACAGCTGGAGGATTTGAGGCAGATCATATCATTTTCGAAAATTCCTATAACCAGTATATCTCGAAGAAAGAATCGGAGGATGTTGTGGTTGAATGGGAAGTTGGAGGCAAAGGGCCCCGTCCGACTGATTACGGAAATACCACCGTTCAGGATAGAAGTTTTGTAGAACGTGCAGCAGCAATCGCCATCACCGGAAGTTCAGACAAGGTGATCCTGAACAAATGCCGCATTGTTGGTCGTCAGGATTCCTACTATGGTGCTGCTCCTGCCAGAGTTGTGATGTACAAAGGGGCCATGATGGGTGCCGTAGATTACATCTTTGGCGCCATGACTGCTGTATTCTATAAATCAGATCTCGTAATGAATGTCAGCGATGCGGCTTCTGATGCATCATACCTGACAGCTGCACAACAAAGCAGTGGCAGAGGATACCTGATGTACGAATGTACTGTCACATCGGCTGAACCGGGAACAGAATCCGCTTCAACTTACCGGGCAAAACCGGGTTATTTCGGAAGGCCATGGCAGGCAACAACCAGCGAGGTTGTCTTCTACAATACAACTGTTGAAACATCCAATTTCCCAGGTTCTGAAGGACTGTCTCTCATAAGTCCTGCAGGATGGTCAAGCAGTCTGGGTGGTGAGTCCACTAAGATGTATGAATATGGTACTGTTGAGGAATCGGGAGTGGATAATTCCGGCAACAGGGAAAGCTGGTCAACCGTTTTGACACAGCCACAACTTACAGATGGAACCGATATTACAACCTTTAACTTTACAAAAGGCAGTGATAACTGGGATCCATTACCGGAACTTATTGCAAATGATAAGGAAACTGCCATAGACGCACCTCAGGGTAATGCTGCCATTGGAGTCTATGCCGGAAAAAACAGGTTGTACGTAAAAAACGTAATTTCAGAAACGCACGTTAAACTGTTTAATCTTAACGGCTCACTGGTTCAGAATTATATTCTGAATTCAGATGCCAGTCTGGAGGTTAACCGCGGATTATGGATCGTTAAAGTTGAAACAGCCCAAGAAACAGCCACGGCAAAAGTTATGGTTGAATAAATCAAAATACCAAATATAAACCCCGAAGGTCTGCTTCGGGGTTTTTTATACTTTGAATTATTATAGTGCACTGAATAAGGTTAACTAAAAAACACCTAAATTCGTATTGATAATCAGTTATTTAACAATACATACCCGAATCAGATTACATTATTTAGCGGTGAACCAAATTAAAATTTCAGAAAAGACTTTGAGTTTAGAACCTAATGCAAAATTGTTTCTTGCATTCTATCTGTTGTTCTTTCCGTTTTGTTATTTATTGCATTCCCAAACTGTAAGTGATACTGTTTTTCAAAAGAACGGGCAATATGATTTCTATGAAAAAATATATCTTCACACTGATCGGTCACTCTATCAGCCCGGAGATGATATCTGGTTTAAGTCCTATCTTGTCGAAGCCCTTTCAAATCAGCTCACATCACATAGTAAAGTCGTTTATGTTGATTTGATTTCCCCCGATCCTTTAATTCTGGATCATCATACCATAAGGCAAATTAAAGGAACAGGATATGGTGCATTTCACTTGTCAGATAGCATTCCTGCAGGCGAATACTTTTTAAGAGCATACACTGCTTACATGAAAAACTTCGGGGAGAATTTTTTCTATTTAAAAAAGATATCGGTAAAAAACTTTGCTGACACAACAGGTAGTGAATTAAATAAAAAACACCAAAAGCCTGCCATTGATATTCAGTTTTTTCCCGAGGGAGGTAGTCTTGTGCGCAATGTCTATTCCAAAATGGCCTTCAAAGCTGTTAATTCAAACGGATACGGATGTGACGTGTCCGGGTACATCATTTCTTCACAGGGAGACACTGTTTCAGCCTTTAAGTCAGAACATCTTGGCCTGGGTAGCTTTTATTTGAAACCTGAAAAAGATCTGGATTACTTTGCGACTGGTAAAGCAGGCAACGGTTCCGGATTTAAAGTGAAACTTCCCTCCAGCTTTGAAACAGGACTTGTCATGCGTCTGAAACCATCCGGCACATCCCTGATTCTGAATATAGGAACCAACCATAAAACCTTGCCGTTGCTCTCTCAAAGTCCCCTGATTTTAAGAGGCACTTTCAGAAATCAAACTTTTTTTGAAACAAACCTAAACATTAACAATTCAAGTTACTTATTGCCGGAAAGCGCATTTCCTGAGGGAATAATAAAACTGACAATTTATGGTAATGATACCCTCCCGTTATGTGAACGGCTTTTTTATGTTGAACACGAAAACACATTAAACGTAACGGTAAAAACCAATAAATCAGAATATTCGCCCAGAGAAAAGGTTGATATAGAATTATCGGTTAACGATTCTTCGGTACAACCAATATATGCTAACCTTTCGATGGCGGTAATTGATAAGAATTTTGAAGATTTTGGAGAGCCATATGCTTCCAGTATTGCTTCGTGGTTTTTACTGGAATCAGAAATAAAAGGATACGTTGAACAGCCGGGTTACTATTTTGACCCGTCCCAACCTGACAGAACAAAGCATTTGGATTTATTACTTCTGACCCAGGGATGGCGGGATTTTCTATGGAAATATGTTCCTCCTGTATCAGGGAAGCCTGAATTCAAACCTGAACAAGGCCTGAGAATCTCCGGTCGACTTCGACACAAATTGTTTGACAACCCAATACCGAATGCAAACATAGCTCTGGGAATTTTTACCGGAAACAACAGATATTTTAAGAATGCCCAAACTGATTCGCTGGGTAAATTTTCATTTGAAGGTCTGAATTTCATGGGAGAATCCACTCTTGTATTAAGTGCTACAAATGATAAACAAAATACAGTTGGTTGGATTTTGCTCGATTCACAAAAAACAACGCCTCCCAAAATTTATCCTGCAAATGCTACAGAAGAAAAATTAGTTCCTGCAATAATGGAGAACATTACAGAGGATGCCCTTTACAAAAAAATGCTTAAAACGAAATACCAGTTAACAGATACCATTCTTATAAAAGAAGTTACGGTAAAAGGTGAAGTTAAACCAACAACAAAAAATGACGGAAATTTCAGAATGTATGGCAATCCCGACAATGTTATCCACATTCAGGAAGATGACCTGTCATATTTCGATATATTCGACCTTATCCAAAGCCGTATTCCGGGGTTCAGAGTTGAAAGCACATTTCCTGATATTACCGTTTCTTTTCGCGGTGGAGGCACTCCAATGTTTCTGCTTGACGGCATTATGATTGACGCAGATTGGATAAGCACTATTCCTCTGGAAAGTGTTGATAAAATTGAAATACTTAAAGATATTGGTGGGGCTGCTGCCTTTGGTATGAGGGGGAAAAGTGGTGTAATCAGTGTGTTTACCAAACGGAATTATGATTTACCTTCCGTAGAGAATTTATATCACACTATTAATGAAAAAATAACTGGTTACGCTACTCCCCGTATTTTTTATTCTCCGAATTATGACATCCAAAAACCAGAGGATAACCAGCCTGATTTGCGTTCAACCATACACTGGGAACCAGATATTAACATAAGCGATACGGTACCTGCAAAAATAACCTTTTATAATGCAGACCTTTATTCAACAATTTATATCGATATTCAGGGCATTACGCACACAGGTATTCCTGTTACAGGGCAGGCCATCTATGAAGTAAAGGATTAGAATACGATCACATCATGTTCTTTTGAAAAGATCAGTATTTTCTCCAGTTGATCCACCACTGTCAGTTGTACCCCTGTGACAGGCTTTTTTGCTTCCTCCATCACCTTTTTAGCATTGGCCAACCAGATATCCTTTGGAACTTTTCCGCGAACAATATACTCCATGGCCTCATTGGCAATTCTGGCAGTGGCCGAAAGATTCTTTGCCAATGGTTCTAATTCCTTTAACCGGGAATTCTGCTGGAAATATGCCTTATTTTTCTCATAATATTCTTCCCATTCAAACAACTTTCCTGCAACCAGATCAAAATTCGAGTCACTTGAACCGGCAATAATAAATTCACGCAGTGCATTGTAAAACAAATCAAGATTAGCAGGATCTGTATCTGCTGCATCTGCAAAAGTATTCAACGGTGTAAGCGTATTATTATATCCTGAACCATGACGGTAATAACCTCTTACAGGCGTGACCAATCCCCGGAGTTCAATTAGTGGCGCAATATCTTTGCTGCCTGCAATTTCATATAAAATACTATATGGTGCACCAACCTGGTTAAGGTTATGCTCCATCAGCTGAAGATTAATCGCTTCCGTTGCAGCAGCCAGCGATCGCCTGTCCCGCTTTTCCGTCGACCAGAACCGGTCTGCCAGCATTGCCATCCTTGGCCATAGCCGGAATCCCAGGATACGTTCATCCACCAACTCTCCCCACAGACAGGCTTCCGCTCCTAAATAATTTTGCCGTTGATCCGGTTTAAAGTTTACATCTTTGGGTAAAGGGTCATTGTTATAGTGATCCTTTAATGAGTTAAAAACATCCAGATAATATCCGTTTGACAGGATTGTTTTCAAACCCTGTTTTGCATAGCTGTATGCAAGTCCTTTGCTTTTCCAACACTGAATAATGACTTCTTTGTCCAGTCCGTCACGAGCCACTTCTTCCCATCCGATGACAGTTTTTCCCATCGGTTTAATGCTGTCCGTCATACGTTTCACAAAATACCCCTGAAGCGCCGGAAAATCCTTTAGCCCTTTTTGCTCCCGAAATGCATCAATTTCAGGATTATTTTTCCAGTTATCATACTCCACTTCATCTCCCCCAATATGGATATATGGCCCGGGAAACAGGCTGTCGATCTCACGGAAAAGGTTGGTTAAAAATGTATACGTTTCATCCTTTGCAGGATTCAAAACAGGTTTGTGAACACCAAAACTCCGGTCAAGCACATAGGTTGTATCAGCAGATGCCAGGGTCGGTTTGGCAGTTAATATGGCCGTGGCATGACCCGGAATATCAACCTCGGGAATAATAATGATTCCACGATTTGAGGCATATTTAACCAGATCACTAATCTGTGTCTGTGTATAATAATTCCCGTCCGAAGCCATAATCTGCAAGGACGGATACCGCTTGGATTCAATGCGCCAACCCTGATCATCGGATAAATGCAGGTGCAGCACATTCAGTTTAACGGCAGCCATGGCATCAATCGTTGTTTTCAACGCATCCACCGATAAAAATCTCCTGGCAGGATCCAGCAAAAGGCCACGGTAGGACAGCATGGGTTTATCTGTAATTTTAACTGCCGGAATTATCCAAACGGAATCATTTTTCTGTACCAGCTGTAACACGGTTTCAACAGCATGTAAAACACCCACCGAAGTAGCAGCTGATATTTTTACACCAAGCGTATCAACCATGATGGTATAGGATTCGTCCATCCCGGGGATCAGACGGGAAGATTCCTTGGCTTCAAGCATAAAACCGGATGAAACAGGTTGATTTATAACCGGCTTCTTATCGAAAGTTATGCGGGTACGATAAGTCAATCCTGATTTCAGACGATCAACAGCCTGCAGCATCTGATCATTAGCCTTTCCTTTAATTGCTACTGGCAAATCTCGGTTTAATACCAGAAATCCGTCCTGAGTTTCAATTTTTTCAGGTAACGGAACAATAGTATTTTGAGCTGACACAGAAAATATCGCACATATCAGGAGCAGAACTAACTTACTTCTCATGGTTTTTACGTTTTAATATTTAACCCGAATCGGAATTTTATGTTGTGTTAAACAGGGATTAAATATACGGATTTTTTAAGTTAGTAAGAGTGCGACTTTAGTAACGAGGGCTTCCCTTCAGGTGGAACCCCCGGTCAAACTTATTTTACTGACAATTTTTCTTCTGCGATGGTTTTCCCAATTCTGAGGGCTTTAATATTTATGTTGATGATGTCTTCTCCTTTACGTGCAAAAATTTCACTGATCCCGGCTTCAAACGCTTCGTAAGGTATATGGATAAATGGCGTGGCAGCACCCAGCAACACCATGTTGGCTACCCGCGATGATCCTATCTTTTTAGCTTCTGCATCCACATCAAGAATCACATGGTTCGGTAGTTTTCTGACCTCCGCCAACACCTGATCCAGATCGGGATAGTTGGGAATATTAATAAATGGTGTAGCATTGGTCACCAACCAGCCCTTCTTTGAGAGATACGGTAAGTAACGTAATGCTTCCATAGGTTCAAGAGAAAGAATAAGATCGGCTGAGCCCAATGCGATGAGGTCAGATGCAACCGGTTTATCGGATATCCTGAGATTTGACTGCACGGCCCCTCCTCTTTGGCTCATACCATGAACTTCAGCCTGTTTGAGATAAAGATTATTATGAATGGCGGCAGAGCCTATAACTGCGGCAATGGAAAGAATCCCCTGTCCTCCTACGCCTGAAAGAATGATATCTGTTTTCATTTTCAATGTTTAAACGTGACAATTGCGTTGTGGTACCTTCTGGTTTTTTCTGCGTTTCAGCGTCTGAATACATTCCCTGCGGGCGATAATTACAGATACACCTCTGTATTTCATTTCCTCTGCAATGATCCCTACCAGTTTGTCATGATTCTTTTTCAGTGGTTCAACCACGTGAATATGTTCCGGGTCAACACCAATCCCCTGACAAATATCTTCCAGTTTTCCTGTGCCGGCAGAATCCTGTCCTCCGGTCATTGCCGTGGTTTCGTTATCGGAGATAATTATTGTAACCGGTGAATTTGCGTTCACCGCATCAATAAGCCCTGTCATTCCTGAATGAGTAAACGTGGAATCACCGATTACTGCCACTGAAGGAAACAAACCTGCATCGGCAGCACCTTTTGCCATCGTCACCGAGGCTCCCATGTCCACACAGCTGTTGATGATATTGAAAGGCGGCAAAGCACCGAGGGTATAACATCCGATATCTGAAAACACGTGCCCGTCGCCATAAGGTTTCAGAGCTTCAATAAGAGCTTCAAAGGTATCTATATGGCTGCAACCGGCACACATTCCAGGAGGGCGATTGACCACCAAATCAGGAATATCGTGTATCTTATTACTCTCTGATCCCAGTGCTCTGGCAACAATATCAGGATTAAGTTCGCCAGCACGCGGAATAGTGCCATCCAGACGACCCTTTATTTTGGGCCCTACATTGGTAATTCCTTTTACCATGCGTTCAATCAGCGGATAACCTTCCTCCAGTATCAGCAGCTCATCATGTTCCTCAACCATAGTGTTGATCACATCCACTGGCGGTGGATAGTGGCAAAGCTTAAATACCGTATGAGGACAACCATCCGGGAAATTCTCCATCAGATAGTTATATGCTATTCCACAGGCGATGATTCCCACCGTTTTGTCACCTCCTCTTACGAGTTTATTATAGGTTGAATTGGCTGCAGTTGCTGTAAAATCTTTCTGTGCATCCAGCAATTCAGCATACTTCTTTCGTGCAAAAGCAGGTAACAAAATAAACTGGCGTAAATTATCCGGAAGATGCATATCGTTTTCAGGTTTCACCGGCTTACGTTCCACTCCGGCCCTTGAATGTGCCAGACGTGTTGTGACCCGTATCATTACAGGCACCTTAAATTTTTCAGAAAGTGCCAGACCTTCGTAAGCCATATCGTAAGCTTCCTGTTGATCGGATGGCTCAAGAACCGGCAAATTGGCAAAATCGGCATAAAAGCGGGAATCCTGTTCGTTCTGGGATGAGTGCATGGAAGGATCATCGGCTACAAGGACCAACATACCACCATTCACACCGGTTACAGCGGCATTGATGTAAGGATCTGCCGCAACGTTTAATCCCACATGTTTCATACAAACCAGCGTACGTTTACCTGCATACGACATTCCCAATGCTCCTTCCAATGCAGTTTTTTCGTTAGCAGCCCATTGACGATGCACATTTCTTTCAATGGCTTCGGCATTACTGCGTATATACTCTGTAGCCTCGGTGGATGGTGTGCCCGGATACGCATAAACACCCGATAATCCTCCATCCAGCGCTCCCTGGGCAATGGCTTCGTCCCCAAGTAAAAGAAGTTTCTTCATGACATTTTAATTCAAAAATAGGATACTAATGGTAAACCGCAATAAAATTAACGAAACCAATATGGCTTAAATATGATGAATGTCGCCTGTATGAACGTTTTACACTAATTAATTTTTCGAGTAATTTTTTATATGCCTTTTCTGTATGTCTATTTGTAAATATTGTACCTTTAATGCAAACTCAAAATATACTCACATGAAAAAGCTATTCTCTCTTAAACTCATTTATTTTTTTGCTATTGTTTCGCTTATTACAGTAAGTAATTCATGTTCCGAACAATATTTGCCGGATGGGGCCGAGGGGATTGAATTAAAATCATCCCAAATGTCTAAAGTCAGTTACATCGTTGTTTTAAACGATGAAGAACTGACCGGAGAATTAATCAAATTAAAAGGCTATGAGAAAAAACAGGCAGCTGTTAAAGCCAAAAGCCAAAAAATTCTGGAAAGAGCCGGAATTACAGATGGAGAAATTGGTTTTGCTTACGGAACTGCCCTGCAGGGTTTCTCCGTAAAAATTAACCCGGGTCAATTGAAAAAGCTGGAAGCTGATGCCTCTGTGAAATTTATTGAAGAAAATCAAGTGGTTACATTAGTTCAGCCAGATGTAAAAATTAAGAAAAAACCAACGCCTACAACACCATCAGAAAGTACACCATGGGGTGTCGCACGTGTGAATGGAGGAGTTGATGCGACAGGAAAAACAGCATGGATCATTGACACAGGAATTGATTTGGATCACCCGGATTTAAATGTAGATGCAAGCAAAGGAGCTACTTTTGTTGATCGTACAACTACTCCTGATGATGACAACGGACACGGTTCGCACTGTGCCGGTATTATTGGTGCCATTGACAATGAAATTGGTGTAATCGGTGTCGCTGCCAATGCCACGGTTGTTCCTGTGAAGGTTCTTAACAAAAGAGGAAGCGGCACATACGATGCCATCATAGCAGGCGTTGATTTTGTTGCTGCCAATGCGTCCAATGGTGACGTAGCCAACATGAGTCTGGGTGGCGGATATTCAGAGGCATTAAATTTAGCCGTTGAAACGGCAGCAGCTACAGGAATTAAATTTGCATTAGCTGCAGGAAATGAAAGTACAAGTGCAACCTTAAAATCTCCGGCCAGCGCCAGCGGAACAAATATTTACACCATTTCTGCAATGGGTGAAGGTGACGTTTGGTCAAGCTATTCGAATTATGATAATCCTCCTGTTGATTATTGTGAACCTGGCACTTATATATACTCTACCTATAAAAATGGTGGGTTTGCAACCTTAAGTGGCACATCGATGGCCGCACCACATGCAGCCGGTATTTTATTATTGGGCAATATCTCAACTGATGGATATGTATCAGGAGATCCGGATCATAATGCAGATCCGATAGGCGTACACTGATCAGCAATTAAATAATATACTTATTAAAGGGAGTTTTAAAGCCTCCCTTTATTTTTTACCTTTAAAGATGGACAAAATTTCCACTCATACCCGATATAAGATAGCAGGCATCTGTTTCTGCCTGGCCTATCTGGCGCTGATGCTGTTTGGGCTGCGTTATATCTTCGCACAATCATTCATACCGTATCATGAAACTGCCCTGGGTACAAAATGGGATAATATGCCTGAATCTTTCCATATGCTGTATCTCGCATTGATGAAAGTTGCAGGAGGCGGGATGCTTTCAACGGGCATTGCCGGAGAAATCCTGATATGCATACCCTTTCGGAAATTCGAACCATGGGCAAGATGGTCGCTTCTTGTTATCGGTCTGATAGTTGGTGGTATGGCTTTAACTGCTGCCATAACCATAAAATTAAATACACCTGCTTCCCCTCCATGGATATTAACATTGTGCAGTATCATTCTTATTCTGGCAGGATTCTTTTTATCCTCAGGAATGAAAAAGTTCAACTTGCCCGTTGTTGAATAACATATAATATTTTACTGGTTTAGTTTATTTCTTCGGGGTATTCATAAATTTTATTTCAAATAAAAGGAGGGAAATATTAGTTTTATCCGGTTCATTATATAAACTGCATTCACATGAAGCCGTATTTACTTCTGTCACTTTTAATTTTCTCAACAACAGCATTCGGGAAAAAAGTTATTGAAACCCATTCAAAGTGGACTCCTGATAATTCTTTCCCTGTAAAAACCGATGCTTTTGATAAAAAATCGGGCATATCGTTAGCGGTCAGTAATGATGACAAAAACATTTACCTGACATTTGTTACAAGCGATCAGAAACTGCAAATTGCTTTAATGAAACAAGGGTTTAAACTATATTTTGATACTGTAAAACAGAAAAACAAAGCATGTTACCTTAGCTATGCCAACGAAGTTCCAACACCAATGCAACGCGGTAAGGGTATGCAGCAGGGCAACAGAAATGTAATGGGACCGGGATTGGAAATGGGTAACAATGCAACCCGCCCGGTTCAGCAACAACCCGGTAATACTATGTTACGGCCATTCAGAATAGAAATTATAAAAGGTGATTATTCCAAAGCTGAATGCAACGGAATAGACTATGACCTTAAATTTCAGAAGACCGTTTTTTCGGCCAGCTTTGAACTTGATACTTCCAATGTTATGATTTGCAGAGCTGTGATTCCTTTAAGAATAATCAACACTTCGGAATTAACCGCTATCCGTAATTTATCCATCGGAGTCGAAATTTCAGACAACAATCAGCAAGGACCCGGTGGAAACCGGCAGGCGCAGCGCGGAGGAGGAATGGGTATGTCATCAGGAAGAGGTGGCGGCAGAATGCAGGGAATGGGAGGAAGTCCCGGTGGTCGTGGAGGAATGAGCGGCCCGCCGCAGGGAGGTATGCGTGGTGGTCCCGGAGGAATCTCATCCTCTTCTGCGAAAAGACTGGCAAAATTCTGGTTTCATACTACTTTGGCTGAACATCCTTAATAGGATATCAAACAAAAAGTGAATAGAGAAGCGTGGAATGTGTGTCTTGGGAGGTTTTTATGAAAAGTCGTGGTTCTTGTGTCTTATATCCTAAATCTTAAAAATTTATTTCCTCACAAAAACCTTTGCTGTTCTAAACGTGAAATAACGCTGGGCGAGATAACTGTATCCCACAACTACAAATGTGGTGACAATCTTGGAAAATGTGGCGTACCAGTGAAAATATTCCACAAAGAGCTTAAGAAGCACATAATTCAACAGAATGGAACCTCCTACCGTAAACCCATACCTGAAAAGCTGCACCCTGCCCACAACTTCAGATGCAGTAAAGGTAATGTATTTGGCTAAAAGGAATCCGGTGGTAAATGTAATAGGGAAAACGACGAGAAATGCAGCAATATGCGGACTGATCGCATAAAATCCCAGATCGATAATCTCCCTGTCAAAAACATAGCGGTAAAAAATAAAGTACAACAGAATATCCAGAACCATATTCATACCACCGGTAGCAGCATAGCGAAATGTTTCTCCCGGAATAACCCTTTGAAACGGCTTATAAAACCAGTTAATAACACCGTTAATGATATTTCTTATGTGCTGTAATACCGTCACCTGCTAATGTTAATTCGTTACAAATATAACAGTTATGCTAATCTTTTTACGGATACCAGTTTGTGGGAATAATCTTTTAAATCTGAATTATAAATCCCTATGGCATCAATGGTATCAATTCTCACCCAGCCAGATGCATGGATAATATGCTGCTTATCGACGATTAAACCTACATGGGTAATTTTATCAGAACTACCAAAAAAGGCTAGGTCCCCGGATTTTACTTTTTCAATATACCCGATATTCTTTCCAATCTTCACTTGCTGACCCGCATCACGTGGAATATTTTTTCCAGTCATTCTGTAAAGTAACTGCGTAAATCCACTGCAGTCCGCACCAAATACGGTTCTTCCACCCCATAAATAAGGAACATTTAAAAATAAACGTGCTACCTCCGGCAGTTCTCCGACGGAGAGGTTTTTATCCAGAACATCGGTATTTTTATAATTCAACAACAATCCCTTTCGCATTTGCGATCCCATCGGAATAAGCTGTTTCCCTCTTAAAGTTATTACTTCTGCATAAGGAACTGAAAGTATTTTGCAATCCTCTTTTGCAAGGATTTCGTAATCTTCTGATGAAACCGGGCTAATCATTTTGCGGTCAACCCAACCTGTATAGCTATCGTGCGTAAGTTCCACCTTCAGCCACTTATCCTTTACCTCCAAAACCTTAGCAGTTTCGCCAAATAAAAGCTGTGTCACCATTTCTGAAGTTTCGCTGGCTTTTGCCCTTACGGGGACAATACTTAGTTCACATATAGCGTAATCATTCATAATCGATATCGATTAACTGTTTAATGTATTAATAGTTCAAATTTTGAATGCTGCAACAAGTTAAGGCTAAAAGACAGGCAGAAATCATTCTATCTTTTTTAGTATATCATTCAGCATTTCGACCTGTATTTTTTGTATTTCGATTAATTCCTGCTGTTGATGCATGATTAAATGGTCTATTTTTTCGTGTAAAGTCCGGATCTCTAATTCAGATTTCAGGTTTACCATGTAATCCTTTTTTGCCCGGTCACGGTCCTTTTCTTCCTGCCGGTTCTGGCTCATCATTATAACAGGCGCTTGCAGTGCTGCCAGACATGATAGGATAAGATTCAGTAAAATAAAGGGATAAGGATCAAATCCCTTATTCATTAACCAGTATACATTCACAGTTATCCATAGCAGGAGGAACACTCCGAATGAGATGATGAATGTCCAGCTTCCTCCAAAAGAAGCCACCTTGTCAGCAACTCTCTGACCCAGAGTTGGTTTCTGATCTTCGTCAGCATCAATCTTATCAGAAAGGGTTGTTTGGTTCTTAATGGATTCCAGTACCGTCTGATCATATTCGGTCAGTTCTCCTATCTGAGTCCGAAGATAATCTGAAATATATTTCTCCCGGTAAAAATTTAACTCCTCCTCAGACAGATAGCTTTCATCTGAGAACTCAGGGATATCTTTTTTGATACTATCCAGAATTGTGTCCCTTAGCGATTTCGCAGATATGCGTTCAGAAACAGGAAATTCCTTTTTAGAAATATCACTGATAAAAGTCTTCATATTAATTTATTAAAATCAGGAAATTATAATTATGATTCAAATTTAAACTAAATAATTCAAAGTCAATTTATGAACCAAAAACATATACTGTGTTTAAAATAAATTGATTTTAGTTAAAGTTTTTTTATAAATTTAAGAACCAAATACTGTAATATGCCTAAAAATCAAAACAGAGGACAGGGCTTTGGAACAGCACCTGTTTTTTTTACAGCCATATCCACCATACTTGGAGCTATATTATTTTTACGATTCGGTTGGGCCGTTGGAACCATGGGATTCTGGGGTGTAATCGGGATTATTATTCTTGGACATCTGGTAACGATTCCAACAGCGCTGGCCATTTCAGAAATTGCAACCAATAAGCGAGTGGAAGGTGGCGGAGAATATTTTATTATCTCCCGATCCTTCGGCCTTAATATTGGTGCCACCATTGGAATTGCTCTTTATTTATCACAGGCCATCAGTGTCGCATTTTATGTGATTGCATTTACCGAAGCATTTTCTCCTCTTTTTAATCTTGTCCAGGAAAAATGGGGGCTTGATTTACCACGTCAGGTTGTAAGTATTCCTGCTATGGGTTTACTCTCGTGGATCATCCTGAAAAAAGGTGCAAATATGGGGGTTAAAACGCTTTATGTGGTCATAGCCATTTTATTTATTTCACTTTTGCTGTTTTTTCTCGGATCAACAGAATATCAGCACAACAACTCCTACAACCTCTTTGAAGGAACCTTAAGAAATACGGATAAGTTTTTTATGGTATTTGCCATTATTTTTCCTGCATTTACAGGAATGACAGCCGGCGTAGGTCTATCGGGAGAACTCCGTAATCCGTCAAAATCCATTCCTTTAGGGACGGTTGCAGCCACGCTTACCGGCATGTTGTTTTACGTTTTTGTGGTTTACAAACTGGCTATTTCAGCCTCCCCGGATGACTTGCTGGGGGATCAGCTTATAATGAGTAGAATTGCTATCGGCGGTGCGATAATTGTTCCGCTTGGTCTGGCAGCCTCTACCATTTCTTCGGCCATTGGTTCGGTTATGGTGGCTCCAAGAACGCTTCAGGCACTTTCAAAAGATCACTCGCTTCCTTCAAGAAGGCTAAATATCTTTCTGGCAAGAGGTAAAGGTAAAGAAGGCGAACCGTTCAATGCAACGTTGGTAACATGTGTTATTGCCATGGTTTTTGTGGCGCTTGGCGATGTTAACACTGTAGCATCTATCATTTCTATGTTCTTTATGGTAACCTATGGCTCTCTGAGCCTTATTTCTTTTCTGAACCATTTTGGCGCTTCTCCGTCTTACAGACCTTCTTTTCGGTCACGCTGGGGCATTTCTCTAATCGGCTTTGTTATTTCAGTATGGGTAATGTTTATGATAGATCCGTTATATGCTATCCTTTCAACCATTATCATAATCCTTTTTTACATAGGAATCAACTATTATCATAAGGACAGAAAAGGGCTCGAAGCAATATTTTCGAATGCCCTGTTCCAGCTGAACCGGAACCTGCAGGTATACCTGCAAAAGAATTCACGTAAAAAGAAGAAAACCGAATGGCGCCCAAGCGCAATTTGTATTTCAGACGATTCCTTTGAGCGAAACAGTGCATTCGACCTGCTGAACTGGATTTCTTACCGTTTTGGCTTTGGAACCTACATTCATCTGATACATGGTTACTATTCATCCAAAACACATGAACAGGCTGCCAAGGAGCTGGATCAGCTGATATTAAGATTTAAAAGCGACCTGAATCAGGTTTACATTGATACCATGATCAGTCCTTCGTATACTACAGCAGTGGCACAGGCCATTCAGGTTCCCGGAATTTCGGGAATGGAAAATAACATGGTTATTCTGGAATTTGAAAAAAGTAATCCTGATAACCTGGATGCCATAGCCGAAAATTTTGCCCTGGTAAGAAGCGGCGATTTTGATGTGTGCATTTTAGGCAGTTCAGCCCGAACCATGGATCCTAAAAAAGGAATACATGTATGGATAAGATCAACCGATGAGGAAAACTCCAACCTGATGGTCCTGTTAAGTTACATCATTATGGCTCATCCGGACTGGCATAAATCAAATATCCGTATTTTTGAGATTTGTAAAAAAGGAGAAGAGGAAACATCGAAGCAAGAATTTGAAAAACTCATCCAGAACGGACGTCTGCAGATCACCACAAAAAATATTGAGATTATTACGCAGCCCGAGAATCAAAGCATTAAGAAAATTATCAATGAACGGTCGAAAGAAGCGGCACTGACAATGATCGGTTTTCATGAAGAAATGCTTAAACATACCGGTAAAGAGGTCTTTCAGGGTTACGATGAACTGGGAACAGTTTTATTTATTAATTCACATAAACAAATTGATATCGTATAATGGCACGGTTTTTAAAGAACAGGAAACAATCGCAGGGGACCTCTCCCGGATCACTGATTTTTTTGGGGAAACAAAAAACGGATAAACCTACCATCCGTCAGATGCAGTTCGATAAAAATACGCTTGAAGAGTATGAGTACAGTAAGATAAGTGATGTAAAGCTTGATGACAACAAAATGGACTGGGTTAATATCGATGGTTTGCATGATACGAAACTCATTGAAGAGATAGGTATTTTGTTTGGTATAAATACGATGTTTCTGGAGGATATTCTGAACACCGATCAACGTCCCAAAATGGAGGACGATACAAATCATATTTTTGTAGCCATGAAATTTGTGGGGTACGATGAAGAAACCAAACACCTGTTTACAGATCAGGTTTCATTCATTATGGGTAATAATTACCTGATATCCTTTCAGGAGAAAAAAGGAACATATTTTGATTCTGTCAGGGAAAGGTTACGTTCAGGGCATGGCAGGTTAAGAAATATGAAATGTGATTATTTGTTGTATGCGTTAATGGACACTATTGCAGATAAATACATTGATACGGTTGAAAATATTGGCGATAAAATTGAAGGTTTGGATAAGGAAATTTTCGAAAATCCAAATACGGATATTATCAAATCCATTTATTCATTTAAAACTGAACTTAACTACCTGCGAAAAGCCATAAGACCGGTTAAAGAGATTACAAATAACTTGTTACGCTCAGAATCACATTTGCTGCACAAAAAAACAGATTCATTTTACAGAGATCTCGACGACCTGGTTACGCAGTCTACAGAAGCCCTGGAGGTATACTACACCATGAACTCGGATCAGTTAAATATACTAAATACACTTATTGGCAATAAGACAAATGATGTGATGAAAGTATTAACTATATTTGCGGCCATATTTATTCCGTTGACATTTTTAGCCGGTATTTACGGAACAAACTTTGATTATTTGCCAGAATTACACTTTAAATACAGTTATTTTATTATGTGGGGTGTCATGATTATAATGGCCGGCATCATGTTGCTCTATTTCAGACGAAAAAAATGGCTGTAGATTAAACGAACAATATAATTATAACTGCTGTTTAACTACGGATTAAATTAATAACCATCTAAAAACTTGATGAAACATGAAAAAGCTCATTTTACTACTATTCCTGTTTGCTGTTATTGGATCGACATTTGCGCAGGATGCACAACCTGAAAAGAAGCCCTGGACTATAAAAGGTGAAACTGGTTTAACATACTCCAATGCTTATTTTGGAAACTACTGGGCTGCCGGAGGTGATAATTCGAACTCCCTGCTATGGCGTGGATTACTGAACGCTAACTGGGCCGGTGAGAAAGGTGCGTGGAATAATACGCTGGACCTTAGCTACGGACTTTTACAACAAGGAGATCAGAATGTACGCAAAATGAACGATAAAATCGATTTCCTTTCTAAGTACAGTATAAACGGATTCAGTGAAAAATGGCGGTACACAGCACTGCTTAATTTTAAAACTCAGTTTACCGAAGGTTTTAAATATGAGAACAATAAAATTCTTGTATCCGATTTTTTAGCTCCGGCTTATGTGACCGCATCTGTTGGTCTTGAATACCTTGGTGATGATAAACTGAAGATCTTTATTTCTCCGTTTTCAGAAAAAACAACGATTGTAAAAGAATCATATTACGATAAGAAAATAATTAATAAAGCTATCGAGCTGCAATATTCTGGCGAAATTGTAGATGAAAATTTGGAGCCTGATCAGTTTTTTTTGGATTCTGCTCGCACAATTTTACAAAGCACGGAAACTTACGGCCTTGCCTGGAGGGAAAACGTAAAAAACGAAATTGGTGCCCTGGCCCAGATTATATATGATCATCCGGATATGGTCAAAGGTTTTGGATTGAAAACCAGGCTTGACCTGTTTGCAGCTTATGCCCACCTGAATAAAATTGACATCGACTGGGAATTGTGGTTAACATTCCAGTTTAACAAATATCTGTCTATGAACATCAATACTCAGATGATTTATGATGACGATATCCGTTTCGAAATTGTGGAAAACGGAGTTACTAAATATTCACCAAAAATTCAGTTCCGGAATTTACTTGGTGTAGGTCTAGTATACACTTTCCAGAATCAATAACCCGGGTTGAACCAAAATACAAAGGGGATGCATCTGATGATACATCCCTTTCTTTTATGTGCATAATTTCATTAAAAGGTTATAACATGCCTTCCTGACTTTATATATTTAGTGGTAAGTTCTCCCACGTATCTGACCTCAATGCCCATGCCCGTTAGTTCCTCTGTTGCTTCATAATCATCGGAACATGATTTACAGGCCACTACCTTAACGCCACTGTCGATATTTTTTTGCAGGAAGTTTCGGACCAGGCTGTCCTCCAGGAGTAGTTTTGCGGAAGGGCCCCATACAATTAGCGTAACATCCTGCCACCATCCCTGTGTGATGGATTTATAGGTATACAAAAGTACTGTTCTCAGAGCAACTTCACGCTCACCACTTGACCAAACCACAACAAGTTTTTCACTGTCAGGTATTATAGGAGATTGCTTTTCCATAATCATTTAATTTAACTGTACGAATAAGCTAATTTACAATTTTTACCTCGCTTAAAAAACAAATGGTACAAAGAACCAGGAATTTTTATCGGCTCTTATTCTTTGTAACCAATCAATTCCACATCAAAAATAAGAATGGCCCATTTCGGTATTGTGCCGGTCGCGTCTGATCCATAGGCTAAATGTGACGGAATATAAAAAGTTGCCCTACCTCCAGGTCTCATCAACTTCAGTCCAATTTGAAAACCATCAACAAAACGGTCTACCCTTGATTCAAGTGTAGCATCATCTTCTGTCTCGTCAAACACTTCGCCATCTGTCAGATAACCTTTGTATTTAATAATTACGGTAGTATAATAATACGGATGGTTACCTGCTCCTTCCTTATGCATTACATAATAAATTCCTGAGTCATCTTTCTGTGCACCTGTAATATTATGAGAATCCAGATAATCCTGAATTTCCTTATCATCCATACGGCTGTGATCCTTATCGCAGGAAGCAAATAAAATTGTCGCTAATACAATCAAAAGATAGTTTAATTTCATATGTTTAAAATTTCAATATTAAAAAATCAAAGATATTAAAAAGACGGATAACTCTGGAATTTCACACAGAATTTGACGTAATTATGAAAAACAACTCACTTCATCGTTTTTTATTATCTTTAAAGATAAATTTCCGGTCGGGATTTATCTCGTATAAATTATTAATATACTACATACAAAATTTATGAAAACAACAATATCAGGGATTTTTCTTATGGTTTTTCTGGGCTTTGTCAGTGCTCAGAATATGACAGACATCAGTCTGAGTAAAAAAGGAAGTGGAAAACAGGTAAAAGAAATTGTTTCTGAAACCGGTGACATGTATAAACTAGTCGAACATCACGGACCTGCAATTGAAAATGAGTGGATAGGATTAAGGCTTTATTTCGATTACAAATGCGCCATTGATGTGTACAATAAAACCCGCCCGGGACTGGAACTTGAAGAGGCAGGCTGGTATCCTACACCGGAACAGCAGAAAGAAGGTTGGGGAGCAGATCAATATAAAGTTGGGCAAACTGTAGGACTGGGAGGCGTAAGGCTTTGGGATGGGGAGAAAGAAGTGTTTCTTAACCCGGTGAAAGATCGCATAGCACGTGTAAGAAAAGAAGCTAACTTTTCCCAGATGGAGATGCTGTCGGAAGGTATCCCTTACAAAGGAGATTCAGTAGATATTCTGATTCGCGTTACGGTATTTTCCGGTTTCAGAGAAGCTAAAGTTGAAGCTTTTGCACTTTGTGATAAACCGGTAGAATTTGTTACCGGAATCAATTATTTTCCTACAACAAAAACTATAGAAGGCGACAACTATATCTGTACCTGGGGTTTGCACCCCGAAGACGTTGCCGCTTTTCAGTTAATCATTGGTGGGGCCATTATGTATAATCCTGCAGATTTTACAACCGTTACAAAAGCCGATAAACAGTATATGCTGATTTCAAAGCCTACCAAATACCTTGCAACCTGGATTACATCAGCCTGTGAAAAAGAAAAAGGCTTTAAGTCAATGGATCAGTTTGTGGACTATGTAAAAGAAAAGGCACAATAACCTTTACCCTCTAAAACATAAAAAAGGGAGCTGTTATCAAAAATCAGCTCCCTTTTTTAATTCTTTATATAATTAGTCAATCTTAATCGTCTTGCTTAATAAGACCGGGGTTCCCTTGCTGGAAGAAAACCTTGCATTAACTGTAACTGAAGGTGGAAATCCATTAATTTCATAATACGTAACCGAAGCAACATTATTCTTTGCAGCGATCTCTTTCAGATTTGGATTTTCATATAATCTTCCGTCTGCAGGAATAAGCTGACCTACTGTAAATTTTACTTTTGGTACCACTTTCCCGAATTTATCCTCAACTTTCGCGTAAACGGTATATTTACCTTTGTACCTTCTCTGGTCATCAGCCCAAACCTTTAGTTCCGGCATAGTTAATTTGGTATGCTCCTGATCATCGGCATAATCCTGTGAACCTGTTCCTAAAAAGTCACTCTTATACGGCATTTCAGCCATCACGCGTCCCGACTGATAATACTTTATTGTTATTCCATCCTTCTTACTGTTCTTGTATGACCAGTCAATATAAGGAGTTTTACCATCACCATAATACTGATGTGCAACACCTTCTCGTTTGCCGTTCACATAGTTAAACTCAGCCTGCAATTTGCCATTCTGATAATATACCCATTGTCTTCCATCTTTAATCCATACTTCTTTACCATCCTTTTTTACCTGCTTAATTTCAATTTTTTCCTTTACGGACTTACCATCAGCATAATAGTTAAAATGAACCTTAAATGTATCATTATAACTTATATCACCAGATTCATCTGCTTTAGCAGTAGTTGACGAATCACCTCCCTTTTTTGGAAAAAAATTACACGATGCAAAGGTGAATACTGCAATTAATACCAGTAAAAGCGCTTTTGTTAATTTCATAATTCTCTTTATTTTATCGATTTATTGATCTCTGAAACGTTCAGTATTTGCCCGGTCTCCCAGTTTAAAATAAGCTGCATAAAGCAACTTTTTTAAATTAGGATCTTCTTTTTGGGCATAAGCTTTTTCAAGATAACCGACCGCTTTAACATAATAATCATCCAGAATAACTTTACATTTTTTCTGATAATTGCTCCATTGAACCCGGTCAGGATTTGCATTCTTTTTATATGCGGCCTCTTCTCTATCAAGTTTTGATTTGCCGACCTGGTAATAATAATTTCCCATAAATACATTGGCAGACAAATCATCCGGATCTTTCTCCAGTATCTTTTCATAAACAGCTTTTGCCTCGTTTATCTTTTTGTTTTTTTGTAAAGAAACGGCTTGCAATCGCATTAATTTCTGGTTATCCGGATCATCCTTCAGTAACTCTGTGGTCAACTTTTCGAGCTCCGGATATTTTTTAGCCTTGTAATAAACATATGCCAGTTTTTCACCATAATCCTTTGACATTGATGGTAAAACTTCCATTGCTTTTGAATACGTCTTTATCTGACCTTCCATATCATCCTGGTCACGACAAATATCTCCAAGCAAGTTAAATACTTCACTGTCATCCACTCCTCTGTCAATAGACGTTTGAAAATATCCTTTCGCTTCATTGTCCTGTCCAATTGCTTTAGCACAAATACCAGCGTATGAATACAGCAAAGGTGTTGCTGTTTTATCTTCATCCAAAGCGATCGCTTGTTTAAATTCGGACAACGCTTCTTCGTTTTTGGTTTGGTTCATATAAGCAACACCCTTTTTCAGATGTTCTTCTAATGTTTGGGCATTTATGCTGAATGACAACAAACCTGTTAATAATGTCAGTAGTGCAATTTTAGTTCTCATGATTTTAATTTTTAACAAAAATATTAGTTAGCTGATTAATAAACAAATTATTATTTTATATACATCCCTGATGATTAGGTTCATCACGCCGGGAATATTTAACTTCCCGCTAACTAAAATCAAATACTGTACCAAAAATGTATCCATTCAGATTTTCAATAGATACCGGAGGTATATCAATTGATGTTTTACAAATTTAATCCATTATGCTGAAAAACATATCACCCGCAACGCTTTTAAATTCAATCCTTCAGAAAAATTAACCCTTGCTGTCACACAATTTACTTAGCGTACAATGTACGTTAAGTAAAAAACCAATATATTTGCACCCTGAATTGAACCAATTTGAAATTACTCTCACACATATCAGTTGACTGTGTTATCCTGGGATTTGACGGGACAAAACTTCATGTTTTACTTTCTGAGCGCAATATTCTACTTCAGGAAGATACTAAGATTCGTTCAGGTAAATATAAATTACCAGGCGATATGATCGGAAATAATGAAAGTCCTCAGGATACGGCATTCCGCGTGCTGAACAACTATACCGGAAGGGACAGGCTGTTTTTAAAACAGTTTGAGGTTTTCGGAACACCGGGTCGTATTAAGTCGCCAAACGACCTGCTTTGGTTGCGGCAAACTACCGGAATAGATATTGACCGTGTGATCACACTCGCCTACCTGGCATTGGTAAAGATTGATCAGAGTGAGCCGAAAGATGTATCCGAAAATCTTCACTGGGTCCCGGTTGACCAATTGCCGCATTTGATATTTGACCATGATGCCATTGTTAAACGTGCTTTTGAGGAAATACAGCGGGAACTCAGAACTGAACCCGTTGGTTTTGAACTGCTTCCGAAAAAATTTACCATAAGGCAATTGCAGCTGTTATACGAGATTGTATTTGAACGTGAACTTGACAGCAGGAATTTCAGGAAAAAGATCCGCAACCTCAAATACATCGTTCCGCTTGAAGAGAAGGAAACCGGCGTTAGTCACAAACCAGCTCAGCTTTTTAGGTTCGACCCGAAACTGTTTAATAAGTACAAAAAAGATATTGGATTTTTTATTTAAACAACATGCATTTATTAGGATTTGATATTGGAAGTTCTTCGGTTAAAGTCTCGCTGATCCACGGCGAAAGCGGCAACTGTGTTGCAAGCTCGTTTTACCCGAAACAGGAGATGGCAATTATTGCCAAACAGCCCGGCTGGGCCGAACAGGAACCGGAACAATGGTGGGAAAACCTGAAACTGGCCCTGACAGATGTGATGCAGTCCAGTGGTGTTGATCCGAAAACCATTGATTCTATCGGCATTTCTTACCAGATGCATGGATTAGTGTTGGTGGATAAGAATCATAATGTGCTCCGTCCATCCATTATATGGTGCGACAGCCGCGCTGCAGGCATAGGTGACAGAGCATTTGAAGAATTAGGTGCCAAAGAGTGTTTGTCATGTTACCTGAACTCGCCGGGTAACTTTACCGCTTCGAAATTAAAATGGGTTAAATCCAACGAGCCGGAACTGTATAAGCGCATTTTCAAAATGATGTTGCCGGGCGATTACATTGCCATGAAACTCTCTGGAATCATTAATACCACAGCGAGTGGCTTATCAGAAGGTATATTATGGGATTTCAGGGAAAACAAAGTGGCTTCTGCCCTACTGGATCATTATGGTATTGACCCGGATTTCATACCCGACATCGTCCCAACCTTTTCGGTTCAAAGCACTGTTTCAGAAAGAGCAGCTAAAGAACTCGGCCTGGTTCCCGGAATAAAAATCGGTTACCGTGCCGGTGATCAGCCCAACAACGCCCTGTCATTAAATGTGCTGAATCCGGGCGAGATTGCCACAACAGCGGGTACTTCGGGCGTCGTTTACGGGGTCAGCGATGAAGTGAAATACGATGCGTTATCAAGGGTTAATACCTTTGCGCACGTCAATCATTCCGAAGAACAGAACAGACTAGGCGTATTATTATGCATTAACGGAACAGGAATTCTGAATGCATGGCTGAACAAGAACACAGGCAACAAGGCATATTCATACGAAGAAATGAATCACATGGCTGCATCAGTTCCCATAGGCTCTGATGGTGTTGTTATTCTGCCCTTCGGGAACGGAGCAGAACGTGTTCTGCAAAATAAAGATACAGGTGCTCAGATTTCGGGTCTGAACTTTAACCGTCATACCAATGCCCATTTATTCCGTGCCGCACAGGAAGGCATCGTGTTCTCCTTTATGTATGGAATGGAAATTATGCAACAAATTGGTATAGAAGCCAAAGTGATCCGAGCCGGAAAAGCCAACATGTTCCTGAGTCCTTTGTTCCGTAACACGCTGGCAGGCATATCAGGTGCAACCATAGAACTTTATAACACAGATGGCTCCATCGGTGCTGCCCGGGGAGCCGGAATCGGTTCAGGGTATTTTAAAGATGCATCAGAAGCATTCAACAACCTGACAAAGCTGGAGACAATTGAGCCTGATACAGCCAACAAGGAAGCTTACACCACGGCTTACAACAACTGGAAATCAATCTTAACACAAAAATTATTACTCAAAAAATAAAAAAATCATGACAGTATTTAAAGGTAACAAAGAGTATTTCCCGGGCATCAACAAAATTAAGTATGAAGGCCCGGATTCAAAAAATCCAATGGCATTTAAGTGGTACGACGCCGATCGCGTTGTAGGTGGAAAATCCATGAAAGAGTACCTGCGGTTTGCAGTGGCTTACTGGCATACCTTCTGTGGTGACGGTGGAGATCCGTTTGGTCCCGGAACACAAATTTTCCCCTGGGTTGGCGCATCTGATCCGATGGAAGCAGCCAAAAACAAAATGGATGCTGCATTTGAATTTATCACCAAACTGGGCGCCGAATTTTATTGTTTTCATGACACCGATGTGGTAGGTGATGGTTCGGTATTTGAAATTGAACAGCGCCTGGCAAAAATGATCGATTTTGCCAAAGAACGTCAGGAAGCCACGGGTGTTAAACTGTTATGGGGAACTGCAAACGTATTTTCAAATCCCCGGTATATGAACGGTGCCTCAACAAACCCGGATTTTAATGTGCTTGCAAACGCTGCTGTTCAGGTTAAAAATGCCATCGATGCAACGATTGCCTTAGGTGGTACCGGTTATGTTTTCTGGGGTGGCCGTGAAGGTTATATGAGCTTGTTGAACACCAACACTAAACGTGAGCTGGATCATCTTGGTCAGTTTTTAACTATTGCCAAAGATTATGGCCGTAAACAAGGATTTAAAGGCACGTTCCTGATTGAACCCAAACCGATGGAACCAACCAAACACCAGTATGATTTTGATACGCAGACAGTTCTTGGCTTCCTGGCTAAAAACGGCTTAAGCAACGATTTTAAAATGAACATCGAAGTGAACCATGCCACACTGGCTGGCCACACCTTTGCACACGAACTGCGTATGGCTGCCGATGCAGGCATGTTAGGATCAATCGATGCCAACAAAGGCGATTACCAGAACGGATGGGATACCGACGAATTCCCGACCAACATCTATGAAACCACAGAAGCAATGCTGGAAATCATCAGCGCAGGCGGTTTTACACATGGTGGTATTAACTTCGATGCAAAGATGCGACGTAATTCAACAGATGCCGAAGACCGGTTCATCGCGCACATTAGTGGGATGGATACATTTGCCCGTTCACTGATTATCGCTGATAAAATTCTGAAGGAATCAGACTATTTGAAACTGCGAAAAGAACGTTATGCGTCTTACGATTCTGGGAAAGGTGCCGATTTTGAAGAAGGGAAACTGTCTCTTGAAGATCTGAATGCCATTGCTAAAGAAGTAGGTGAACCAAAACAGCTCAGCGGGAAACAGGAAATGTTTGAGCAACTGATTAATATGTATATCTAACGGATTGAGGCTGTAACAAAAAATATTACGTATCCCACTCCAAACCTCTCCTGAAAGAGAGGCTTAAAGTCCCCTTTAGGGGATTTAGGGGTAATCAGCTTCAACCGCTAATCTTTAACAACTAATCTGAAAATTATGAACAAATCTCAAGGGAATACAGGCTTTGTCTTTGCGATCACACTGGTTGCAACACTTGGCGGTCTTTTATTCGGTTATGACACCGCAGTGATATCCGGTGCAGAGAAATCGGTCCAGGCCTTTCTGATCACCAGTCAGGGATTGAGTTCCTGGATTCATGGAGCAACCATATCCAGTGCACTCATTGGATGTATTATTGGTGGCGCCATTTCCGGGCTTCTTGCATCCCGTTTCGGACGTAAGAAATCGCTGATGATCGCCTCCATACTGTTTTTTATTTCTGCACTGGGATCCGGTTACCCGGAAGCTTTCTTTTTCAAAAAGGGTGTGGCAACGATGGGGCTGCTCTATATGTTCAACTTTTACCGCATTATTGGTGGTATTGGCGTAGGTCTGGCTTCGGCCATCTCTCCAATGTATATTGGCGAAATTGCACCTGCGAACATCCGTGGGAGACTGGTTTCCTTTAACCAGTTTGCTATCATCTTCGGGATGCTGGTTGTTTATTTCGTAAACTGGGGTATTGCAAAGGGCCAGACAATTGACTGGATCAACTCTACCGGGTGGCGTTATATGTTTTTATCTGAAGCCATTCCTGCAGGCTTATTCGGCATTTTGTTGTTCATGGTTCCCGAAACACCCCGCTACCTGGCGTTGAGCCATAATGATGAAAAAGCATTGCAAATCCTTGAACGTATCAACGGAAAGGAAAAAGCAAAGGCAATTTTTAAGGACATCAAAAGCACTGTTGAAAAATCTTCTGCCAAACTATTTTCTTACGGAAAGATTGTTATACTTATTGGTATTCTGCTATCAGTTTTCCAGCAGTTTGTAGGCATCAACGTAGCGCTTTATTACGCACCGCGTATATTCGAAAGTATGGGTGCCGGTAAAGATGCTTCTATGCTTCAAACGGTTGTTATGGGGCTCGTAAATGTCATCTTCACCGTCATTGCCATTGTAACTGTAGATAAATGGGGACGTAAACCCTTACTTATGGTTGGATCAGTCGGTATGGCTATCGGTATGTTTGCCATCAGCGGACTGGCCTTTGCTGAGGTCATAGGCATCGGAACGCTGATCTTTATTATTGTGTACACGGCTTCATTTATGATGTCATGGGGTCCGATTACCTGGGTACTGATCTCGGAGATCTTCCCGAATAAAGTCCGCGGAAAAGCAGTAGCCATTGCGGTGGCCGCACAATGGACAGCCAACTACCTGATATCATCCACCTACCCGGCCATGATGGAATTCAGCAGCGGTATGACCTATGCATTTTATGGTACAATGAGTGTGCTTTCTCTGATCTTTGTCTGGAAAATGGTTCCCGAAACCAAAGGCAAAACGCTGGAGGATATGGAACATTTATGGAAGAAAAAATAACTGCAAAAAACAGCGAGGGCTTCACTAAAAAGTGAAACCCTCGCTAATATCTTAAATAACGTTCTACCCAATAAAAATACCTATGGAATGCGTTGCCCAGTCCACCAGGGATGAGAAATAAATTCCGAAGATTAATGTTGGTATTGCCAGTGCTACAACAATGGCGACTGACACCGGTGAAAACTTTACTTTTTCTGTTGCAGCGTCACTTTGACGCAGGTACATGTTCCGTACTACTTTCATATAATAATACAATGAAACCACACTGTTCAGAATACCGATCACAGCCAGCCAAAGGTAACCGCCCTTTATAACTGCTGTAAATATGTAAAACTTACCAATAAATCCTGCTGTTGGTGGCAAGCCGGTTAATGACACAAGGAAAATTGTCATACAAACCGCTATAACCGGATATTTCTGTCCAAATCCTGTGTAATCTGATATATTCTCTGAGTTGATCTTATCTGCAATAATCTGTACCACAAAGAAAGCGCCGAGATTCATGATCATGTAGAACACAAAATAGATCATCACTGCAGATACACCTGTGTTGTTCATAACCGAAACAGCCATCAATAGATAACCGGCGTGCGCAATACTTGAATAAGCCAGCATACGCTTCATATTGTCCTGCCATAAAGCCACAAGGTTACCGAGCGTCATCGTTAAGATTGCCAATACGGCTATAACTGCATGCCAGTCAAAATTTCCCATCAGGTGCCAGCTTTCCGACACAAATGAGGAGTCAACAAAGGCAGTTTTGAAGAAGCGTAACATGACGGCAAAGCCTGCCGCTTTTGATGCTACAGAAAGATAAGCTGTGATGGTAATCGGCGCACCTTCGTATACATCAGGTGTCCAGAAATGGAAAGGTACAGCTGATATCTTGTAACCAAAACCGGCTATTATCATAATTCCGGCAACAATAACCGGAGCAGTATTCAAATTTCCTGTTGCCAGTTGCTGGTTAATGTCAAATAAATTCAAACTTCCAACCAGACCAAATAATATGGAAATTCCATACAACATGATGGCTGACGACACAGCACCATAAATCACATATTTCAGAGATGCCTCAGAAGACCGCTTTACTTCTTTTGTATAACCTGCCAGGATATAGGAACTGATACTCATGATCTCAATGGAAAGATAAATCATGATAAGATTGGCAGATCCAACCAGTAAAAACATTCCGAAAACCATGCCCAGTATAAGTGTAAAATATTCACCTAGCCGGGAGTTTTTAGGATCAAGCTCCCTGGATAAAAAGGAGAAAATGATAACGATGACTGTAGTAATCAGGATGATCCATTTCATGAAAATTCCGAAAGAATCTACGACCAGTAAACTGCGAAACACTCTAACCTCTGCTCCGGACTGCTGTAAAAGAAATACACCAGTAACCACAAGCACAGCCAGAGCCACATAACCGGCAATCTGTTTGGGTTTCTTTATAATCAGATCCAGAAGGATTGCCAGTATAATACCGACAGTCAGTGTTGTCTCCGGTTTAAAGAAGCTTACACTTTTAATCAGTTCCGACGTTATGGAAGATATATCTGTCATCTCGTATTCAGTATTTTGTAATAGCTAAGTTGTTTTTAGAGACCTCCAATGAATACAAACGGTTTCATCAGCTCTATAAAGTGGTTTACAGAACCTGAAATTAAGTTAAGCACAGGCATTGGATAAATTCCAAGGAAAATAACAACGACGGCCAACGGAATAAGTGCAACAAGTTCCCTTGCATTGATATCATCATTCTTATATATTTTTCCTGTCGGATCCCATGGTCCTTTCCATTTTTCAGGCAATTCACCAAAGAATATTTTCTGTAACGCCCACAACATATAACCAGCTCCCAGAATAATACTTAATCCTGAAATAACTGTCAGGATCGGGAAGGATCTGAAAGCACCAAGGAATACAAGCACTTCTGAAACGAAACCGCTTAATCCCGGTAAACCAATGGCAGCAAAGAAAGCGATGGCCATCACACCAGTATAAACCGGCATCTTTTTGGCCAGACCACCAAAATCGTCCAGTCCGCGGGTATGTGCCCTGTCATAAATAACACCTACAATCATGAAGAGCATGGCAGTAATCACCCCATGGTTGAACATCTGGAAGATCGCACCTACTGTTCCCTCAGGACGCATGGAAGCTAATCCCAGGATAACCAGTCCCATGTGACTTACCGAAGAGTATGCAATCAATTTCTTGAAGTCTCTCTTTCCGACTTTATGCTGACCAAGTGCACATAATGCACCATATACAATACTTATCATTCCGATCCAGGCTATCAGATTCTGGAAATAGCCAAAGGCATCGGGGAAGATCGGAAAAGCGATTCGGATCATACCATAAGCTCCCATCTTCAACAGTACGCCTGCCAGTATAACGGATATCGGCGTAGGTGCCTCCACGTGTGCATCCGGCAACCAGGTATGGAAGGGGAAGATCGGAACCTTAATGGCAAAACCGATAAACAATCCCATAAATGCCACGTACCGTATAGTGGTCGCTGTCCCTCCGAATATAGAGCCTGCCTTGAATACTTCCGGATTCATCATACTAATAATATCGAATGTACCGGTACTTTGATACAGTCCAATCATCACCAGCAACATGAAGACACTACCAACCAGTGTATAAATAAAGAACTTGATGGCCGCATATTCTTTTCGTGGTCCACCCCAGACTCCAATCAGGAAGTACATTGGTAACAACATCAGTTCCCAGAAAATGTAGAACAGGAAGAAATCCAGTGCACAAAATACACCCATCATACCAAGGTCCAGTAAAAGGTACATGGCAAAGTACCCTTTCACAGCCTTTTTAATATTAAATGACGGGAAAATTGCCACGAAAGAAATCAGCGCAGTCAGCAATATCATTGGGACACTCACACCGTCAATCCCCATATAATAATTGATATTCAGGTTTCCAATCAGCGGGAAACTGGCATGAATCCAGCTTAGTTTTTCTACAAACTGAAACGAAGCGGCATCATTTATTCCAGCCTTAGACGAATCGAAGTTGATGTAAATAATGACAGCTAAAATTAACTGAATAAAAGTAATGGCGGCACTCGTCCATTTAATCAGTTTTGATGATAATTCTATTCCTTTCTCATCTTTTCCTTTAGGAATGAACAGGATAATTAATATCCCCAGAACCGGAAGGAAAGTTATCCATGATAAAATCGGAAAATTGAATGTCCCTTGCATATAAGTAATTTTTAGAATCTGTTAGCTAAATAAAAAAGTATACCAAAATTAAAATGCCCATCAGCACAAACACAATGTAGCTCTGAACCTTACCAGTCTGCAGTTTCTTAATCATCGTTCCTGCATAACCCGTAGCATTGGCCACAAGGTTTACCAGACCATCCACCACGTAACTATCAAATAAGCTGGTGAGATAACTGAACCCGCGTGCAAGCCACGAACTGGCATTGACGATCCCGTCAACAATATTTTTGTCGAACCATGAAAATGCTTTCGATATCCCCATCACGCCGGCAATAACTGTGGCATTATACAATTCGTCGAAGTACCATTTGTTGTACAGGAATTTATGAACCGGTTTATACCTGCGTTCCAGGTTATCTGCACTAATATATTTAAACTGATAAATCAGATAGGCCAATAATATTCCTATACCAGCAGTCAAAATAGATATGATCATTGCCAGCACATGTAAATGATGTGTTTCCTCCTGTAAAAGGGTTATGGTACCGCTATGCGCCGCAGAAGCTTCATGCATGGCATGCTCTGTATTTTCAGTAGCCACCTCGTGTTCTGTTGAATGTACAGCAGCTGTTTCATGTTGTTCTTCAGGAATCAGGAAACTGAACTGGTATTCAGCCGGAACCACGGTTGCAGGCTGTTCTATTTTCTTTTCGAACCACCCTTGTGAAGCATTAAACGGATTAGGTGAATAAATAAACCAGAAGGACAAAAATGCCAGAAGAACAAGCGGTGTAACAATGCGCCAGTTGTTTTCTTTTACTTTTGTCGCCACTTCAGTTTTGTGTTCACCATGAAATGCGAGAATGGTTAAACGGAACATGTAAAACGCTGTCATACCGGCTGCCGCAAAGCCCAGGAAAGGAATGATCCAGTGCCATCCTCCGCTAAGTTTGGCATAAGCCAACGTACCGGCCAGGATGCCATCCTTACTTAAAAATCCTGAGGTAAACGGAATGCCGGAAAGCGCCAGAGTTACAACCATAAATGTGCGGTAGGTCCATGGCATATTTTTACGCAGGCCTCCCATATTATTGATGTCCTGTGGATCGGTATGATGATCGTGCATGCGATGCATGGATTCGTGCATGGCGTGGATCACAGATCCGGCAGCAAGGAAAAGCGCTGCCTTAAACCATGCATGCGTTACCAGGTGAAAGAAACCGTTGGTATATCCACCGGTTCCCAGCGACATAATCATATATCCCAGCTGGCTGATGGTGGAATAAGCTAATATCTTTTTAAAATCGGTTTGAACCAATGCGATTGTTGCCGGCATAAATGCAGTGATGGCGCCGATAACTGCAATAACGGTTAGTGCATCGGCTGTAAACATTACAAAAGCCTTGGATACCAGGTACACACCTGCTGCCACCATGGTTGCCGCATGGATCAAGGCAGATACCGGCGTCGGACCTTCCATGGCATCGGGTAACCATACATGCAACGGAAACTGAGCCGATTTACCAACTGCTCCCATAAAAATACAGATGCCCGCAATGGTAAGCATGGTTGGATTATCAAACGGAAGATGACCGGATGCAATACCTGAGAAGATATCCTCGAACATGAACGAATGATAGGTAAAGAACAGGATCATGATTCCTGCAAAAAATCCAAGGTCACCGATACGGTTTGTAATGAAGGCCTTTTTGCTGGCATTGGAAGCTGAATCTTTTTCATACCAGAATCCGATTAACAGGTATGAACTGATCCCAACCAGTTCCCAGAAAATGTACATCATCAGGAAGTTGTTTGAAATCACGATTCCAAGCATTGAGAAAGTAAACAGTCCTAAATAGGCATAAAAAGTAGGATAGCGTCTGTCTCCTTTCATATAAACGGTGGAGAACAAGTGTACCAGGAAACTGATGAGTGTAACCACCATCAGCATGATGGCAGCTATATTATCAATACCTATTCCAATATCAAATTTTAATTGCCCCAGGTTAAACCATTCAAACCTGTTTTGAACGGTGGTGATATCGGCGTATTTAAAAAGCTTGTTAAATGCCAGCGTAAAAGCCAGGATCATATCTATTCCAAGAATAGCCGTTCCGACAATACCACTTTTTCGTCCTAACCTGTTTCCAAAAAAGATATTGGTAATAAAACTCAACATCGGAATGAGGAGCACTAAAACGCTAAGAAACAGCAATATATTTTGTGTCATAATTAAGATTTCCTTTAAATATTACTATTCTTTTAAATCATCTACTTCATCCACATTTGCATGCCTGAAATGCTGATAAATATTCAGAATAATGGCGAGTGCAATAGCCGCTTCCGTGGCAGCCAGAATAATGACAAAAATGGCAGCAATATGACCTTCAATGTTCAATCCGCCAAACTTCGCAAAAGCGATGAAATTTATATTGGCTGCATTCAGTATCAATTCAATACCCATCAATACCAGAATGGCATGCTTACGGGCAATGATACCATACAGCCCAATTGAAAACAGAATCGCGCTGACAACCAAATAATGAACCAATCCTATATGCATAACATTACTTTTTTTTACGTGCTATAAGTGCTGCTCCAACAATGGCAAGTAACAATAACATCGAAGCCGCTTCAAACGCCAGAAGGTAATTAGTCAACAACTCGTTACCTATCTGGGTTACGGTTGAATTAACTTCTTCTGAAGGTGCCGTGTGCCAATCGGTTGAAATGGCCATATAAATAAGTGACCCGGCAATAACAACTGCCAGTACACCGGCAGCCACAACCTGCAGTTTTCCCAGAGTACCCGATTTTACATCAATTCCCGTAATTCGCGATGTAAGAACTACTCCAAAGATGATCAACACCAGAATACCTCCTATGTAGAGCATAAGTTGGGTTATCGCCAGAAAATCGGCTGTAAGCAACACATAGAGACCTGCCACACCAAACAGGGTAAACAGCAGGGCAAATGCCGAATACATGATATTTTTAGACAATACAACAATCGCGCTGAACCCCAGAGTTAAGGCAGCGAGAAAGTAGAATGCTATCGTTACTAAATCCATATACTGTATATCTTGATCTGTTATTTCTCGTCTTTTTTCGGACTGTCATCTTTTTTGGCAGCTGCTGCAGCTTCAGCTTCAGCTGCCTGTTTCTGTTTGTACTCCTCAAGCAAACGCTTCTTTTCTTCAATCTGCACCGGAGTCAGGGTTTGAAACTGGTATACCAGGTTCTCGCGTTTATATTCCGAGTATTCAAATTCCTTAGTATGAAGAATAGCATCAGTAGGACATGCCTGAGTACATAAACCACAAAAGCAACACTTGGCAAAATCAATTTCATATTTTTCCAGCCACATTTTCCGTTCTTTCCCATTCTCGTAATTTTCCTTGTTAGGATCATCGGGAGAAGCCTTAATGGTCTCTATGGTAATGCAATTTACCGGACAGGCTGTAGCACACAAGGTACAACCAGTGCATCGGTTCATCTGTAGTGCCAGACGGTTACGTGCACCGTCGGGTATCGGAAAACGTTCATCCGGATATTGAATGGTCACTTTTTTGGCAAAGATGTGCTTCCAGGTAATTGTCATCCCCTGAAACGCCGTTGATAAGCCTGACCAGATTGTATTAAAATATGCCATTATAAAATCCTATTTCAACATTACGTATAAACTAATAGCAAAAAAGCAAACAAAGGCCGCCGGTAACAATACTTTCCATCCTAAGTACATCAGCTGATCAACCCTGAATCGCGGCAATGTCCAGCGAATCCAAATCTGAACCAACACAATCATAAACCCTTTCAGGATGAACCAGAAAGCGCCCCAAACCGGTCCCTGCATGAAATCGCCAAACGGCGAATTCCATCCACCTAAAAATACTGTTGTCAGGATGGCTGCTACCACAAACATGTTGGCGTATTCTGCAAAAAAGAACATTGCGAATTTTATTCCGCTGTATTCTGTGTGAAACCCTGCCACCAATTCCGATTCACCTTCAGGAATATCGAAGGGTACACGGTTGGTTTCGGCAAGTGACGATATAAAATATGTTATGAAAAGAATCACAGTAAATGGAAAAATGATCCATTTGGCAGCTGTTCCGGGTCCTCCAAAAAGATACCAGTTCCAGAACCAACCGGATTGCATGCTGCTGATATGCTGCAGATCCATGCTGGAAGTCAAAACCACAACAGATAAAACTGCAATGGCTGCAGGAACCTCGTAGCTGATCAGCTGCGCCACTGAACGCATGGCTCCCATCAGTGAGTATTTATTGTTTGATGCCCATCCTCCCATCACGATACCAAGCGCACTGATGGATCCGACGGCAAAAATGTAAAATAGACCGAGATTGATGCTGGCGGGTGTATAGGCCTGACTGAATGGAATAACCGCAAATGCGGAATATGCTCCTGTGAAAATAATGAACGGTGCCGCATTATACAGCAATTTGTTAGCCCTGTCCGGAGTGATATCTTCTTTTTGTAATAATTTAAGAACCTCAGCAACCGGCTGTAAAATCCCCCAGGGCCCGGTTCTCATCGGACCTAAACGCTCCTGTATCCATGCTGAAACCTTTAATTCAGCCAAAATGGCAACAAGCGCATAAACAAGTACAAATCCCAGAGGAAGAAGAATTACAAATGTGACCGCCCAGCCGTTTACACCGCCGAAAAGATCATATAGAAAGTTTGAATTGTCCATTTATATAATGATTCAATTTTTTATTATCTGTCAACTTCACCCAGCACAATGTCGATGCTTCCTAAAATCAGGATCAAATCGGCAAACATATAGCCCTTTGAGATTTCAGGTATTATCGACAGATTCACGAAACTGGTTCCGCGAGCCTTCAGGCGTTCCGGTTTATCAGTACCATTACTAACAATATAAAACCCAAGGTCTCCTTTTGGATTTTCAGCCCTCATGTATACCTCACCGGCCGGTGGTTTAACTCTCTTCTTTACTGCTTCCTGCACATCACCTTCCATCGGCATCTGCTCCAATGCCTGCTCAATAATCCGGCAAGACTCTTCCATCTCACGAACTCTTACGATGTTCCTGTTCCAGCAGTCGCCTACCTTTCCTATTTCGTTGGATCCAACCGGTATATCAAAGTCGAACCTGTCGTAAATGGAATATGGTTCATCTTTTCTCAGATCGTATTTTACACCGGAACCGCGCAAAACAGGACCGCTACAGGCATAATTTATGGCTACGTCAGCCGGAAGGATACCAACATTGGTTGTTCTTTTAATGAAAATACCATTCAGCATTAAGAGATCCATAACCTCTTTATTGGTTTCACGAATCTGCTTAATTGCTTTCAGAATATCCTGTTTAAAATCAGGATAGATATCTCTGGCAAGACCACCAATTTTAAAATAATTATAAAGTAAGCGTGCTCCTGAAAGCTTTTCAAGTATCCAAACAATTTGCTCGCGGTCGCGGAAATAGAACAGGAATGGTGTAAATGCTCCGGCATCAAGACCAAATGTTCCGATGGCTATCTGATGGTTAGCGATACGGTTTAATTCTGCCACGATTACCCTTATATACTCCACCTTTTCAGGAACCTTAATGTCCATCATTTTCTCCATGGCCATTGCGTAAACCCATTCGTTGTTCATCGCAGCAATGTAATCCATACGATCGATGTATGGTATGATCTGCGGATAGGTCATATTTTCACAATGTTTCTCGAAACTCCGGTGCAGGTAGCCCAAATGTGGAATTACCTCGTTTACAATCTCACCATCAACTTCAACTTCCAACCTGAGTACGCCATGAGTAGACGGATGCTGCGGGCCAACATTCAGCCGCATTTTATCGGAACCTAACTGGCTGTACTCGAGATCTAATTTTTTAATATCGCTCATACCCTTATTCGTATCCTATTTTCATCCCGTGATAGGTCTCGGGTGTTACGTAATCTTTTCTTAATGGATAGCCTTCCCAGTCGTACGGACAAAGAATCCGGATCATATTGTGATGTCCTTCGAACTCAATTCCAACCAGATCGTATGCTTCACGCTCGTGCCAGTCGGCCGATTTCCAAATTCTCTCCACAGAAGGAACCACTGGTTTATCTTTTGAAACCATCACTTTAATGACCAGCTTATGCTTAAGCTCCATGGAATACAAATGATAAACCACGCCAACGTTCTCTCCATAATCCATACCACTCAGGCTCATCAGATAATCGAACTGTGTCTGGTCGTGATCGCGAAGTGTATGGCAAATGTCAAACAGTTTTTCGGGGGAAATTATAATATACGGATCAACCGGCTGCTGATCATTCATTTCAATGATTGCATCACCAAATTTGTCCTTCAATAACTGATATATCTCGTTTAATTCCATGTTATACCGCGTTATTTGATTCATCAGCTTCAGCTTTCAGCTTTTTCCGTTTATTGAAAATCGCCTGCTTGCTTATTTTTTCCTGCAGTTTTATCATTCCTTCTTCAAATGCTTCCGGACGCGGAGGACATCCAGGAATGTATACATCTACGGGAATAATCTTGTCAACTCCCTTTAGTACATGGTAACCATGTTCCCAGTAAGGCCCTCCACAGTTAGAGCACGATCCCACAGAAATGACGTATTTTGGTTCAGACATTTGTTCGTAAAGAATCTTGATCCTGTCTGCCATCTTTAAAGTAACCGTCCCTGTAATCATGATAAAGTCTGCCTGGCGCGGACTTGTACGCGGAATGGTACCAAACCGCATAAAATCAAAATGGGAGGCATTCATTGCCATAAATTCGATGGCACAGCATGCCAGACCAAAATGCAAATACCAATTGGATTTACTCCGACCCCAGTTCAATAAATCTTCCACTGTTCCAAGAACAATTCCACCACCATCGTAAGGATCATCCAGTTTATTTAATAAACCCATCGTTAATCAATTTTTTTACCTACAACTAAATCTTCTAATTTTGGAATTACAGGTTTTGGTTTTTCCCAGTCAAGGTCCCCTTTTGCCCATACGTATACAAATCCTGTGAGCAGGATAACGACAAAGATGATCATTTCAATAAATGCAAACCATCCTAGTCCCTTGAATATAACGGCCCACGGGAGCAGAAAGACGATTTCAACATCGAACAAAAGAAAAACCAGCGCGATAACATAGAACCGCACGTTAAATTTTATCCAGGGTTCTCCTATCGGAATTTCACCGCATTCATACGTAGAATTTTTTACCGGATTTGGATGACTGGGACGCACGAGGTAGGATGCTGCAAATCCAATGCCTACAAAAACAAAACCCAGGATAACGAAAAGTAGTATAATACCGTAATTTGAAAGCATAACCTGTTAACTTATCGTTTAAAATTTTTGTTAACTGTCTGACAATGTAATGTTTATATCGACGGGCAGCTTGTTTTTTTGAACCATCAAATATATATTTTTTTTAAAAATCTGTATGCCGAAATGAACTTTTTATATGTAGATATGTTGATTTATCGATTTAATCGGCAATTTTATCCTACCTTAAAAATAGTGTAACATCCAATGAATCTGTTTTTTATGATTTTAACACTTGTAACTAATTTAGAATCAAACTAAAAAGTAAATGCGTAATTTATTTTTAGATTGGATAACCGGTTTATAAATAATAATAGGTTAGGCTATTTATATTGTTTAGGGGACGTTTGACTAATACTTTGAAATAATTTATACAGGTTTTTATCGAATATAGACTTTAATTTTCATCAATTGATTTTAATATCTCATCTATTCTTTCATTTTTCACAATCTGCATTCCAAATCGTTCTTTGGTAATGCCCCCTTTTAATTTATAATTGTAAACGGGAGTTTCCATGTCCATTTTGGATTCAAAACACTTGAAAAAAATATTGTCTTTATTTTTCAGTTCTTCAGCAATTTCAATAATATGAGTAGAGATCAAAAATATACTTCTTTTAATTCTTAAAAGTTCCGAAATAACCATTAACGATGCATCAAATGCATCCTTCACATTGGTTCCTCTAAATAACTCGTCAAAAATTACAACTACATTCTTATTCTTTTCTATCATTGATGCTGCTTCTTTAACCCGCTTAACCTCGCTATAAAAATGGCTATAGCCAAGAGCAATATTGTCGTTAAGATTAATCGTAGTTATCAGTCCTTTAAAAATAGTTGATTCCATTTTTGACGCAGGAACCGGAAAACCTACATGGGCCAGATAAACTGCCAATCCAAATGCCTTTAAAAAAGTGGATTTCCCTGACATATTAGCTCCGGTTAGAAAACACAGATTTTTATGTCTGCCTATTTGAAAATCATTACTAACAGGCCTTTCTAAAACCGGATGGTACAAACCTTCAAGTTTTACATTTGGAATTGCGGAACCGGAATATTCAGGAAAAGATAAATTATATTTTTTTACTGAAGCGGCAACAGATTCAAATACATCCACCTCATAAAGCATTTCCAGAATTTCAGTGATTTTGTTACTATTGGTCCTCCTGAAAAAATTATCCAGCTTCTCTATGTCAACAGCATTTAAATGTGTTTTATCTGCCGTATCTAATATTTCCCGAAATCCTTTTTCGAAAAGTATCTCCTGAATATTATAAAAAATAAGAGATAAATATACGGGAATATCTTTAGTGTGATACTCTTTAGCAAATACAGAAAGATAGTGTAACAGTCCTAATGTTTTTTGTACACCTGTCTTTTTTATATAATAATCATTACTGGATTTTATTTTATAACGCAGCCCTTCATACATTGAACCAATAACATTCTTCCTTGAATCAGCAGTTTTGTATGATCTGTAAAACTCAATAAAATCAATATCTTTTTTAGTGATTTTTAGGGTCACATTTTTTTCGACAAAAAACTTAATCGTATCTCTTCTATCCGTTAATCTGTTTATGTCCGAAATAGGTGTTTTGAGCATCTTTTGCAAACGAATTCCCCCTCCTGTTGTTTTTACATTATCGAATATTGAAAAGATAAGACCTGTTTTTGTACTGCCAATCAAGTCAAGATCACGCAATGTTTGACTATCCACATTAAAATTAACAGGGAGACTTTCTTCCCCAATACCATCCATTTTTGAACGCATTAACGTCCCGGCAGGCAAATAACCATATTCTTCCAGTTGTTTTGACTTTTGTATATTTATTAATGCTCCATCTTTTATTAAAACTAACCTATCACTTATATCAAGTATATTTTGATAATCATGGTCCGTAATAATAAAACCTTTATCATTACTATACTCTTTTATTAACTCCTTTATTTTTCCCTTATAGATCGGTTCAATACCAGAAAAAGGTTCATCAAGAAGAATAAATCTGACATCTAAATTAACAAGTAAGGTTATCTCAAAATACCTTAACTCGCCACCGGACAATTCTTTTGTTCTTTTCTTTAAATGTTGCTTTATTCTTTCGTCAGCAATTAGCTTTTTCCTTTTTTCAGGATCCTTTATAAAAACATGTATTATATCCCTCAAACTAATATTTTCAGGTAAAAAGCTGTGCTGGGGCAAATAAGCAATCAAATTTTTATACTGATACGGTTTATCATAAAATTTATTATCTATTTTAATCGCCTTTTGATCCGCAATCAATGTTCCAAATAATATTTTTAATAGTGTTGACTTTCCACATCCATTCCTCCCCAGAATTCCGACAATCTCTCCTGTTTGACATTTTAAATACACATTAGTGAGTATTTTTCTCTGAGCAAATGTTTTAATTACACTATCTATTTCCAACGTACTACACATAAGAAATTAATCCTAGAAGGATGGCTCCTGTTAATGAGTTAAAAATTAATGCTGACAAATACAATTTCGTCTTTGTTAAAGCATGATTGTAATAAAAAAAGTAATTTCTTTTCTTATAATATTCATAGTAGGCAATACTGCATACAAATCCAACGGTAAAAAAAATAATTATCCAATTGTGTAATAATTGTAGCCAAAATGATGATGGTACTTCTTCAATTGTCGAAGAAATAAATGATGCAACAAGAACCGACGATACGAACGAAAATAAAATATTCAACGGTAATAATGATCGGTAATATATCCAACACATCTTAATCATACTATCATATCTGAATTTGAATATGGTCTTCTTACGATTTTATTTTTTGATGTCACACAACAACAGATAATATCTATTAAAGTAACTAAATTTCAGCTGTTTAATAAAATTAAAAATGCTAAATTGACGATTGTTAACATAAAATCACTTTTTATTCAAAACTCTCCCTAAATTTATTGTATGCTCAAACATTTCAATATAACTGTTTATGGTAATGTTCAGGGAGTCGGATTTCGCTGGCATACCCGCAGAATGGCAGAGACTCTTGGTGTAACGGGATACGTAAAAAACCGATACAATGGCACTGTTTATATTGAAGCAGAAGGAAGTGAAATACAGCTTTCACAGTTTGTAAGCTGGTGTAAAAAAGGACCAGATCATGCGCAGGTTGAACACGTGGATATTACTATAACTGATCTGGTTGGGTTTAATTCGTTTACGGTTAGAAGATAAGTGGGTACCGAGGGCCTCCGCTTAAAGCGAAGCCCTCGGTATGCTCAGAATTCCACCATTATTTTTAAGACCTCTCCCGTATGTTCTGACCAGTATTTAACTGTTTCAGACGCCTGTTCTACTGAAATAGTTTTTGTGATTAACAGGTTTTCATCCAGGTCGCTGCCCTTCAGATATTTAATTACTGCTTCAAAGTCGGATGGATTGGCATTACGTGATCCCATGATTTTCAGTTCCTTCTGTACCCACAGTTTGGTTAAGAAGGATATTTCGCTTCCGGCATAGCCAATACATACCACCCGTCCCGCAAACGCGACTTCTTCTATGGCCGCTTTATAGGTAACGGGATTTCCGGCTGCTTCAACAACAACTGTCGGACCGTCACCGTTGGTTATCCTTTCCAGTTCTTCATGCAGGTTCTGCTTTAGTGAATTAATGGTATGAACAGCTCCAAGTTTTTTAGCTACAGCCAGTTTGTCATCATCAATATCCACAGCTATTACTGTTGCACCACGCAGGGCAGCACGAACAATAGCACCTGTCCCAATCATTCCACACCCCAGAACCATAACGGTATCCAGATCTGTTACCTCACCATTGTCAATGGCGTGAAAGCCAACAGTCAATGGTTCAACCAAAGCCAGCTGACGTGTTGATAGCTGCTCGTCGGTTAATATTTTCTGCCACGGAACCACAATATATTCCGCCATGGCCCCATCGCGTTGCACTCCCAGCGTTTCATTATAGCGGCAAGCATTAAAACGCTTCTGTTTACACGAGGTACACTGTCCACAGTTGGTATAAGGAACCACGGTAACTTTCTGTCCCGCATTGAAGTTTTCAGGAACACCATCACCTTTTTCGATTATTTCAGCAGAAATCTCATGACCCGGAATACGTGGATAACTCACCATGGGATTTTTCCCAAGATAAGTGCTCAGATCCGATCCGCAGAACCCCACGTACTTTATCTTCAGTAAAACCTCGCCTGTTCCTGCCACCGGCATTTCACGTTCCACAACTTTTACTTCACCTGCTTTTATAATTTCTATTGCTTTCATATTCTTTTTAGTATCACGACACAAGTATCAGGTATCATGCTTCGATAAACTCAGCAACCAACACAGTGCTTAATCTTGTATCTTGGTTCTTGTGTCTATATATTATAAACTCTTTGTGCATTCTTAAACAGAATTTGGTCCTGTTCTGTTTGGCTAAATCCTGAAATTATACCTCTTACTATATTAACCCATTGTTCATATTCTGTAGCTACAAGGCAAACCGGCCAGTCAGAACCAAACATAAGTCGCTCGGGACCAAATGCTTTCAAAACCACATCAAAGTATGGCTGAAGCTGTTCTCTGTTCCATGTTTTGTAGTTTGCTTCAGTCACAATGCCACTTAGCTTGCAATACACATTATCGCGTTTTGCAAGTTCATACATATTATTCTTCCAATCCTTAATTTCATTGGTTTTAATTTTAGGTTTGGCAATGTGATCCAATACAAATACCTGATCAGGATGCTTGTCCACAAACCTGATGCTGTTCGGAAGCTGATGTTCAAATATCAGTATTTCATAGAGCAGATCATATTCCTTCAGCAGTGTAATCCCATTATTAAAATCCTGTCCTAAAATAAATTCCGGGTCCGTTTCTCCCTGTACCACATGACGTACGCCTTTCAACCAGAGATTACCTTTATATTTTTCCAAAACAGAATCTAAATCGGGTGAAGCAAGGGGCACCCAACCGATCACGCCTTTCATAAAATCATGTTTTTCTGCCAATGTGAGCAACCAGTCTGTTTCTTCCAATGTTTGTCTGGCCTGAACCGTAATGACCTGTTCAATGCCAGTTCCCTTGATGGTTTGCTGCAGATCATCCGGCAAAAAGCTTTTACGGATAATGGCCATCTCATCATCAATCCAGTCAAACTCTACCGGATTGTACTGCCATAAGTGGTGATGTGTATCAATAATCATCATGTTGATTTATAAAAACGGATACGCCGGATCAATAATCTTTTCTTCTTTTAATGCTTCCCAGAAACCATAAGGCATAGGACGCACGATAACAATCTTGTTCCGTGCCATACGGGTTGGTTTCCCCGGATTAAGAGCTACAGCATTCACCGGTTTGGGTGAATAGGCAAACTGCAGACAGGCATCACCCGGAACCACATTAAACGTATCGCAAACGGCATAGAATTTCTCGCGCCATTCAAATAAATGCTGATCCAGTGGATTTGATACATCTACCAACCGGTAGTCAAAATAGGCACCTCCTGTAAGGAATCCGGCATTAAAAATACCTGAGTTGATAATCCCAACACCATCCTTCTCCAGTTGCATAAAGAAATCAAGAACTTCTCCGGGATGGGAATAAACCGTGAAAGAGTTGGCAAACATGATCCAGTCAAATTTCACATGCTGGTACAACTCATAAATTACTTTCCAATCCTTGGACCCAATGCCAACCGCTTTAACCTTTTTCTTCTTTTTCAGTTCGAACAGGGCTTTATAAGCACCAAGTACATCATCAAAGCGCTTTTTCCTGTCTTCTTCGGATTTAGCTGCTGCAAGATATTCATCGGGATCATGTACCGAAACCAGTTCTGATTTATATGTATCTCCCAGCAACTCACTCCCCTGCTTCCAGCATTCCAGAATGCCTTCGTAGCTAATTTTCTGTACAGCATCGTGTTTAATATTAATCCATGCACCGGGTTCAAATGATGGTTCATCGGTTGTTAGGGGTATGCGATACCATCCCAGCTTATTGCTGATGGTAATATTTAACGGATCAACACCAAGTTCCTTCAGGCCTTTTCCAATGGTTTCAAGTGATAAACCAGCACCGTATTTCCCGGCAGAATCAATCACTACTTTCTTACCATCCGCCACATTGAACCACTCCTTCATCAGTGCCAGCTTTTCCTTCCAGGAAAGTTCTCTGTAAAGGTTTCCAAGATAACTGGTCCCATAAATAATTGGCGGACATTCAATGTTGGTTTTGCCTAAATATTTTGGTTTAATAAATGTCATTTAATCCATTTTATAAATACGTTCCATCAACTGCCATTTTTCATCGGCAGAGGCATCTTCTGAGGTATTCTGAAACTTTGACACATAAGCCTCCCATTCACTCTGCCGTGGTTTTTTTGCCAGATCATGCATTGCAAGGTCATGATCGAAATCCATTATTGTATTCATGATCATGAACAACTGGTTCCCCAAAATGTAAATTTCCATATCCAGAATTCCAACCTCTTTCATTCCTTTTGTAATCTCCGGCCAAACGGCACCGGGTGCATGAACTTTTTTATATGCCTCAATCAATTCCGGATCATTCTTTAGAGTTAAGGTCTTACAATATCGTTTATATTCTGTCATTATACTGCTACTCTTTTGGTTAATGATAACCTGTAATACGCGTAAGAACCTATTACAATAAAACAAACCAGAGGAATAAAGTAAGAAAAGCTTACACCTATTATGTCAATAAAAGCACCCTGTAACGGTGTGATTAATGCACCACCAAGAATCGCCATAATTAAACCGGAAGCACCTACCTTTGTTTCTTCATCCGTCAAACCATCACTTCCCATGCCAAATATGGTTGGAAACATAAGAGACATAAACGCCGATATTCCTATCAATGAATATACGCCGACAATACCTCCAACGAAAATTACACTCAGAGAAAGCAGACCTGCCATTACTGAAGCGGTTAAAAGTAATGTACTGTCTTTAAATTTTCTCATAAGGATAGTAAAGATCCATCGCGAAACACCAAACAATATCAGTGCCCATGAATGATATTCCAGAGCCTGATCGGGAGTCACATGCAAATGTTCAGGGATATAAAAATTTGTGTATGTCCATACCGTAATCTGTGCTCCAACATAAAAAAACTGTGCAATCACGGCAAACGTATAATTCTTTCTTTTGAATAAGGATTTAAAGGTTCGAAACAGATGCAGGTCGGCACTGTTATCAGAAACCTTTGGCATCTTCATGACAGCAATTAATATCCACACCAGCACCAAAACAGCAGCAATAGACAAATACGGAAAAATGACGATGTTCAGAACTTCATTGATCTGATCAGATGCAACCTGTATATTACCCTCTGCATCCAAAGGCATCTTGGCCATAATGAGATAACGGGCCAAAAACACACCAGAAACAGCTCCGATCGGATTAAAAGACTGTGCAAAATTTAAGCGCCGTGTTGCTGTTTCTCTTTCACCCAGTACCAGAATGTAGGGATTTGCATTGGTTTCCAGAATACTTAAACCGCTTGCCAATACATAATAAGAGATACAGAAAAAAATAAATTCCTGTAGCAACGTTGATGGATACAATAAAAGACAACCAATGGCATAAAGCCCTAATCCTACAAGAACCCCTGTTTTATATGAATACTTCCGGGATATCATGGATCCGGGAATTGCCATACAGAAATAACCAAAGTAAAATGCAAACTGAATGAGTGACGCCTGAAACGTACTTAATTCGCCAAATACTGCCTTAAAAACCCTGACAAGAGGATCTGTGAGGTTATTTGCAATACCCCACCACATAAAACAACTTGATAATAAAATAAATGCCAGTGTGTACTTTTTATCCAGTAAAGGCACTTTCTTAGCTATTGCATCCATGTTCTATTGTAATTTTATTCTTATAAATAACTCATCAATGTACATATTTTATTTCTAATCTTCCTTTTCAGGATTATATGTTTTAATGCCGAATGATTTCCCTACTATTTTATGAGCCTCTTCAATGGAACTGGCATACCCCATCGCCACGCTCTGCCATAACATGTTCCCAATGGTTGCTCCTTCCACCGGTCCTGCATGAACCGGAATTCCTACGGCGTTTGCCGTTAACCGGCACAACAATTCCGACTGAATACCGCCGCCAAGCATATGAAGGCCGTCGAACCTTCGGTTTCTGAGATTAATCAGGACATCCAGAATACCTTTGAAAGATGCCGCAAGGCTTTCGTACGCACACCAGAAATACTCCAATGAATTTTTAAACGGCTGACAACCTGCTTCAGACAGCAATTCATCAAATACCAGTTTCATGCTTTCAGGATTGTACAACCTGTTGTCGTTCGGATCAATGGTAATACCGGTTGACCCGGATCCTGAAATGCGTTGTTCCAGTTCACCATACGATAAATCCGGGAACAGCTCCTCCTTAAGTTTCTGGATCAACCACAAACCCATGGCGTTTTTATGCACCTTAATATTCCCCGGAGAGGTAATCTCGTTGGTGATCCCTTCGGTAAAAGCCAGCTCATTAGTGATTGGCATTATGCTCTTCATGCCCATGATACACCAGGTCCCTGTTGAGATATAAGCATAATTATCTGTAGTTGCAGGAATGGCTTCAATGGCAGATGCGGTATCGTGTGAAGGTGCAAGACAAACTTTAGCATCCGGCAGCTCAAACTCGGGTTTAACATTACCAATTACCGTTCCGCAACGTTGTGGTTCAGAAAACTGACCTGACTTAAGCGCCAGTTTTTTCAGGATAAGTTCATCCCATGTGTTCGTTGCAATATGTATCATTTGCGATGTGGAACATAACGATAGCTCGTTATTTAAAACACCACTCAAATAAAATGCTATGTAGTTGGCCATAAAAAGAATAGCCCTGACATGTGCAAATTCTGATTTGTCTTTAACCGACAGAAACTGAAAAAGCGTGTTGAACGGATAAAAGTTGATACCGGTTCGTTCGAATGTTTCTTTCGCTGACAGGAATTCATTCTCCCACCTTTCCTGCATGCCATCTGTCCGCTTATCGCGGTATGCAAAAGGATTGGCTAAAGGTTTCAGAGCGTTGTCAAGCAATACATGGTCCACACCCCAGGAATCAACAGCCACACTTTGAATTGGATAAACCGATAGTTTGACAGCCTTTTCCAGTCCCTTCTTTATTTCATTGGTAATTCGTGCCAGGTCCCAGTGCTCGTGTCCGTTTTCAAATATAATTTCATTGGAAAACCTGTGCACCTCGGTCAGGCTTAGTTTATCAGAAAACTCTCCAAGCATGATCCGGATACTACCTGCGCCCATATCGATTGCCAGACATGAAAACTGATCCATACCCAATAGTATTTAGAATCCTTTACTTCTCAGTTTTTTTGCTTCGTATTCTCCGCCGTTTATAAGATGCATCAACGGAACCGGACGATCTACACCCTCTATTAAACTGGCTCTGTTTTGCCATGGCGCAACCGATAACACATTGGTAAGATCCATCCAGTATTGCAGAACAGCTGGTTTCAATCCGGCGGTCATGTGGAAGTGGTTAGCCGGTGCATACTGTTTGTATTCTGCCATGGTGGCATATTTCGGAACTACCCACGTATGTGGCCAGGTGACATTGGAACTGTTGGAAATAAAGGTTTCCATTTCTTTTGGAAGATCCACTGTGGTTGCTTCATCCCATATCAGGCTGAACATGCCATTTAATTCTGAGTAGGTTAAGCGGCTGGCAATACCGTCAATACCTCCAGGCGATACGAAGTTAACACTGTTTCCTCCACCCGGGAAATAATACAATTCTGCTCCCGGCATAGTGATTCGTTTCAGCAAAGCTTCTGCCTTTTCACCTGGTAAGCCTGCCCAGTTCAGACTGGCTGATCCGGAGTTGTCGCCGTCAACCAAACCTTTTTGCAACCATAGCTCGTTACCTGTAACTTTCAGTCCAAGCTCCTCCACTTTTTTCTTCAGTTCCCACGGTTCCCACACTTTCCGGAAGTCCATAAACAACGGAGGATTACCTCCAGACAACCATGTTTTAAACAACATGGTCAACGTTCCCTGCATATCTGCCTCTGTTCCAAATGGCATCGCAAATTTGGCCCCGTTATGGTCGAAGGTTGAATTAAACAATGACTCGGCCATATCGCAAATTGGCAATGGAATGCCACGACGGTCGCTTCCCCATTCCAGCTGGTTCATAAATGCACCGCCAACCGCATCCAGATCGGTCAGCAGATCGCGCATGATCAGGTACATACTTAACGACTTATCCAGCTTTTCTTCGGCACCTTGTTGTGACTTGTCTATAGATTTCAAATTGGATTCCAGCCAGTTTTTTAAGGCTTTCAGTTCTTCTTTATCGTAATCTTTTTTGTTCAGTTTATCTGCCAGCAATTTCATATCCAGCCTGGTCACCTCCAGACCAAATGTGTTGCGGGTTGCATTGACATGGGTCAAAGCTGTTTCCATGCCCATGGAGTCGTGCCCAAAACAAACCACCCGCCTGCCTTTCAGACCAACATAAGTTACAGCTGCATAGCACCAGTCAATCAACTGATCCAGTGTTTCGGGTTTGATGGCAGGATCCAATCCGTTGTCATCCCAGCTGCCAACATTCAGATGGGTCAACCGGCCCTGTTGTGCAAATGCACCATTAACCGCATGGGCAAATACCACGCCCGGTTTCGGTGCACTGTTACCACAGGTTATATTTAAAGGTGTATCCTTGGGGAAATGTGCCATCAAACTCATCAGGGTCAGCTGAGGAAAGGCCCATGTATCAGGTGTACACACCACAATATTTACACCCTCAGCCTTAAACTGACGAGCCACTTCATCGGCCTGCTTTTCGCCGTCGATTAATATCGGGGACCAAACAACATTTACTGTTTCATTAGCCGGAACCTTAACTCGTTCAGAAATAACACCCGCTATTTTATCTACGATGTTCTGCGTACGTATTCGTGCATCATCATCAATCCTTGGATCACATGCAGCACACACACCGATATTAATGCTGCTTTTTCGTGTTTCTGAAAATCTTTCAGAGAGTCTGACTGCTTTTCCCATGATATATTTTAATTTTGTAATTATTAAACAACTGATTGATTACATCACTATCTATTGAAGTTCAAAATTAAGCGTTTAAAGCTTATATATTGTTGCATATAAAAATCTTTAATGTGTACAATTTAAACATTAAAGCATGTTATACAGAATATGATTACTGCCAATGAAACCGTTTAATGAAATCATTGACCATCACATTGACCCTTCAGATGTCAGGCAACAATTTGAAACCTTTCAGATTAAACTGCATTGTTGCAGGTACTGGAAATTTCACAACTGGAATGTCAGAAATTTGTCTGCACCTTTCTGGCGCTTTTACCATAATGAATTGCCGGGGGCGTTTGTTGAACTGGAAGGCCGTTTATATGAACTGAATAAAGATCAGTCACTGTTAATTCCACCGAACACACCGTATTCTATTCTGACGTCCGGCAATAATTCCGATTTGAATAAAATTGATGGTTCACGAATTACTTCTATGGACGAGATTCATCATCATGAACCGGACACATTTGACCATTTATTCATACACTTCAACCTTGGGATCAACCGTGATGATTGCGAGCCTGGAATCTATAAAATTCCGGTAACCGATCAGTTGCGGAAAAATATCACAACAATACGGCATCATCTACTAAAGGACCATGTTTCCATTCCGGTTCATATAACTACTAAAATTTATAATGTAATCATGGAATCGGTGGCTTCTCTGCCTCAAAAGAGCTGGATACTGACACATTACGATGAGCGGATAGATGATACCCTTGCATTTATTGAAACGCATCTGCACCGCAATATACAGAACGAAGAACTGGCTCAAAAAGTGAATCTGGTAACCAATTCATTTGCACGCTTATTTCGTGAAAATGTGGGTCTGAGTGTACAGAAATATATTCAGAAAAAACGCATTGAAAAGGCACTGACGTTATTGCATCATTCAACTTTCACCATCGAACAAATAGCCAGGGAATGCGGTTTCTACGACCTCCACCATTTTTCGCGTGTATTCAAACAGGAGCTGAATATGCCACCAACCTATTACAGAAAAAATATGAGTATTGCGTAATTCAGATATAAGTATCAAGACACAAGAACCAAGAATGCAAAAAGAGCTGCCTTAACAAGACAGCTCTCTTTTATTTTAAGCATTTCTGATTTTTACATCATTCCGGGCATACCGCCTCCCATGCCGCCTGCAGGCATCGGTGGTACATCTTCTTTTATGTCAACCAAAACACATTCTGTTGTTAAGAACATGCCTGCAATAGAGGCTGCATTTTCGAGTGCAATACGTGTTACTTTTGCAGGGTCAATTACGCCACTTTCGTACAGTTTCTGATATTCATCAGTACGGGCATTGTAGCCAAAGTCGTCTTTACCTTCTTTAACTTTCTGAACAATAACAGCACCTTCCTGTCCTGCATTGATTACAATCTGACGCATTGGTTCTTCAATGGCACGCTTAACAATTTCAATACCGATTGTTTCATCATCGTTTTCGCCCTGAACACCATCAAGAACATTAATAGCACGAACCAAAGCCACACCGCCACCAGGTACGATTCCTTCCTCAACGGCAGCGCGCGTTGCATGCAATGCATCGTCAACACGGTCTTTTTTCTCTTTCATTTCAACCTCAGTAGCAGCTCCTACATAAAGAACAGCAACCCCGCCAGCCAGTTTAGCCAGACGTTCCTGGAGTTTTTCTTTATCGTAATCAGAAGTGGTTGTTTCAATCTGCGCTTTAATCTGGTTCACACGGGCAGTAATGGCATCTTTATCACCAGATCCGTTTACAATGGTCGTGTTTTCCTTGTCAATGGTGATCTTTTCTGCTTCACCCAGCATATCCAAAGTCGTAGCATCAAGCTTCAACCCTTTTTCCTCGCTTATTACAACACCACCGGTTAATACAGCAATATCTTCAAGCATTTCTTTTCTGCGGTCACCAAAACCAGGTGCTTTAACAGCAGCTACTTTTAATGAACCTCTTAAACGGTTAACAACCAGAGTTGCCAATGCCTCACCATCCACATCCTCGGCTATAATTACCAATGGACGACCTGTCTGTGCTGTTTGTTCCAGAACCGGTAAAAGATCTTTCATGGTAGAGATCTTTTTATCGTGGATCAAAACGTATGGTGCCTCAAGATCAGCTTCCATTTTTTCGGTATCAGTAATGAAGTAAGGAGAGATATAACCCCTGTCGAACTGCATACCTTCCACAGTTTTCAGCTCATCAGTAATACCTTTGGCTTCTTCAACGGTTATCACACCCTCTTTACCAACAACATCCATGGCATCGGCAATAAACTTACCTATTGATTCATCGTTGTTGGCAGAAACTTTAGCCACGTTCTGGATCATTTCGCGGGAATCGCATGGTTTGGACTGTTTCTTAATGTTTTCAACAACCAGACCTACAGCTTTATCAATACCACGTTTTAAATCCATTGGGTTGGCACCTGCAGTCACGTTTTTAAGACCAACAGAAATAATGCTTTGGGCAAGAACAGTTGCAGTTGTTGTTCCATCGCCGGCATCGTCACCGGTTTTAGAAGCAACTTCTTTCACCATCTGTGCTCCCATATTTTCATATGCATCTTCCAGTTCTACTTCTTTCGCAACAGTTACACCATCTTTTGTAACCTGAGGAGCGCCAAATTTCTTTTCAATTATTACGTTGCGTCCTTTGGGGCCTAAAGTAACTTTAACTGCATCGGCCAGAATGTCCACACCTCTTTTCAGGTTGTCTCTGGCTTCAATATTAAACTTAATCTCTTTTGCCATTTTTATTTTGATTTTGTGTTATTAAACAATAGCTAAAATATCCGATTGTCTCATTATCAGGTAAGTTTCTCCATCAAGTGTCAGTTCTGTACCGGCATATTTACCGTATAAAACGGTATCACCAACCTTAACTTCCATTGCTTCATCATTCGTACCGGGACCGGCTGCTACAACTTCACCTTTTTGTGGTTTTTCTTTGGCTGAATCCGGAATAATAATTCCGCTTGCTGTTTTTTCTTCTGCAGCGGCAGGTTTAATTACAACTCTGTCTGCTAATGGTTTGATATTCATCTTTTGTTATTATTAGAGTTAAACATTTTATTTTTGAAACCGGTCATCTTCTTATCACATTGTATGCCAAACCGGATTCTGACACTTTCATAAAATAATGACAAAAAAAATGTCAGACTTGTATGACAGTCTGACATTTTGATATTTTTACTTATATCTCTTATTCCGTATCTGAATCCTGTTCTTCCAGTGCAGGAGCTTCTGTCGGGAATTGAGGAACCTGGTTAGGATCAATTGTCTGTTCTACTCTTTCCTGAATAGCCGATTCAGCCTGACCGCTGCTTCTTGGAATAGCTGCTGCGCCTGCAATGCACAAAACAAGAATAGCAATAGACAAGGTCCATGTTGCCTTTTCAAGGAAATCTGTCGTTTTTCTCACACCCATAATCTGGTTTGATGATGCAAAGTTGGATGCCAAACCTCCGCCTTTTGAGTTTTGAACCAATACAATCAGTATCAGTAAAACTGCTGCAATGAAAATAAGAATTGATATTAAAAGATACATTGTGATTATTTTTCGTTATTCTTTAATTGCTCTACAATTTTAATTTGACCCGCAAAGTAAATACTTTTTTCGGGATATTTCAAACTTAACTTTTTAAATATCTGCAGTGCTTTTTCAAAGTTTCTCTGTTTGATATATATCCTTGCAAGTGTCTCGGTCATAAATTCATCGCTATCGGATACCGATTTGGCACTCAAATCCTGAACCACACCGTCTTTATCCACGGGTTTTTCTCTGGATGCAGTGAATGCCGGTGTTTCTTTAATGAAGTTATCTATCAGCTCCCATTTTTTGTTTGGCTGAACCGGTTTTTCTTCATCCACATCAACATCATTCGGTCTATGACTCATAATATCAAGCCACTGGGCGAATGAATGAACACCATCAAACTTATCTCCGGAGGTTCCTTCTCTTGTAATTTCTGAGATGTTGAAATAATCGTTTGATATGGTAACAGAGTCAAAATATGTGTTTTCTTTAGCCGCTTTTGGTTCCTGAAAAACCTCTTGCTGTTGCTCTAACTCCTGCTCAGGAGTCTCTTGCTGTTGCTCCTGAATCTCTTGCTGTTGATTTCTTTCTTCTTTGCTTATTTCAACCGGCTTTAGCCCCGGTTCAACAGATTTTATATCCGGAGTCCCCAGAATATAATCATAGAGTAATTCCCTGTTCCCTGCATAAGCAGCAATCTTTGTCAGATACTTTTCATATAACACATCTTTGGTTTCATACAGGCTTTTAAGAAGCAACACATGTCCCGTCTGAAAAGCCGGATAGGCCTTCAAAAGCTCTTTAAGCTGGGGTGCGACTTCAGGTGTTATTGAAGCCGGTTCTTTCAGATATGCTATGAATTCACCTTTGTTCACTACCAGTTTGCCACAGATTCGTTAAAAATATCCTCGAAGATCTGATCCAGAAGTTCTTCCCTGATCGTTTCCTTAATGGATTCAAAGTTTTCTGAACTGTCGAAATCCACATACGCAGAAAAGCTTTTTTCAAAATCCTGCTCCGGATCAGTTATATTCATAAACCTCACATTCACCTTCATAGTTACCCTGGTTTGGGCTGCCGTCATATCAGCCTGAATGGATTGCGGTTTAATGGTATAATCTGTAATTTCCCCTTCAAACTGTAAATCACCGTTATTTTCCTTGAGATCCAGACGCGTCTGTTTCATAAAATAATCCTTCAACCCCTCTGTAAAAGCCTGACTTAATCCCGGGTCGGCAACCAACGGTGCTTCATTTGGAAACAATGCTACAGACATTGTTTTAACCTTGGTGTAATCAATGGATGCACCCGTAAATTTATATCTAATGGCGCATTGCGTAAGCAATAACACACTTATGGCGAATATGAATAATTTTCTCATCACTGGTCTATGTCGTATTCTTTAATTTTCCGGTATAACGTCCGCTCCGAAATCCCCAATTCCTGAGCCGCATTTTTCCGTTTTCCGTTATGTTTCTCCAATGCTTTTTTTATCAATTCTATCTCCTTATCTATTAATGAAAGGGATTCTTCCACGTATACCTCGGTATCTTCAATATAGTCGCCATTGGAATGTTCTTCTATATGAATTGGTTCTTCCTCGTGTTTACTGAAATGAGACAAATGCACATCCTTCTTCTCTGAAAGGGTATTCAGAATACGGGATTTGTCTTTGTCAAGTTTTGTTACATCAATATTCTCTTTATCAATAATTTCATGAACCAGCTTTTTAAGATCGTTCATGTCATTTTTCATGTCAAACAGAATCTGGTACAATATTTCACGCTCGGAATGAAAGGTTTTTTCTTCTTTTTTGTCCGCATTGTAAAGTGCAGGAAGCTGGTCGTGGCTATCGAAAGGAATGTATTGTCTTAGAATTTCCGGAGTAATCTCCCGGTTCGGCTCAATCACCGAAATCTGTTCAGTCACGTTTTTCAGCTGGCGAATATTTCCAGGCCACCGGTACTGAATCAGCAGATTTTTAGCTTCTTCTGTCAACCGGATATTCGGCATGCGGTATTTTTCGGCAAAATCCTGAGCAAACTTTCTAAACAGCAATACAATGTCATCGGTTCTTTCCCTTAACGGAGGGATAGAGATAGGTACAGTATTCAAACGATAATACAGATCTTCCCTGAATTTTCCTTCTTTAATGCCTTTGGCCATATTCAGATTAGTAGCTGCAACCACCCTCACATCGGTTTTTTGTATCTTGGATGATCCAACCCGAATAAACTCACCGGATTCAAGCACACGCAATAACCTTACCTGTGTTGACAACGGCAAATCGCCAACTTCATCCAGAAAAATGGTTCCTCCATCGGCTACTTCAAAATATCCTTTTCTATCAGTATGCGCACCGGTAAATGCTCCTTTTTCATGACCAAACAATTCGGAATCAATGGTTCCTTCAGGAATGGCACCACAGTTAACCGGAATGTAAGCCCCATGCTTACGCGAACCATACTGATGAATGATCTGAGGAATAATCTCCTTACCTGTTCCGCTTTCACCCGTAATTAAAACCGAAAGATCCGTAGATGCTACCTGTACAGCTATATCAATGGCGCGGTTCAGTCCGTAGGCATTACCAATAACACCAAATCGTTGTTTTACTTGTTGAATATTCATAGTGAGACTGAAATTTTTTCAGTAAAGCATGACAAATTTACAATAATTCAGTTTTCAGCCGCATTAAGCCGGTATAATTTAAAAATTTTTAGCGAAAATGTGTTCATATAAAACCAGTAGAGACGCGATTCATCGCGTCTCTACAACTTGTTATTCATTAGAATCAATACGTTTAACCAAAATACTTCACCTCATTTCCTGTAATCTGTCCCAGCACATCGTTGGCCAGGCGGCTGGCTCCGATTCTGAAGAATTTATTATTCAGCCATTCTTTACCTAATACTTCTTTTACTATGGTATAATAGAGCAATGCTTCTTCGGTGATGGATATTCCACCTGCTGGTTTAATACCAATCTTCTTCCCTGATTTCTCTCCAAATTCCTTTATGGCTTTCACCATCACCAAAAATGCTTCGGGTGTAGCAGCAGGAGAAATTTTACCTGTTGATGTTTTGATGAAATCCGCACCGGCTTCCATGGCAATAATGGAAGCTGTCTTAATCGTTTCCGTGGATTTAAGCGCACCGGTTTCCAAAATAACCTTCAGCTTTTTTTCGCCACAGGCTGATTTGATTTCTGAAATATCATCAAATACATTATCATAATCTTCATCCAGTAATTCTCCGACATTGATCACAATATCAATTTCATCGGCACCATCCATTATGGTCAGACTGGTTTCTGCAATTTTTACCTCTGTGAAGGTATGCCATTCCGGAAAACCGGCAGAAACAGCACAACACGAAACTCCTTCAACGTTCAGTGTGTCCCGAACCTGACCAATTAAGGATGGCCAGGTACAGATAGCAGCTACATTGGGTACATCCTTAAAATTTGACTGAAACTGATTAACTTTATTCACAAAGGCATTGATCCGCGTCTTGTTATCCTGAACATTAAGCGTTGTCAGATCAATCAGACTGAAAATGGTTTTATAAACATCTTTTGACTTATTTTCATCAACTTTGGCCTTAATGCTGTTCAGCTCCTTGTCTATTGTGGCTTCATCAGCTTTAAACCTGTACTGTGTGAGGCAATCCAATATTTTACTGGATAACTCTTTATTTATTTCCTCGTGTTCCATGCTAAATAATTTGCGGCAAAATTAGGGAATATTTTTGTTTTCAACGAAGTCCTCGTGAAGTACATGATGTTTGGTAATGAGGGTTTCGTTTTTTTACCGAGGGTTTCGTTTGAAACGAAGCCCTCGGTCGAGCTGTAGCACTCCTGCTTGTATTTCAACAAAAAACCCTCCGGTATTCCGAAGGGTTTTTGTAGCTGTCCAAAGCCAATCAAAGTATTAATCAAACATTTATTATGAATAAAACTATAATGTTACACCCGATTTAAAAATGGAAATCTCACGATATCCGTATTTTTCATTATTTACCTTTTCTCCTTCTGCCACCTTTAAAATGTATGCCAGGAATTCTTCTGCCAGATCATCCAGTGATATACCTTCATCCGCAACCGGTCCTGCATTAAAATCTATCCAGTGTGGCTTATTCTGAGCCAAAGGTGTATTAGAAGATATTTTCATGGTAGGAACAAAACTTCCGAATGGTGTTCCTCTTCCTGTGGTAAACAACACCATGTGACATCCTGCTGCACCCAGGGCTGTACTGGCTACCAGGTCGTTTCCGGGAGCACTGAGCAGGTTCAGTCCGTTAACAGAAATCCGGTCACCGTACATCAACACATCATTCACCGTTGCCTTTCCGCACTTCTGCGTACAACCCAATGATTTTTCTTCCAGTGTGGATATACCTCCTGCTTTATTTCCTGGTGATGGGTTTTCGTAAATCGGTTGTTTGTTCTCTATAAAAAATGCCTTAAAATCATTGATCAGATGAACCGTTTTATCAAAGGTTGCTGCATCTTTTGACCGGTCCATCAAAATAGTTTCCGCACCGAACATCTCCGGTACCTCTGTTAACACAGCTGTTCCACCCTGACTCACAAGGATATCCGTTAATTTACCCAATAACGGATTGGCCGTTATACCCGACATACCATCCGAACCACCGCATTTTAAACCAAGCCTCAGAGATGACAAGGGAACATCTTCCCGTTTGTCAGTACCGGCTTTGGCATACAGATCGCGCAGTATTTTCATTCCCTCCTCAAATTCGTCCTGCACTTCCTGCGTCACCAGGAACTTTACGCGATCTTCATCAAAATCACCAAGAAATGTTTTAAAATCCTTGGGTTGGTTGTTTTCGCAACCCAATCCCAGTACCAATACTGCACCTGCATTAGGATGCAGCACTATATCTTTTAAAATCTTACGCGTGTTTTCGTGGTCATCACCCAGCTGGGAACACCCGTAGTTATGCTTAAAGATTTCAATGCCATCAACTTTTAGGTCGCCTGCCTCAGCTTTTAAGGCATTGAGCATGCGGTCTCCAATGCCGTTCACACAGCCAACCGTCGGCACGATCCATAATTCATTCCGAATCCCTACATCCCCATTTTTTCGCTTATAGCCTTTAAATGTGAGATTGCGTTGAGGATATTCCACACCCGAAAGCAACTGATTGAATTTGTAATCCAGCACACCCGAAAGGTTTGTTTTGATATTCCTTTCGTCCACATGATCACCCTGTGCAATTTCAGCAGTGGCATGTCCGATGGGATACCCGTATTTTATAATGTGGGCATCCTTTTTTATATCGGCAATGGCAAACTTGTGTGCTCTTGGGATGTCACTTTTCAAAATAATCCTGCTCCCGTTAAGCTCCACCTCTGTGCCGTTGGCCAGATCAGCCAGTGCAACAGCCACATTATCCTCAGGATCAATTAAAATATGCTTTGACATTGAAATATGTTTGTACGCTGAATTATTGTTTATGCTTCAATAGAAATAACTGATTTTACCACCTCTTCCATGCCTTCATGAATGATTTTATCGAGGTAAAATGCTGTCCGCCCACACAATCCTTCGATTTTTGTCAGATCCTCGCCCCAGATCATCTGGTTGCTTAAAAACACCTGAACAAAAGCATCTAGGTTCATCTCTTTATTTTCGAGTTTCTTCCAGTTGGTATTGAAAAAACTCAGTACATAGTCGGTATCCTTCAAAGTAATGGCTTTACCATTGAATTCACCTTTGTAAAATGCCATCATGGCTGCAAGTGATAAAACGAGATTATTCGGCAGTTCGTTGTATTTGGCATTGAATTCCTTTATAGTATCAAGCACACGTGCTTTAAATTTAGAGATTGAGTTCAGCGAGATACTCATCAACGCGTGCTTTACAAAAGGATTGCGGAACCTGTCCAGAACTTCTGCCGCAAATTTTTCCAGTTCCTCTTTTGGCATATCCAGAGCCGGAATGATATCGTTGTTTATGGTTTGCAGGATAAACTGTCCCATCAACTCATCTTCCAGGGCATCACCCACATATTCAATTCCGCACAGATAAGCTACAGGTGTCATAACCGTATGTGGACCGTTCAGCAGACGTACTTTACGGGTACGGTATGGTGTGACGTCATCCACAAACAATACATTCAAACCGGCCGCTTCAGCAGGGATTTCATTTTTGATCCATTGCGGACCTTCTATGACCCAAAGGTGAAACTGCTCACCGTCAACCACCATATTATCTTCATATCCTTCTTTCTCTTTTACCTCTTTGGCAGATTCAGGACTGAACCCTGGAACGATACGGTCAACCAACGTGTTAGTGAATACATTTGCCGTATCCAGCCAGTTGATGAATTCACGATCAAGGCTCCACAAATCACAGTATTGTTTGACACATTTCTGCAGTTTATCCCCGTTCCTATCAATGAGTTCGCAAGGCAAAATGATAAATCCTTTTGAAGCATCTCCACTGAATGTTTTAAAACGGTGATAAAGTAAGGCCGTCAGTTTTGCAGGAAAAGAAGATGCCGGCTGATCATTCAGCTTATCCTTTGCATCGAATGTTATACCTGCCTCTGTTGTATTAGAAACGATGAAACGCATATCCGGATTCTCTGCCAGCTTCAGGTATTCATCGTATTGCGTATACGGATTTAAACCTCTTGAAACTGAACCAATAATCTGTGATTCTTTCAGGGCTTTTCCGTTTTTTATTCCTTTTGAAACCAATGTATACAATCCATCCTGCTCATTCAGTTTATCCACCATTCCGAAATTTATGGGTTGAACCAAAACCACACTGCTGTTAAAGCCGGCTTTTCTGTTCATCTCATCAACCATCCAGTCCACAAAAGCACGTAGGAAGTTGCCTTCTCCAAATTGAATAATCCGCTCCGGTGCCTTCTCAATGTTTTTAATCTCCCTGTTCAATTTCATAATGAGTTCTTTTTGATATTTTTTACATGTTCTTAATCGACGATTCCCTGATTACAAGCTCTGTCTTCATCACGATCTGCCGTGGTGAATGTTTGTGTTCTGACTGCAGCTGACGAATCAGCAGGCGGGCTGTCTCCTCTCCCATTTCAAAGGTGGGATGAGACACCGTAGTTAATGTTGGTTCCACAAAATCGGAATGCAGTTCATTATTAAAACCTGTAACTGCAATGTCTTTGGGAATTTTATATCCACGTTCCTTTAATTCCTTCATCACCACATAGGCCACTGTATCGTTTACACAAAAAATGGCATCAGGCGTTTCGGCTGATTTCATCAGCTTATCAATTGCTTTTTTAGCTCCGACAGGTGTCAGATCTGAATACACCAGATGTTCTTCATTGTATTTCAGATCATTTTCCTGTAATCCACTCAGATAACCCGAAACACGATCCCGCGTAATCGAAAGTTTTTTAGGACCGGCAATGTGTGCAATTCTGCGGCTTCCGGTTTCGTATAAATGATTTGTTAAATCCTTTGCGGCCTCTGAATTATTGGCTACCACAGAAGAAAACTCATTGGTCCTGCAAACGCGATCAAAAAATACCACTGGAATATCCTTACTTCTTGCAAGGTCAAAATGTGAGTTATCCTGTGTTTCCTGAGACAGGCACATGATAAGACCTTCTACATTGAGACCTATCAGGTTTTCAACGCATTCCTTCTCTTTGTCGTACGATTCGCGGGAATTAGCAATGATGATAAAGTATCCTTTACGCTTGGCATAATTCTCAATACCACTTATAATAGATGAATAAAAGCTGCGCTCAAGGTTTGGAACGATAACACCAATGGCTTTGGTGCTGGTAAGATGAGTTGTTTCCGCAAAATTTGCGGAACGATAATTTCGTTCTTTTGCTAACGCTTTTACCTTATCAATCACTTCCTGACTAATATCAGGGTGATTCTTTAATGCCCTTGACACGGTAGATACAGAAACATTTAGTTCCTGTGCCAAATCCTTAAGTGATACTGTTTTCCTTGCCATTTGCATTTTATTTTCACTGCAAATGTATGACGTTTTATATTATGTTGCGAGATTTTACGCAAATATTTTTAATAATTTGCATAAAATTGCGAAAATATTCTAATTTTCTTGTATCATACCCGCAATAAAATATATATAATTATCTTATATTCAACAATATCAAATTTTGCGGAATATTTATTTAGTTTGGATTTAAATTGCAGGAACAGCTTATTTAATGGAGACGCAATTAATCGCATCTCTACTATTTTTAAAAACATTGGGAATATTCTGTAATTTAGCAGATCAATTTTACAATTATGAATAAATCTCTTTTTCTGTTTTTAATCCTGCTTTTATCCGGCGTTTGTGCTACATCTGCTCAAAATCCATTCATCACCAAACAATATACTGCCGATCCATCAGCACATGTATTTAACGGACGCATGTATGTGTATCCTTCACATGACAGGGATGACAGTAAAACCTTCGATATGATCGATTATCATGTCTATTCTTCTGAAAACATGAAAGACTGGACCGATCATGGCGTAGCATTGCACCTTGATTCCGTTTCGTGGGCAAATGAAAAAGCCTGGGCACCGGATTGTGCATACAAAAACGGCAAATACTATTTCTACTTTCCAACAGATGAATCCAAAATTGGTGTAGCCGTTGGTAATTCGCCTGCAGGTCCGTTTAAAGATGCACTGGGAAAACCACTGGTAACCAAAGACAATCCGGGTGTGGTGAACAAACGTGATTTTATCGATCCCTGTATATTTATGGATGACGATGGCACTCCTTATCTTTTTTTCGGACAGCTGGATATTAATGTAGTGAAACTTAACGATGACATGATCACTTATAATGGTCCGGTTCAACAGGTGAAAGGAGCCAAAGATTTTTTCGAAGCTGTATGGGTGCATAAATACAACGGAACGTATTACCTCTCCTATTCCACCTGGGGAGAAAAGGGCGTTACCGGACCTCAAATTGTGTATGCCACTTCAAAAAATATTTTGGGTCCGTATACCTATCAGGGAGTAATTTTAGATGAAGTCAGCAGTGGTACCAATCACCACTCCATTGTGGAATACAAAGGACAGTGGTATCTGTTTTATCATAATTCGGTTTTGTTTTTAAAACGGACACCCAAAGATTCACCCGATATGAAATTTAAAGGATACAGACGGAGCATAAATGTAGATTACCTGTATTACAACGAAGACGGAACCATTCAGAAAGTGATTCCAACGGATAATGGTGTTGATGCGGTTCCTCAATAAACTAGTTAAAGAAGTCCTCCATTTGATTGCTGATTAATCTGAGATATCGGGCCATATCGAAGCAAAAGAAGGTATCCGTCAATTGACGAATGAATGATTTTAGTTACATTTATAATTTTAAATGCATCGATGAAACTTATCCCATACATTGTACTGACATTGTTTTCGGTACACATCACAATTGCTCAGCAAAGCTCATTCTACGGTGTTGAAGGCTGGGCCAATGCAACTAAGGGCGGGAAGGATGGTGAAATTATAAGAGTCACAAATCTGAACAGCAGTGGACCCGGATCATTTAGTGAAGCTGTTTTGGCATCATTCCCAAGAATTGTGGTTTTTGAAGTTGGCGGTGTTATTGATTTGAATGCACAGAATATCAGCATTAAAAATCCATTTCTGACCATCGCAGGACAAACAGCGCCTTATCCCGGAATTACGATCATTAATGGCCAGACAAACATCGCTACACACGATGTCATCCTTCAGCATATTCGGATCAGACCCGGTGCAGCAGGTAAAAATACAGGATGGGAACCGGATGGCTTGTCAACCGTTAGCGGGAGTTTTGTTATCATTGACCATTGTTCTTTTTCCTGGGCTGTGGATGAAAACTGTTCGGCATCGGGTCCGCGCTTTGAAGGAGACACACCGGATGACTGGCGCAACAATACATCGCATGATGTTACCATCAGCAACTGCATAATTGCTGAAGCCCTGGCTTATGCCACGCACACCAAAGGGCTGCATTCCATGGGTTCACTCATTCATGACAATGCGACCAATATTGCCATTCTGAAAAATCTGTATGCCCATAATAATTCAAGAAATCCACTTTTTAAAGGCGGAGCCAGGGGTGTAATCGTTAATAATATGATTTACGATCCGGGTAAAGAAGCCATTCATTATGCATTAAACGCTGCTGAATGGGAAGGCTATGAATGGCAATCAGGAGAAATGTCCATTATAGGAAATTATATGCAACTAGGAATCAGTTCATTGAATACGCCATTTATGAAGGTTCATGCAGGACCATGCAAAATTTATATGAACAATAATAAGGCCTTTAATATAAATGGAAGTAATGCAACCTTTTATACCGGCGATGCTGCAAATATTGTAACTGAAATACCTGTGTGGAACGACAATATAGCTGTGCTTTCTGTTGATGACGTAGAAGCAAATGTGATTCACAATGCCGGCGCAACGCCCTGGAAGCGCGACTCTGTGGATATCCGCATTATTAACGATTTAATAAACCGAAAAGGTAAAATCATTGATTTCGAAACAGAAGTAGGCGGTTATCCGCAATATCAGCAAACCGTGCAGCCATTTAATGCCGATGAATGGAACCTGGATTTTATGATCCGAAAAGATCCACAGTTAAACCTTACGATTGAAACACCTGAACCTTATCATGTATCACAACCAGTTAACTTCAATCTCGATACAAGCGGATTTATGCGGGCAATTGATCACATTGACTTATTAATTAATGGTCAGGTTGTACAATCAAAAAACGAAAACCTGACGGACTGGAATTATACATTCACTTCTACCGAAACACAAAATGTTGTACTTATAATAACTTACAGTTCTACGGAAAAACTTTCAACCGAAACGTTTAACCTGACCATTCAGAATACAACAGCTCTAAATAACCCGGACCAAAATAAACAGCCACTGCAATTTCATTACGATAAAAATGATCAAACTCTGATTCTCAGTTTCAATCAGCCGGTAAACCAAAACTACCTTATTAAAATTCTGGATTTAAATGGTAGATTGGTAAAACAATATGAATCTGCGTTTGAAAATAGCACAAGCTTTTCCTGTAATCTTAATGATCTTCCAACCGGAACCTATGTGCTATCGCTTCATTCTACAGAATCGGATTTCCGGAGAATATTTACAAAGTATTGATCATACTGCTAATGTTATGAATATAAGTGATTTAAAAATAAATTACATTAATTATCTCTCACCAACATTCCTTGTTAACACCCTTGTTAATAACTGTTGATTTTTATTCCATACTTTTTAAATACTATCTATTGCATTTAAACTTTGTAACATCAATTAACAAAATATTACAATTATCAAAGCATAGTTATTGTTTTTTACGAGGTAAATTATCCATCCAATTTCAACATTTTTTAAGGGTTAGCAGCGCCATTATTTTTTAACTTTGCCGGTAATTAACAGATTGTGAATAACAGTTGATATGTATTGATATTCAACTTATTTAAATCTTTAATGTTGTCAATAGCGTGTTATTTCAATTTTTACAGGATGATAATAACGAGATATGCAACAGATATTACATTTATTTTTCAACGCTATTAACAAGCTATTATAATAATCATATTATTTTTAAATTATATCTATTAATATATATTGTATGTTGGAAAAAGGATTTGTAGACGCACCCGTCGAAAAAAATTTGAACCTGGCTTCAGAGATAGAAAAACTGAAAAAAGAAAAGAATGCTGTTATCATGGGGCATTTCTACCAGCGGGACGAGATTCAGGAGATTGCAGATTTTGTGGGAGATAGTCTGGCACTGGCACAATGGGCCTCAAAAACAGAAGCTGATATCATTGTGTTGTGCGGTGTACATTTCATGGCAGAAACCGCCAAGATCCTTTGTCCCGATAAAAAAGTGATTCTTCCGGATTTGAATGCAGGATGTTCCCTGGCTGAATCCTGTAATGTCGTGGATTTTGAAAAATTTGTAAAAGAACGACCCGATCATGTTGTTATTTCGTATGTGAATACTACTGCTGAGATTAAGGCTTTGACCGATGTTGTCGTGACCTCAACCAATGCGAAGCAGATTGTGGAGAGTTTTCCCGAAGATCAGAAGATTATTTTTGGTCCTGACCGTAACCTTGGTAATTATATTAACAGTGTTACCGGACGAAATATGGTATTATGGGATGGAGCGTGTCACGTACATGAGCAGTTTTCTCTTGAACGGATTCTGGATCTGAAAAAGGACTACCCTGATGCAGAAATTCTGGCTCATCCGGAATGTAAAAAAGTTGTGCTGACTGTTGCGGATCATATTGGTTCCACTTCATCTCTTTTAAAATATTCTGCACAATCACCAAAGAACAGATTTATTGTGGCAACGGAATCCGGTATTCTGCATGAGATGCGGAAAAAGAGTCCGGCTAAGGAATTTATTCCGGCACCTCCAAATGATTCAACCTGTGCCTGCAACGAATGTAATTTTATGCGGGTGAATACCATGGAAAAATTATACAACTGTCTGAAGTACGAACTTCCGGAAATAACGCTGGATGAAGAATTACGAAAGAAAGCTGAAAAGCCTATTCTTAAAATGCTTGAAATTTCAGAAAAGTTAGGATTGTAAAAGACACAAGAACCAAGATGCAAGATCATGGTAAATCCTACTTTTTAATATTGTAAACTACGCACATCGTATCAAATCCCCCTCTTCGTACCCCCTTTTTCTAAGGGGGACAGCTAAACGTTGCGGTAAAATACTTGATACTTGATAAGGAAAAATTTGACTGTCATAATTTATATTCAGGCAGGCTCAATTGTTCATTAATCGTTATTAATAAAAAATATCTTGTGTCTTGCATCTTATGTCTTAAATCTTTTTTATTACTATTTTTGAGGCAAACCATTTTCCATGGACGATATTGATATCAGGGATTTAAGTAATTCAGAACGGGAAGGGGATATTGATAATAGACTGAGACCTTTAATTTTCGACGATTTCGAAGGTCAGAAGAAAATTGTCAGTAATCTGCAGGTCTTTGTATTGGCCGCCAAACAACGGGAAGAAGCCCTGGATCATGTACTGTTGCATGGACCTCCTGGACTGGGAAAAACCACCTTATCCAATATCATTGCCAATGAACTTGGTGTTGGGTTTAAACTGACTTCAGGTCCTGTTCTCGATAAACCAGGTGATCTGGCGGGTTTATTAACAAATCTTGAACCCAATGATGTGTTATTCATCGATGAGATTCATCGTTTAAGTCCGGTAGTGGAAGAGTATCTCTATTCAGCCATGGAGGATTACCGCATCGATATCATGATTGATAAAGGGCCTAGTGCACGTTCTATTCAGATTGATTTGAATCCTTTTACACTGATTGGTGCAACAACCAGATCAGGATTATTAACCAGTCCGCTAAGAGCCAGATTTGGTATTAACTGCCACCTGGAGTACTATGATTCAGAGATTTTAAGTCATATCGTTAAACGGTCTGCCGGAATTTTGAATGTTGAAATAAAGAATGATGCAGCCCATGAAATTGCAGGACGCAGCCGTGGTACACCAAGAATTGTCAATGCCTTACTCCGTCGCGTAAGGGATTTTGCCCAGGTTCAGGGAGATGGTTCCATTGATTTAGAGATCACAAAATATGCCCTGGAAGCTTTAAATATTGATAAGCATGGTCTCGATGAAATGGATAATAAAATACTGACTACCATAATCGATAAATTTAAAGGCGGACCGGTCGGATTAAATACCATAGCTACTGCAGTAGGAGAGGATAGTGGTACCATTGAAGAGGTTTATGAACCGTTTCTGATTAAGGAAGGATTTATTAAACGTACGCCACGTGGAAGAGAGGTAACTGAACTGGCCTATAAACACCTTGGAAAAAGCAGGTTTAATCCGGGTGATAATGTGTTATTTTAATTTCATTTTGCATTGGCAAATAAGATAAAACAACTGGCAAAAGATACGGTCATTTATGGCGGAACAACCATATTTACCCGTATTTTAAACTGGTTACTTGTACCTTTATACACTTATAAACTTGAAAATCAGGCTGATTATGGTATTGTAATCAACCTCTATGCATGGACTGCTCTCCTGTTGGTAATTTTGACTTATGGCATGGAAACAGGTTTTTTCAGGTTTTCAAATAAGCAGGAAGGAGAAACAAAAGTTTACAGTACAAGTATTTTATCCCTTGGTTTTACGAGCCTTTTATTTATTTTAATCATTGTTCTTTTTATTCAGCCTATATCAGTATTTCTGGAATACAGAAATTATAAGGATATATTAATTATGCTTGGCATTATAGTTGCCATGGATGCCTTTACGGCCATTCCCTTTGCCAGGTTACGTTATACCAACAGACCACTTCGTTTTGCTTTTGTTAAAATCGTTTTAGTTGGTGTGAATATATTTTTTAACCTTTTCTTTTTCATTATTTTACCGGCCTGGCATAAAAGTAATCCTGACGGATTAATACCGTCATTATATAATCCTGATTATGGAGTCAAATATGTATTTGTCAGTAACCTGTTTTCTTCCGGTATCGTATTGATTATGCTGTTGCCTGAAATTATAAAGGCTAAGTTCGATTTTGATTTCAGTTTACTGAAGCGCATGTTGAAATATTCCTGGCCAATTCTCATTGTGGGTATTGCAGGAATCATCAATCAATCCGGAGATAAAATTTTATATCCTTTTTTAATCGATGGAACTGAAAATGCAAGAACTCAGCTGGGTATATACGGTGCTAATTATAAAATAGCCGTAATTATGGTCATGTTCACGCAAGGCTTTCGTTATGCATTTGAACCGTTTATATTTAAACATAAACAGGAATCCGATTCAACCAGGGAGTATGCAGATGTCATGAAGTATTTTATCATTCTCGGCATTTTTATTTTCCTGGGTGTGATGTTTTACATTGATATTGTAAAATATTTTATCAGTTCATCCTATCATTCGGGTTTAAAGGTTGTACCAATAGTGTTGACCGCGAATTTAATGTTCGGTATCTTCTTTAATTTATCGTTGTGGTATAAACTGACGGATAAGACTATTTTTGGGGCATGGCTGGCTATTTTAGGATCTGTTATAACCCTTGGAATCAATATTATATTTGTACCCAAATATGGGTATATAGCATCAGCATGGGCAAATTTCATCTGCTATTTCAGCATGGTTGTTATTTCATATTTTTTAATGCAGAAATATTATCCTGTTAAGTATGAGCTCAAAAAAATATTTATGTATATCCTTATTGGCGGATTATTATATGTCATCGATATTAAGCTGATTGAACCACTGGGTAACATTAAATATGCCCTTAGTGGTGTATTGCTTTTAGGTTATTTAATATATATCCTTCGAAAAGAAAAATTATTTAAACTATTCAAACAATAAGTGTTATAAATGGTTAAACGTTTTATGTAAAGCAGTTTACAAGAATTTGAAAATACTATTTTAGCAGAATATAGACACAAGTATCAAGATTCAAGTATCAAGACTAATGTACAATTATGAATTAAGATTGATTTGAGTTCAAAAATCCTGATACCTGATACTTGATACCTGATACTTTAAAAATATGATTGTAAAAATTGTCAACAAATCGAAGCACGATTTACCTGCTTACAGCACAGTTCTATCGGCAGGTATGGATTTAAGAGCTAACATTGATGAACCGATTACCTTAAATCCGCTGGATAGAGCACTGGTTAAAACAGGTTTGTTTATAGAATTGCCGGAAGGTTACGAGGCACAAATACGGCCCAGAAGCGGTCTGGCTTACAAAAAAGGTATTACGGTATTAAATACTCCAGGAACCATTGATGCGGATTACCGTGGAGAGATTGGCGTTATTCTTGTAAACCTTTCGAATGAACCATTCGTGATCAATGACGGAGAACGGATCTGTCAGATGGTTATTGCAAAACACGAAACGGTGGACTGGCACGAAGTTGAACTTCTGGAGGAAACAATGAGAGGAGCAGGAGGTTTTGGTCACACCGGAAAACATTAAAAAAATGATTAAGAAAATAAGTATTTATGCCGTTTTGCTGACACTTTTACTGGCATCATGTAAAACAAGTGAACATGTTCCGGTAGTCACTAAATCAAAAAGTTATCAAACGAATCTTTCAGATGAGAATCAAAGAAAGTTTGATTATTTTTTTATTGAAGGTAACCGGTTTAAACTAGATGGTGATCTGGAGCGGGCTGCGAAAATGTTTAGTCAGTGTCTTCAACTCGATCCTAAAAGCGCAGCCACATATTTTGAATTAGGTAAATTGTATCTGGCATCACAGGATATTACTAATGCTATTAAAAATATTAAGATAGCTGCAGATTATAATCCGGAGAATGAATGGTACAGATATTATCTTGCCGGTTTGTATGAGCAAAACAAGGATTACGATAATGCCATACTGCAGTATCAGATTTTAACTCAGAAATTTCCCAATAAACAGGAATATCAGTATCATCTGGCCGCATTACTTACGCAACAAAAACGATTTAAGGATGCTATCGCCGTGTATGATAAAATAGAGCAACAGGATGGAATAAGTGAACCTATATCTCTTGAAAAGCATAATTTGTACCTGCAGGCAAATGATCTTAAAGGTGCAATCAGTGAAATTGAAAACCTTAAAAATGAGTATCCCAATCAACCACGGTATCATGTGTTATTAGGCGATGCTTACATTGATGGTAAGGAATATAAGAAAGCATTGAAGGAATATAATAAAGCAATAGCTATTGATCCGGATTATGGTCCTGTTCATATGTCGTTAGCTGGTTATTATGATATTCTTAATGAACCGGAAAAATCACAGCAGGAGTTAGTGAAGGCTTTCGAAAGTAATTCCATTCCATTTGAGAATAAACTGCGCATTTTGGTTCAGTATATGATGCAGACTACCAAGGATTCTACCAAAACCGAAAATCTTGTGAGTTTGGTGAATGTGATGCTCGATAAGCATCCTAATGAGCCTGATCTGCATTACTATTACGGCAACTTTTTACTGAGCCAGAATCAGAAGGAGGATGCACTTGAGCAATTTAAACAGGTGGTAGAACTTGATCCGTCGCGATATGAAACATGGTTACAAATTGCCGGATTTTATATGGATGATCAGGACTGGAAAAAAGTTATTGAAATGGCCGATCATGCTATTGATGCACAACCTGCCATGCCACAGGCTTACATGTACAAGGGCATAGCTGCTTTTCAGGAGGAAGATTATAAAACAGCATTGAATGCATTTTTAAAGGGCGCTGTATATAGTTCTGATGATAATAAAGATATGAAAGGGCAGTTTTATTCAAATATTGGGGATGCATATTATAAACTTGGTGAAAGTAAAAATGCGTTTGAGTATTACGATAAAGCACTTCAACTGGATGATCATAATCTGCTGGTATTGAATAATTACAGTTATTATCTTTCATTGGAAGGACACGATTTGGACAAAGCGCTTGAAATGAGTTCTAAATGTGTTGAACTGGAACCTAAGAACAGTACTTATCTTGATACCTATGCCTGGGTTTATTACAAAAAGGGAAATTACACCATGGCAAAGTATTTTATTGAACAGGCCATTGATAAACTCGATCAGGATAATGGTGAGGTCTTTGAACATTATGGTGATATTCTCTTTAAATCGGGAGATAAGCAAAAGGCATTGGAATGGTGGAAAAAAGCAAAAGCTGCCGGATACGATTCGTCTGAACTGGATAAAAAAATTGAATCTGGTGAATTGGTCAATTTGTGAAAAATAGAATAGGCTCACATATAGCATCCGGATTTCTGATAGTTGTACTTGTTTCATGTTCGGTTACAAGAAAGTCAGTTGTTACTGGTGATATATATTCCGGGCTTAATGAAAAGAAATTTATCAGGCTCATTGAAACCACTTCCTATCATTCTTTTAAAACACTTGAAATATCAAAGTTCACAGCTAATTATTCAGGATCAGAAGAAAAGAAAAACTTTAAGGGTTTTATACGTTTGAAGCACGATAGCGTGCTTATGGTTTCGGTTTCTCCGCTAATGGGAATAGAATTATTTCGTTTAAGACTTGACCGGGATTCTGCTGGCTTTATAGACAGGTATTACAAAACCTATTTTTTAGATGGATTATACGGCCTAAACCAAAAGTACGGATTGCCGGCTGATTTCAATTTAGTACAATCTTTCTTACTTGGTTACGATCCATTTTTGGATAATTCTGAAATTGTGCCGCGTAAATTCAGGGAAACAAACGATTTTTATTCAGTTGAGTATTATATTCCCGTAGAAAAGTCTAATTTTGGGATTGAATATTTTTATGCTAAGAATCTGAAGATTAAGCGTATATTGGTTATAGACTTTGCGGGAGGTTCATCATTAGATATTCATTATGGTTCCTATTTTGAAAAGAATGATGTGTCTTTTATACCAAACGAACTGAATATAACGTTTATAAGGGGAAATACCATTGATAAACTTGAACTCAGCTTTAAAAATGCTGAACTGAATAAAACTTTAAATTTTCCATTTAGCATATCTGATAAATACACCAGAGTTAATTATAAATGAAAAAATCTGTTATAATACTTTTCCTGGCTGTTTTGCATTTATCTGCTTTTTCACAGACTCTTGAGGAATTAAAAAAGCAACGAGAGAAAACGGAGAAGGATATAGAATATACCAATAAATTATTGGAAAAAACGCAGAAGGATACCCGATCTTCGCTGAATAAAATAACAATTATTGGAAAGCAGATAGATAACAGGAAGCAACTCATTAGTGGCATTAATAAGGAAATACAACTTATTGACAATGATATTGTTGATAAAAGAAATAATATATCAAATCTTGAGGCTGAAATTGCGAAGTTAAAGAAGGAATATGAAAGTGCCATTTATCATACATGGAAGACCCGTAATGCTCAGAACAGGCTAATGTATGTGTTTTCCGGTAAGGATTTGGGTGAGGTTTACAGGCGAATCAGATATTTGCACGAGTTTAGTAATTTCAGAAAGCAACAAAGTGAATTATTGCTGGCAATGCAAAAGGATCTGGAAAAGGAACTTAGGGAAGTCGAGGAGAAACGGGAAGATAAATTGAGTCTACTGGATTCAAAGACCAAAGAACAGTATAATTTACAGCTGGAGCAAAATAAGCAGGATGTGTATGTTAAAGATTTGAAATCGAAAGAAAGAAATCTTAAAAGGCAATTGGCTCAGCAACAAAAGAAAAGGGATGAGTTAAGTTCGTTCATAAAGAAAATAATAGAAGAGCAGATAAAAGCCTCTAATAAAGGTAAATCAAATACGTCACCGGGTAAATTTTCTTTAACTCCTGAGGAAAAACTGGTGTCTGAACAGTTTGATAAGAACAAAGGTAAGTTGCCATGGCCTGTAGATCAGGGTATAATAATATCAAAGTTTGGTACGCATAAAAATGCATTAGTAAGTTCTGTTACTGAAAATAACCCTGGCATTGATATCTTAACAGATGAAGGGACAGAAGCTCGGGCAGTTTTTAAAGGAAAGGTTTCAGGAGTCTTTATGTTGGCTACAAATACTTTGGGAGTTACAATTCGTCATGGTGAGTATATTTCATTTTATGGCAATTTATCACAGGTTTATGTAAAAAGAGACGATATTGTAGATACAAAGCAAACAATAGGGAAAATTTTCACAGACAATATTGAGACAGGTTCATCAGAATCCAGTAAAACAGTTCTATATTTCAGTATTTATAAGGGTATTGTAAATACTAATCCAGAATACTGGTTGGCGCGTTAAAATGGAAATCAATTTTTTTTCTGAAGATGTAGCGATGCCTGAGTTCGATCAGGAGTGCATTGCGGATTGGATTGACTTTACGATTAGATCAAAAGGACTTTCCACGTGGAACATTTCAGTCATCTTTTGTTCCGATGCCTATTTACTGAATATTAACAGGCAATATTTGAACCATGATTACTACACTGATGTTATAACATTCGATTATAGCGAAAATAAGCTTGTTTCCGGGGATGTTTTTATATCAGTGGATATGATTAGGTTTAATGAGATGAAATTCGCTAAAAACGAAAAGAATGAGCTTTTTCGGGTAATTATACACGGCGTGTTACATCTCTGTGGATATAAGGATAAAACTGAAACGGATAAAAATGAGATGACAAAGCAGGAGAATCTTGCACTTTCCCACTTATCTTGCTAGCATATAACTTACGAAATTAGCAGGTTAAACCTCTGATTTATTATTTTTGCATTGAAATTTGTTAATAATGAGATTTGATTACGATATTATTGTGGTTGGCGCCGGACATTCTGGTTGTGAGGCAGCAGCAGCAGCAGCCAATTTAGGCTCAAAAACTGTGCTCATAACCATGGATATGAATAAGATTGCACAGATGAGTTGTAATCCGGCCATGGGAGGAATTGCAAAAGGGCAGATCGTAAGGGAAATTGATGCACTGGGTGGACAGGCAGGAATTGTAACGGATGACACGGCTATTCAATTCAGAATGTTAAATCGTTCCAAGGGTCCTGCTATGTGGAGTCCACGTGCGCAAAGTGACAGGTTCAGGTTTATAGAGCGCTGGCGTAATATTCTTGAAAATACTGATAATCTGGATTTGTGGCAGGATACGGTGAAGCAATTAATATTTAAAGGAAATACGGTTATTGGAGTCAGAACGGCGTTGAATGTTGAGTTCAGGGCTAAATGTGTTATACTGACTAATGGTACTTTCTTGAACGGATTGATGCATATCGGTAGGGTGCAAATTGGAGGAGGTCGTGTGTCGGAACCCGCTTCATATCATTTGTCAGATCAGCTTTCTGATTTCGGATTTGTTACCGGACGTATGAAAACCGGAACTCCGGTGAGAATTGACGGGAGAACAATTGATTTTTCGAAATTAATACCTCAGGAAGGTGAAAATGATTTTCATAAGTTTTCATATCTTGATCATGAACCGAGAAGACTAAAGCAACGGAATTGTTATATTGCTCATACTAATGGAGACGTCCACGAATCGTTACGGCAGGGACTTAAGGATTCTCCGCTTTACAATGGCACCATTAAAAGTATCGGGCCGCGGTATTGTCCCAGTATTGAAACAAAGATTGTAACGTTTGAAGAAAAGGACAGACATCAGTTGTTTTTGGAACCGGAAGGTGAAAATACGCAGGAATATTATCTGAATGGATTTAGTTCTTCGTTATCCTTAGATGTTCAGTATCAGTCTCTTAGAATGATATCTGGGTTCGAAAATGCTAAGATTTACCGTCCTGGTTATGCCATTGAATATGACTTTTTTGATCCAACACAGCTAAAACATACTTTGGAAACAAAACTCGTTGATAATCTGTACTTTGCGGGTCAGATTAACGGAACAACAGGGTATGAGGAGGCCGGTGCCCAGGGTATTATTGCAGGAATAAATGCACATCTCAGGGTTCATGGAGATAAGGAGTTTGTTCTGAACCGTGATCAGGCATATATTGGAGTGCTGATTGATGACCTGGTGAACAAAGGTGTGGATGAACCATACCGTATGTTTACATCTCGTGCGGAATATCGTATTTTATTACGGCAGGATGATGCGGATGTAAGGTTGACACCTTTGGCATATGACTTAGGACTGGCTACAAAGCATCGGAAGGATCTTCTGGATGAAAAACTTGAGTGGAGGGATAAGGTTATTGATTTTGTGAATAACTATTCGGTAAAAAAGGATAAGATTAATGATAAGCTCGAAGCGTTGGGAACAGCTCCTTTAAAACAAGGCGTAAAGTTAAAAGATGTAGCTTTGCGTCCACAGGTTACATTTAAGGATCTCGCTGAAATGGTTCCGAAGTTTAAAGAGCTTATTGATCATATTCCAAATAGAAAGGAAGAAATTGTTGAGGCCGCAGAAATTCTGATTAAATATGAAGGTTATATAAATAGAGAAAAAGTTATCGCTGATAAGTTAAGCCGTCTTGAAAATATTAAAATTAAGGATAAATTCAACTATAATGATCTTTTAAATTTGTCAACTGAAGCAAGGCAGAAACTGACTAAAATTAATCCCGAAACAATTGGACAGGCCAGTCGGATTTCCGGAGTTTCACCTTCTGATATTAACGTTTTATTGGTATTAATGGGTCGTTAAAATTTGTGTTCCACGTGGAACAATTCGATAAAAATAATAATAATGAAAATTGAACAGATCAAAGCATCGATTCGTGATGTCTATGACTTTCCTAAAAAAGGAATTGTATTTAAAGATTTAACCACCTTGTTTAAGGATGCAAAATTGTTTGCTGCAACAGTAGAACTATTCGTGGATAAATATAAGGATAGTGGTATAACAAAGGTTGTAGGTGTAGAATCGAGAGGTTATTTTTTAGGACCTGTTATTGCATATAAACTGGGAGCAGCTTTTGTTCCGATCCGTAAACCAGGTAAATTACCTTCCGATGTTTTCAGCGAACATTACGATCTGGAATATGGTACTGACAAGATAGAAATTCATAAAGACGCACTGGAGGAAGATGACATCGTTTTACTGCATGACGATTTGCTTGCAACCGGAGGAACCATGGAAGCGGCAATAAAACTTGTAAATCGCTTCAACCCGCAGGGGCTTTATGTAAGTTTTATTGTTGAATTACTCGCATTAAATGGCATTGAAAAACTAAAGGACAAAAGCGACGTTTTCTCTTTAATTCAGTTTTAATATTGAATCGTGAAAGGTGAAAACCAACATAAAGATGATCTGAAAAATCAGGTTTTAAACCTTCCGGGAAAACCAGGTGTCTATCAGTATTATGATAAGGAAGGTAAATTAATATATGTTGGTAAAGCCAAAAATTTAAAGAAAAGAGTCAGTTCCTATTTTACCAAAACACATGATTCTGCCAAGACTTCTATTCTTGTAAGAAAAATTCACTCCATAAAACATATCGTGGTTGATACCGAACAGGATGCCCTGTTATTGGAAAATAATTTGATAAAGGAGAATCAGCCGCGATATAATGTAATGCTGAAAGATGATAAAACCTATCCATGGATATGCATTAAAAATGAACCCTTTCCGCGCATCTTTAAAACCCGTAAAATTATAAAAGATGGTTCCGAATATTTCGGGCCATATACATCCGTACATATGGTTAATACCATCTTGGGTCTGATCCGACAATTGTATAAACTTCGCACCTGTAATTTAAGTTTAACTGAAAAAAATATCAAAGCCGGAAAATTTAAAACCTGTCTCGAATATCATATAGGTAATTGCAAAGCACCCTGTGTCGGTTATCAGGAAAGGAGAGAATATGAAGAAAATATAGATCATATCCGGCAAATTCTGAAAGGAAATATTTCGGGAGTAAAGCATTATTTAAAGGATTTGATGACAGAGGCTGCACAAAAACTGGAATTTGAGTTAGCCGAAACCTATCGTCAGCGACTCGAAATCATTGAAAAATATCAGAGTAAATCTGCTATCGTTAATCCTAAAATTTCAAATGTAGATGTATTCTCTATCATCGATGATGAAAAAGAAGCATACGTCAATTTTATTAAAGTGGTAGACGGAAGTGTTATCCAGGCCCATACCATGGAAATTAAAAAACGGGTAGAAGAAGATAAAGAGGATCTTTTATTAACCGCACTTTTTGATATACGCCAACGATTTCATAGTACGTCTAAGGAATTAATTGTTCCTTTTAAACTAAACATGGAACTGGATGATATTAAGTTTACTGTTCCACAAAAGGGAGATAAAAGGAGCTTGTTGGAACTATCCGAAAGGAATTTGAAATATTACAGGGCAGATAAATTAAAGCAAAAACAGCAACTGGACAAATCGCAAAACGTTGTTGAAAAGTTGAAAGTGGTACAAACAGATTTGCATTTGGACCACCTTCCGGTTCATCTGGAATGTTTTGATAATTCCAATTTACAGGGAACAAACCCGGTTGCTGCTTGTGTGGTTTTTAAAAATGGAAAACCTTCAAAAAAGGATTATCGGCATTTTAATATAAAAACAGTAGAAGGTCCTAACGATTTTGCTTCGATGGAAGAGGTGGTTTACCGAAGGTACAGGCGCTTGCTGGAAGAGGGAGAACAGATACCACAGCTTGTTGTAATTGACGGAGGAAAGGGTCAGCTCGGAGCTGCTGTTTCTGCTTTGGATAGATTGCAATTCGATAAGCGACCTGCGCTTATTGGTATTGCTAAACGACTGGAAGAGATTTTTAAACCCGGAGACAGTATTCCGTTATATCTGGATAAAAATTCCTATACTTTAAAACTGATTCAACAGATGCGTGATGAGGCACACAGGTTTGGAATTACCTTCCACAGAAACAAAAGATCGGCTAATTTTATTTCGTCGAAATTGGAAGCAATCAAAGGAATAGGTCCAAATACGCTCGAAATTTTATTAAAGGAATTTGGATCTCTCAAAAAAATTGAGGAAGCAAAAGTTGAGGATTTAGAAAAAGTGGTTGGTAAGTCTAAGTCTCGGATTATATATAATGAGCTGAAAGATAAGTAGTTATGACAATGAACGAATTACAAGTATCTGTAGATCAATGGATTAATACAATCGGTGTTCGGTATTTCAGTGAATTGACAAATATGGCAATCCTAACAGAGGAGGTTGGAGAGCTGGCCAGGGTTATGGTCAGAAAATTTGGGGATCAGTCAACCAAACCCGGAGAAGTATTGAACCTTGAAGATGAGATGGCTGACGTATTGTGGGTACTGGTATGTCTGGCCAATCAAACCGGTGTTGATTTGGAAGGTGCCATTCAAAGGAATATTGAGAAAAAGACCAATCGCGACAAAGACCGTCATAAGAATAATGAGAAGTTGAAGTGAGTTTAAAGGTATTGCTTCCTTCGATACACTGCTTCGCAGCACTCAGTAAGCTACATATTTTTAGTACAAAGATTTATTTTGAAAGGATCTACCTGGTCACTGAGTGAAACAAAGTTTCGTATCTAAGCGACCATTCTATTGCTTCCTTCGATACATTGCTCTGCTGCACTCAGTAAGCTGCAAGCTTTTACTACAAAGATATATTTTGAAAAGATTTACCCGGTCACTGAGTAGAATCTATAATTCGTATCGAAGCGACCGTTCTTAAGCAGCTATTTTCTAAAACATTAACGAATAAAACCGGTTTAATTTTTCATCCAGCTCACTTATACTTGTATAAATACCTCCTCTGAAGAATTCTTTACCATCAAGGAACAGTAACATTGTTGGGGATGAAAGCACGTTGAATTCTGCTACATATTCCGGATAATCGGCAATGTCGAGTACATGAAATCTGATGTTTTCATATTTCGCTTCCAGCAGTTCCTGAACTTTTACGCGTAGTACTTTACAGGGTTGACACGTTTCATTTTTAAAATAGAGCAACACTGCGGGATGTTCTCTCAGTTCATTTTTTATATTGATCGGCATGTTATTTTATTCTGTTTACGGTAAAGTCAATAAAGTCTTTCAGTGCACTCTTGATGTCACTGTCAGGATACGTATCAAGAATTGAATGTGCTTTGGAAATCTCTCTTTCAATGGCATTTTCAGCATATTCAATGCCTCCTTCCAGCACAGCAAAACGCGTAACTTCTTTCATTTTACGGGTACTGTTATTGTATCGTTTAATGGTTTTAATAATCCGTTTTTTTGTATGATCATTGGCTTTATTTAATGCATAAATTAATGGAAGTGTTATTTTCTTCTCTTTCAGATCGTTACCTATAGGTTTGCCAATAATTCCTTTTGTCTGATAGTCAAAAATATCATCTCTGATCTGAAAGGCAATCCCTAATGCCATTCCAATGTCTTCAATTTTTTTAATATCCTCTTTGGAAGCATTTACCGAAATTGCACCGGCCTTTGCACAACTTGAAAATAAAATTGCGGTTTTCATTCGGATAATGTTGTAATATTCTTCCTCTGTAATATCAAGGGTTTTTGTTTTCTCCATTTGCAGGATTTCTCCCTTACTCAGTGTTTTGCTGAGGTCTGACATGATATAAAGGAAATCGTAATTGTGGGTATCAACAGAAAGGGTTAATGACGTTGAAAGCAGGTAATCACCCATTAAAATGGCATTCTTATTGTTCCATATAGCATTGATTGATAATAATCCTCTTCTTTCATGCGTTTCATCAATCACATCATCGTGAATCAACGACGCATTATGCAACATTTCAAGAGAAGCCGCAGCACGGGTAGTATTAATATTGGGTTCAGCAAATAACCGTGCAGCTAAAAATACCAGAGTAGGCCTCATAAGTTTACCTCTCTGTTTGAGAATATATTTATTAATAGCCTGAATGCGTTTGTAATTGTCCTGGAGGATATCTTTATAGAATTCAGAAAATGCATCCAGATCTTTTTGTATCGGTTGTTTTATTTTTTCGAGTTGATCCATCCTGATTGGTTCAAAATAAAGCCCAAAGGTATAAAATATACATCATACATAAACAGTTAAATACTATTGTTGCCTACTGAGTCTTATACATTTAAGTTTTTTTAAAGTCATAACATATAGTAAGATATTGATATGAAAATATTTATTTGCGTTTTGGCAATTATTAATATATTTGCATAATAGTAAATACCCCGTAAATATGATAGAAGAAAAAGATAGTATCAAGGGATTGGATCATGTTGAACTGGAACGGATGGCTGATACTCTGAAAGTAATTGCTCATCCGGTCAGAATTTCAATTTTGGGTCTGTTAGAAGATGGTTCAAGACTTACTGTAACAGAAATATATCAAAAGCTGGATATTGAACAAGCGCCGGCATCACACCATTTAGGTTTACTGAAATCCCGCGGATTGCTAAGGAGTCAGCGTGAAGGTAAAAGTAACTTCTATTATATTGATAGTGATGCTATTAGTGAAGTAATGTGTTGCTTTAAACGTTGTACAAGTACACTCTGATAAACTTTTTTAAACCTGTTCTGTTTATCAGAAAAAACTAATATGTCAAAAATAAGAGTAACAAAAGAGTTTCGGTGGGAGATGGCGCATGCCCTGTGGAACTATGACGGCCTGTGTAAAAATATTCACGGACATTCTTATATTCTTTATGTAACCGTTATTGGTGAGCCGATGATGGATAAATCAGATGTTAAAGACGGTATGGTAATTGACTTTGGGGATTTGAGCCGTATTGTGAAAAAAGAGATTGTCAATAAAATGGATCATTCCGTTGTGTTGAATAAAGATATTCCGGATAAAAGTTTTTTGGATGTAGAACAGATGTATGACAGGTTATTTTTAACAGATTATCAGCCAACATGTGAAAATATGGTGATTGATTTTGCGGAACGGATAAAACTGCATTTACCTTCCGGGGTTGAGTTATTTTCAGTGAAATTATACGAAACAGCTAAGTCGTTCGCCGAATGGAATATGAACGACAATTAGCTCTAATTAAACTCAATATATATTCAAAAAGCGCTGTTTCAGCGCTTTTTTTGTTAGTCAGTATTTCACTTTAAGTGAAGCCCTGAATAAGAGGAAATGGAATTATTTCCTTACCTTAGTCAGCATTCCAAAATTGATTGATTATGTCAGAAAAAAAATTATTCCTTCTTGATGCTTATGCCTTAATATTCAGGGCATACTATGCATTTATCAGGAATCCGAGAGTAACAACCAAAGGTCTTAATACTTCCGCAATATTTGGTTTCACGAATACATTGGATGAACTACTCCGAAAAGAAGACCCGGCTTATATCGGCGTTGTTTTCGATCCTCCCGGACCTAATTTCAGGCATGAAATGTATGAGGAGTATAAAGCTAACCGTGATGCAACACCCGAAGACATTAAGCTGGCTGTTCCATATATCAAACAGATTCTTGACGCTTATAGAATTCCCGTGATTGAAGTTTCCGGTTTTGAGGCGGATGATGTGATTGGAACTCTTGCGAATAAAGCTGCTCAAGATGGATTCGATGTATTTATGATGACGCCGGATAAGGATTTTGGCCAATTGGTTCACGACAATATTAAAATGTATAAACCTGCAAAATCAGGGAATGATGCTGAAGTTTGGGGTGTGAATGAGGTGAAAGAAAGGTTTGATTTAAGTGATCCTAAGCAGGTAATTGATATCCTGGCATTAATGGGAGATGCTGCGGATAATATTCCCGGTTGTCCCGGTATAGGAGAAAAAACAGCCATGAAGCTTATCAGTCAGTTTGGTTCTGTTGATGGCATATATGAAAATCTTGAACAACTGAAAGGAAAGCAAAAGGAAAACCTGGAAAACTTTAAAGAACAGGTGTACCTGTCACGTGATCTAGCCATAATTAAAACAGATGTCCCCGTTAATTTTGATCCTGATGGATTGAAAAAAGAAGATTTTGACCGGCAGAAGTTGGCAGAATTGTTTGAAGAACTGGAGTTTCGGACAATGAAAAACCGTATCATTGGCGATGTACAGAAGGATCCGGTTCAGGGAACATTGTTTGGATCAGACGATACCGAAGTAAACGTTTCCGTAGACATGCCTGAGACAGGACGTGAAAATATTCTCACTCGCAAACATGAATATATCCTTGTGGATGATGCCATGAAACGTGCTTCCTTAAGGGCTGAACTGGCAACAAAGAAGGAGTTTTGTTTTGACACCGAAACAACAGGTCTGGATCCACTCGAAGCAGAATTGGTTGGAATGGCATTTTCTTATGCCGACCGACAGGCGTTTTATGTTCCGGTTCCTGCAGATCAAAGCGATGCAACAAAGCTTGTACAGGAATTTAAAGCCGTTTTTACGGACTCAAAAATTTTGAAAATTGGACAGAATATCAAATATGATATTCTTGTCATGCACAAATACGGAATTGAAATAAAGGGACCTGTATTTGATACCATGATTGCGCACTACCTGATTCAGCCTGAATTGAAACATAATCTGGATGAACTGGCAATTCAATACCTGAATTACGATACCGTAAAAACCGAAGAACTGATTGGAAAAAAAGGTAAGAACCAACTATCCATGCGTGATGTGAAGGTGGAAGAGGTTAAGGATTATGCAGGAGAGGATGCTGAAGTAACATATCGTTTGAAACCATTCCTTGAAAAAGGGCTTAAAGATGAAAAGATTACCTCTTTATTTTATGACCTTGAAATGCCCTTGCTAAAGGTATTGGTTAAAATGGAGGTTGCCGGAGTAAAACTTGATGTGGATGCACTAAAATCCTATTCCCTGCAACTGAATGAAATGATTGAGAAACTGGAGAAAGAGATCATTGAAATGGCCGGCATGGAGTTCAATGTTTCATCGCCGAAGCAGGTTGGTGAGGTGCTGTTTGAACACTTGAAAATTGATGATAAAGCGAAGAAGACAAAGTCAGGGCAATACTCTACTTCGGAAGATGTACTGGTAAAATTACGTAACCGGCATGAAATTGTTGATAAGATACTGGATTACAGGGGATTAAAAAAACTTTTGAATACCTATGTAGATGCGCTTCCGGAGCTGATCAATTCACGCACGGGTAAAATCCACACCTCTTTTAACCAGGCCATTGCTGCAACCGGAAGATTAAGTTCCACAAATCCAAACCTGCAGAATATTCCAATACGGGATGAGGCCGGAAGAGAACTGCGGAAGGCTTTCGTGGCATCCGATGCAGATCATCTTTTCTTCTCAGCGGACTATTCCCAGGTGGAATTACGGCTCATGGCGCATATGAGTGAAGATAAAAACATGCTGGGTGCATTTAATCAGGGTGAAGATATTCATGCTGCTACAGCGGCAAAAATTTATGGTATTTCGCTGTCTGATGTGGATTCGGATATGCGTAGAAAAGCAAAAACAGCCAACTTTGGAATTATTTACGGCATTTCGGCTTTCGGCCTGTCTGAACGTTTAAACATACCTCGCAGCGAAGCCAAACAACTGATTGACGGCTATTTTGAAACCTATCCGCAAATAAAGGCTTTTATGGACAGCAGCATAAAGGATGCACGCGATAAAGGCTTTGTAACTACCATTTTGGGGCGAAGGAGATATTTACCGGATATCAACTCCAGGAACGGAATGATCCGAGGGATGGCTGAGCGCAATGCCATTAATGCACCCATTCAGGGTTCGGCGGCAGATATCATTAAGCTGGCTATGGTTAAAATTCAGGAACGGTTCGATGAAGAAAATCTACAGTCAAAGATGGTACTGCAGGTACATGATGAACTGAATTTCGATGTGCTGAAATCTGAACTGGATACCGTAAAAAACATTGTAGTACAGGAAATGGAAAATGCATATACGCTGAATGTGCCGTTAACTGTGGACTGTGGTAGTGGTGCAAACTGGTTGGAAGCGCATTAAATAACGATTTCAAATGAAAAATGAATAATTGTTTGTAAGTTTTGATGTTACGTCTTATATATTTGTAAAATGCTTAAAAGTGGTAACACGATTAATTAATGTTCTGAATGGCAAAAAAAACTACTGAAGGAAAAGAGATGTCGTTCCTCGATCATTTGGAGGAATTACGCTGGCATATCATCCGAAGTCTTGGGGCTCTGGTGGTTTTTGCTATCCTTGCTTTTTTATTTAAAAATATCATTTTTGATAAAATCATTCTGGCTCCCAAAATGCCTGAGTTCTGGACCAACAGGATGATGGCCAGGGCAGCAGAATTTCTGCATATGCCGGCACTGAAAATAAATCAGGATCCGTTTCAGATCATTAATATCAGCATGGCCGGTCAGTTTACCACGCACATTAAGGTTTCTCTTTCGGTTGGCCTCATTCTGGGTTTTCCTTACCTGATTTACGAATTGTGGAAGTTTATCAGTCCTGCTTTATATGAAAATGAGCGGAAAAACTCACGGGGAGGATTGTTTTACACCTCATTGTTGTTTTTCATGGGAGTGTTGTTTGGCTATTTTCTTATTGTGCCACTTTCTGTACATTTTTTAGGAGGATATCATGTCAGTGACCAGGTGCAGAATCAGATAAATCTGCAGTCGTATATAGGTACCGTTACATCTGTGGTTTTGGCGGCTGGATTAATCTTTGAACTTCCTGTGTTAATCTATTTTCTGAGCAAAATAGGAATTGTCACACCTCAGTGGTTAAAAAAATACCGTCGTCATGCCATTGTTGTCACATTACTTGTTGCGGCTATCATTACACCACCGGATATATTCAGCCAGGTCCTCGTTTGCTTACCACTTATTGTATTGTATGAAGCTGGAATAGTTATTTCCAGAAGAGTAAATAAAAAGCGGGAAGCGATTTGATGTTTGCTTTTCGAGCCGGATGGTTTCGTAAAAAGGTACTAAAAAGCTTCCGGTTTTAATGGTGATCATGGGTTGAAATGTAAAGCTGATTCAGAAAATATTGTTACTTTTAAATACCAATTTACGCACTATGATTAAAGCGCTCGGTTTATGGAGTCCGGTCATTGTTCCCCTAATCATTTCCGGAATTTTGCTTTTCAGTTCTGAAAGGCACAATAAACCAAAGCTTTATCTGGTATCTTACATGTGGTTGATAACCTTTATTTTTCTGGCCAACCTGTTTTATTTTGAGCACAATTATAAGGTTTACAGTTGGTTTCACAGCCTTCATATAGCAACCGTTCTGGCCATATATCCAGGTGCTTATAGTTACATAAAATTGCTGGTTGATCCCAACTATCCCCTTCGAAAATTGATCAGGCATTTTTTACCATCCCTCTTTTTTCTTTTGGCTTCAGGATTGATATTTTATCCTGTATTAAATATGCAGGAAAGAGAACTGTTTTTAACGCAGTACAGGTTCCATCCCGATTTTGAAAATCAGGCATTGCGCATTTTGTATTATGTTAGAATATCCAATATCTTGTTCCTTTTTATACAGGTTTTGTATTATCCTGTCATCACTTTTTTTACACTTAAAAACCACAGAAAGAGATTAACAAACCTTTTTTCCAATCCTGAAAAATTTCAATTGAATTGGTTAGGGATTTTCAATGGCTTACTTGCGCTTTCGGCATTGATAAGCGTTTTTATCTATACCGTTAATCCTGTAAAATTATTTGGTGATGACCGCTATCTGGCCTACCCTTTACTAACCGTTGCCATAATGCTGTGGTATCTTGGTATTATGGGTAATAATCAGGCACAGATACCTGTTCCTGTTGATGATGATTCATCGCTCAATCCGAATTCTGAAGGCCTGCAGCAGGATGGCAATTCCTTAAAATCAAGGCTCATAGCATATTTTGAAGAGCAGGATCCATATCTGAATCCGGAACTGAAGATATGGGATGTGGCCAGGGAACTTGGGACTAACCGAACCTATATTTCTCAAACCATAAACCAGGAGTTTGATCAGAATTTTTCTTCATTCGTTAATACATACAGAATAAAACAAGCCCGAAACCTAATTGACAGCAAACCGGAACTTTCACTTTCTGATGTGGCATTTCAAACAGGTTTTGGCTCAGTGCTGACCTTGTCGAGAACCTTTGCTGAAATTTATCAGGTAAAACTTTCGGACTATAAAAAAGAATTGGCAAACGTATAATTTATACGTTTTGAAGCTATCTTTTTATCTTTTGAAACACCAATAATATGGCGGTCCGGTAACTTTGATTGCAAAGTTTAATCCCACTGTCATGAATAAAAAAATGTTATTATTAGTCTTACTGTGTTCAGTAAGTTTTTTCGCATTACAGGCACAATATAATTTTGTTGTGCAGAACGGATCCGCATCAGTCTATAATACGCTTCAGGAAGCTTACGATAATACCAGTGCCGGCGATACCATTTATCTGCCCGGTGGTTCTTTTAATTTTCCTTCTGTAGATAAGCCACTGGTATGGATTGGTGTTGGTTACCACCCGGATTCTACGGCTGCTACCTATTTTACAAGAATTAATAATCCGGTAAATTTTTCCGGTAATTGTGATAATACGTACTTAACCGGAATGCATTTTATGAGTAATGTTACATTTGGTACCAGTGGTCAGGATGTAACTGATGTTACCATATTCCGATGCAGAATATCCGGATCACTTACATTGAAATACAATAACACTGTTGAAGTATTGTTAAACGACAAAGTGAGTGAGTGTATCATCGATGGCAGCATTGACGCAGGAATGGGAAGTAATGTAATTATAGAAAAGACAATTCTGAAGGGAACACTTGGTCATTTCCGAAACAGTTACATGAATCACAATATTTTCACATATGGAGCCAGAAATTCCGGAAGTGGATATTCATTTTTGCTAAGTTATTGTGAAAATTGTCAGGTTAAAAACTCTGTGATAAATTACTATTCCTACGTTAACTGGCGGGCAGATGTATATGGAAGTATCAATAACAATTTTCTTAACAATATTTTTGCTGGAAACATTACTTTCCCGGATGGAACCAATACCGGTTCATACAATATAACCGGGGTTGATCTTTCTACTGTATTTGAAAATATAGATGGAAACTTTCAGGATTTTTCGTACCTGCACAATTTTCATTTAAAGGCGGGAAGTCCTGCAGCAGCAGCCGGAATGAATGGTGCAGATATTGGTATTTATGGCCATACTGTTCCTTTTAAAGATGGAGGTCTTCCGGTTACACCTCATATCCGCAGTGTTGAAGTTAACGATGAAACCACTAATGGTTTACTACCGGTTTCTGTTTCTGTCGGGGCACAGGAGAATTAATGTTGTACTTCATGAAAAATTTTCTGATAGCAATATTATGGAGCATTACCGGCATTCTTGCTGCACAGGTTAATTTAGTAAAAGGAGAATACTGGTTCGACAGTAACAGGACCAATGTATATCCGGTAACATTTTCTTCTGTAGCCGATATTAGCATTAATGCTGATATTGATGTAAGCAGCCTTTACGATGGATTGCATACTATTTCTATACGCATTGTGGATGAAAAAGGAATCTGGAGCAGTCCGACATCAAGGTTCTTTATCAAACACAGTTCAAATAATAGTGTTGAAACCAGTGAAATAAGCGGGTATGAGTATTGGTTCGATGGGGATTATGCAAACCGAAAAAATGAAGACATTACAGGGACAATAGAATTTTCGTTGGATGAAAATATTGATGTTTCTGCTTTATACGACGGTCTACATACTGTTCATTTTAGGTTTTTGGACAGAAACCATAGCTGGAGTTCGGTTGCCAGCCGGTTTTTTATTAAGCAAAAAAGCTCTTCGGGTTTAACCCCGGTTAAGATTGATGCAATGGAATATTGGTTCGACAGTTCTGAGGATCAACAAACATATGTGGATATTGAAAATACAGCATCTTTTCAGTTTGAAGAAAATATTGACGTGAAGGATTTGTATAATGGCCTGCATATCATACACATCAGGGCAAAGGATACCCAGGGAATGTGGAGTTCTGCGGTGAGCCGCTTCTTTATAAAACGGGACAGTTTGTTGAATACTGCGGATAATAAGATAAGCGAACTGGAATACTGGTTTGATAATCAGGTAGACGCGAAGTATGTTGTTCCTTTGGGTCAAAGCAATCTTAGGTTTATGGATAAGATTGATGTATCAGACTTCTTTATAGGATTACATACTGTTCACTTCAGGTTTAAAGATGCAGGCGGAGTTTACAGTTCCGTTGTAAGCAGGTTTTTCGTAACGCAATCCGTCAGTTCAGTTTCCGAAAATGGTATTGTGGCTTACCGATACTGGCTTACCGATACGGCTGTTCATACCGGCGAAATTGAAAATGTGGAAGCTGATTTGATGTTCATAGACTCTCTTGACCTGAGGCATTATGCCAAAGGAGAATATATAATACATATGCAGTTCAGGGATTCAAGGGGTTATTGGAGCACCACGGTTACTGATACGGTTACAAAACTCAGTTATCCGTTTGCCGAACTTCAGTTTGAAAATACGGATATGTGCATGGGTGATTCGCTTACTGTTCGTGTTTTGGCTGTCGATGCTGATTCTTTGCTTCTCAATTTTGGTGACGGAGAAACTGATACAGGAATAGTGGTTAAGCATCTTTATCTGAATGACGGGGTTTATACTGTTTCTGTTCAGGTGAAAGATACAACAGAAAAAATTACTATGAATTATACCGCTGATCAGACTGTTATGGTGCATTCTTTACCGGTGATCAATTTAGCGGATTCATTGAATCTGGTGGATGATGAAACAGAGGTTCTGGATGCGGGAACAGGATTTGTAAGCTATCTCTGGAACAATGTTTCCGGTGATCAGTCTTACCTTGTTTCGGGTGAAACATTCGGAGTTGGCGATCATTCTTTAGTGCTAAAGGTTGAGGATTTGAACGGATGTGTGAACTCCGATACGATTTTTATTTCAGTTTCCTCTACAGTCGGTACAGATGATTTATCGTCTGTGAAATTGAGGGTTTATCCAAATCCTGCGGTGGATTTTATTACGGTTAACTGGGATAATTCAAACCTTAAAAATGCAATTATATATCTTGTTGATATGACCGGGAAAGTTGTTTCCGGTTCAAAAGAAATAAGTCCGGGTAATCGGATTGCTGTTGACCACCTATCCTCAGGTCATTACCTGATGGTTCTTTACATTAATCAACGCATCATTTCAGTGCCAATAGTAATCCGGGACTGAGGCAAACCCGGGTTTATTCATGACAGTAAAGGCATCCCGAGCGAGGGATGCCTTTTTCATGATCTCTACGCTGTAAGTCGTGTTCTCTCTGTAATGGATTGTTCCCATCTTTTTCTACATTTGTAAAAATCAATTTCAAATTGGAGAAAAAAGGGAAGAAAATAGTTATTCTGGGTACTGCTCATCCTTTCAGGGGAGGACTTGCCGCCTATAACGAAAGATTAGCCAAAGAGTTTATCAGAGAAGGGAATGAGGTTATTGTATACACTTTTAAACTTCAGTATCCCGGGTTTTTGTTTCCCGGAAAAACGCAATATGCTGACTGGGAAGCACCCGAAGATCTTGATATTCGGATTAAGGTTAATTCTATAAATCCGTTTAACTGGCTTAAAATAGGAAGGGAAATTAAACGACAGAAACCGGATATTTTTTTAGTTAAATACTGGTTGCCTTTTATGGCTCCCTGTTTTGGCACCATAGCCAGAATCGTAAAGAAAAATAAGACCACAAAAGTTATTTCCATTCTCGATAATATTATTCCACATGAAAAGAGGCCGGGAGACACATTGTTCAGCAAATACTTTGTAAAGCCTGTTGATGGTTTTGTGGCCATGTCCGATTCGGTAATGAATGATCTGGGGCAATTTGATACAGTTAAACCACGTGCATTCTGTCCTCATCCACTATTCGATAATTTCGGGAATTTGATTGAAAAAAAAGAAGCCATCAGGCAAATAGGTCTTGATCCGACGTATAACTACCTTTTATTTTTTGGGTTTATCCGGGCGTATAAAGGTCTGGATCTGATAATTGAAGCCATGTCATATGAACGGGTCAGGAAAATGCCAGTTAAGCTTATTGTAGCCGGAGAATTTTACGAAGACGGTGATAAATACAAACAACAGATTGCTGATCTGAAACTGTCTGACCAAATTGTGTTGAAAACGGATTTTATTCCCGATTCAGAAGTAGGACAATATTTCTGTTCTGCTGACATGGTGGTTCAGCCGTATAAAAGTGCCACGCAAAGTGGTGTGACGCAAATTGGATATCACTTTGAAAAACCGATGCTGGTGACAGATGTTGGAGGATTAAAGGAAATTATCCCGGATAAAAAAGTAGGTTACGTTACACAACCCGATGGCAAAGCTATTGCGGAAGCACTTGTGGATTTCTATGAAAACAAACGGGAAGAAATGTTTGTGATCAACGCGAAAAAGGAAAAGCAAAAATATTTGTGGAGCCGAATGACGAGAACGATATATGAACTTTGTGAAAAAGTAGAACTATGATTATACGAAGCAAAGCCCCTTTAAGAATTGGTCTTGCGGGAGGAGGAACCGATGTATCACCTTATTCCGAGTTGTACGGCGGTGCTATTCTGAATGGAACCATTTCGATGTACGCCTATGCCACTATTGAACCGAGAAGCGATGGCAAGATCGTATTTGATGCCATTGACAGAGGTGTAAGGCTCGGGTTTAATGCAGAAAAGGCATTAAAACTAAACGGGGAACTGGATCTTTTAAAAGGAATCTACAACCGGATTGTAAAAGATTTTACAAACGAATCACTTTCCTTCACTTTGTCAACATTTGTGGATGCTCCTCCGGGATCGGGTTTAGGAACTTCCTCCACATTGGTCACTGCAATAGTCGGCGCATTTTCTGAATGGCTCGCGTTACCTCTTGGAGAATATGATGTGGCAAAGTTAGCATATGATATTGAACGTGTGGACCTGTTGATGGCGGGAGGCAAACAGGATCAGTATGCAGCCACATTTGGCGGCATAAACTTTATGGAATTCGGTTCTGACGGAAAAGTGATAGTGAACCCATTAAGAATCAAAACAAAAATCTTGAATGAACTGGCGTATAACATTGTGTTATATTATACCGAAACCAGCCGTTTGTCGTCTAAAATAATTGAAGCACAGCAACAAAACGTAAACAGCAATAATGTGCGTTCCATCGAAGCGATGCATGCACTAAAGCACGTTGCTATTGAAATGAAGGAAACCTTATTGAAGGGAAGCCTTGACAAGATAGGGATGCTATTAGACAAAAGCTGGCAGTTTAAAAAGCAAATGGCATTGGGTATTTCAAATCCACTCATAGATGATATCTATGCAACGGCCATGAAAGCCGGTGCAACCGGAGGTAAAATATCCGGTGCAGGAGGTGGAGGTTTTATGTTTTTTTACTGTCCCGGTAATACCCGGCATGCTGTAATTGAAGCATTGGGCAAGTTTGGCGGACAGGCAAAAAGGTATCAGTTTACTAAAAACGGAATGGTGTCCTGGACGATTTGATATGATGACAAAGGAAGCTATAATATTGGCAGGGGGTTTGGGAACCCGGCTAAAGGACGTGATATCAGATATTCCCAAGCCCATGGCGAAAGTGGCAGGAAAACCATTTTTGGAGTATATTTTCCGGTATTTGAACCGATTTGATATTCAAAGAATAATTCTTTCTGTAGGGTATAAATATGAAGTTATTAATGAACAATTCGGAGATTCATTTTTAGGAATGAAACTGGTCTATGCTGTGGAAGAGGAACCTCTTGGCACCGGAGGGGGCATTTTAAATGCATTGAATCATGTTATATCCAAAGAGGTTTTTTTAATAAATGGGGATACTTTTTTTGATGTGGATCTAGGCACGCTTGAATCTCATTTTTTAAGCCAAAAATATGATCTTTGTTTTGCCCTGAAGCCAATGAATAATTTCGACCGGTATGGAGAGGTAATTGTGGCTGGCGATAAAGTTGTAGGCTTTAATGAAAAGAAAATGGTGAAGGAAGGCCTGATCAATGGTGGCATTTATATTTTAAGAAGCGATATTTTCGATGGTTGTGGATTGACGGGAAAGTTTTCCTTTGAAACAGATTATCTGGCTGAATATAAAGATATTCATACGTTTGGCTACATTATTAGTGATACTTATTTTATAGATATAGGTATTCCGGAAGATTATAACAGAGCGCACAAACAGATACCCCTGCTGTTCTAAAATAAAACACAGTTAAATAACGTTTTAATTTTATTATGCACAAAATTGTTTTTGCAACTAACAATCAACATAAACTAACAGAGGTACAGGCACTGTTAAGCGATAACTTCGACGTGGTTGGATTAAACGAAATAGGTTGTTTTGAAGATATTCCGGAAACTGCAGATACTTTAGAAGGGAATGCCTTAATAAAAGCCCGTTATGTTGCAGAAAGGTACAAGATGGATTGTTTTGCAGATGACACCGGTTTGGAAGTAGATGCATTGGACAATGCTCCCGGGGTTTATTCTGCCAGGTATGCTGGTCCGCAAAAAAGTGCCGACGATAACATTGAGAGGCTTCTGAAGGAGTTAAGTGGAAAAGAAAACAGACACGCTCAGTTCAGAACAGTTGTTGCTTTGATTATGCATAACAGGGAGCAGCTTTTTGAAGGCGTTGTTAAGGGATATATTACCAGCGAGAGGCATGGCGTTGAAGGTTTTGGGTATGATCCTGTTTTTCTTCCAGAAGGAAGGACCAAAACGTTTGCAGAAATGGATCTATCCGAAAAGAATACTATAAGCCATAGGGCTAAGGCTGTAAATAAATTGGTTAGTTATTTAAGTAAATCACAATAATTCATGAACCGTATTAAAATATTTGTTCTCCTTATTTTGTTCAGCACTATTAGTTGGGCTCAGATTCCAACCGGGACATGGACCACACATTTTTCGTATGATGAAGGTACCTCTGTAACAAGGGCAAAGGATAAAATATACGCGGTAGGTTCAGGCTTTTTATTTTCCTATGGATTGAATGACAATGCTATAACTACGTACTCTAAAATAAATGGTCTGAATGATGTAACCATTGCAAAAATAAAATATTATGATGGGTTAGATATACTGTTCATTGGATATGAAAATGGAAATATTGACTTATTGAAGGGTAATAAAATCAGTAATGTTCAGGACATTAAGCTGGCCAGCATTAACGGAAGTAAGAATATAAACAACGTAACATTTAAAGATGATAGAGCCTATATTTCTTCAGATGTTGGTGTTGTTGTTCTTGATCTTGAGAATAAAGAAGTTTTGGAGACATATATTTTAAGTGACGGTTCATCTCAAAACCCTGTAAATGGTGTTGCAATTAAGGATGGAAATATTTTTGTTGCAACAGATAACGGGATTTATAAATGTAACCTGGATAATCCTAATATACTCGACTTTGGAAAATGGGAAATGGAAACACAGTTTCCTGAATATAATAAAAGATACGCCGATATTGTAAATTACTCAGATAAGCTAGTTGCTATCAGGGCAGATGGTAAGACTTCGGGATATACCGTATATGCAGTTGAAAACGGTTCTTTAAAGACAATTTTGAGTGGAGGAACAAATTTTAGAAATGTTAGTATTTCTGATAGCACGCTTTTGGTTATCGCATCATACCGAATTTCTATTTTTGATCAGGAACTAAAACTCACTGATTTTATCGCATCCTATAATTTCGATGAAATGAGATATGATGGACAGAACGTATTATCAACTTACGATGCTCTAAAATTCGATGAAAATACGTATTTTGTTTCAGATGGTAGCTTGAGCCTTGTAAAATACAGGAAAGAAGGGTTTAGTGAAGTCCTTAAACCAGACGGCCCGGCCTCAAATACCATTTGGAATATGGATATAAGAGACGGAATATTAAGAACGGTGCATGGTGGCCTGGATGGATCATGGAATAATAATTCTTATCCCGCTGAGGCGTCCGTTAGGTCAGATAAAGGGTGGTTTATATTAAATAAGAACACGATTCCTGAACTGGGTTCAGCAATCGATTTTGTGAATATCAAATCAGATCCTTTTAATGCATCTCGTTTTTTTGTTGCGTCTTATAATTATGGGTTATATGAGTTTAATGACCTTGCATTAGTTAATCATTATGATGACACCAATAGTCCTATTATAAACAGAATTCCGGGATCAATATTTTACAGGGTTTATGGACTGGCTTTTGATGATAATGGAAACCTATGGTTAACAAACAGTGCCGTGAGTTTACCTGTACATGTATTACAACAGGATGATTCATGGTATTCTTTTAATTATAGTCCTATTGATGGAGCTGGTTCAGACGTTAAAGGCTCGCTGGGTGAAATGATAGTAACGCAGGACAATAATAAATGGATGGTTGTTCCACGTGCTGATGGAGGTATTTTTGTGTTTAATGAAAATGGAACTTTGGATAATAGTGCAGATGACGAGTACCGTATGCTTAGTGTAAATAACGATATTGAAGGAAAGGAATTTGCTGTTGTAGTAGCATGCATAGCAGAAGATAAAGATGGTTCAATATGGTTTGGAACCAACAATGGATTAGGCGTTTATTCTTCTCCTGGAGATGTTTTTGAAAGTGAAACCTTCCTTCCATCCCGTATTAAGTTACCAAGAGAAAATGATGAAGATAATGCTGCGGATTATCTTTTGGATAGCGAAGTTGTAAAGGCAATAGCTGTAGACGGTGGAAATCGTAAATGGTTAGGCACAGCATCATCCGGACTTTTTTTGGTTTCTCCTGATGGTTTAACGACGATTCATCACTTTACAACGGCTAATAGCCCTCTCCCTTCAAACTCTATTCGTTCAATCATTATTGATCCGGACAATGGCGAAGTATATGCTGGAACCGGTGCCGGACTGGTATCATTTGGTGGAGATGCAACAGAAGGCAACAGTGATTTTTCAAATGTTAAAGCTTTTCCAAATCCGGTGAGAGAAAACTTTACTGGTGTTGTTACAGTTTCCGGTTTGGTGGAAGAAACAATTGTAAAAATAACCGATATCTCTGGAAATTTAGTATTTGAAACCGTTTCAAATGGAGGTTCTGTTTCCTGGGACAGGAAGAATATGTTTGGAGAATATGTCGGAACCGGGGTTTATTTAATTTTCTGTTCAACAAAGAATGGAGAGCAATCTGCAATTACAAAACTTTTGGTAATCAATGCTAAACAATAAGTATGAATTATCTCGACATTATTATTTTACTTCCACTTGTCTATGGCGTTTTTAGAGGATTTAGGAAAGGTTTTGCAATTGAACTTGCCACGTTAGCTGCTTTGATCCTTGGAATTTGGGGCGCTTATAAATTCTCATATATTACAACCGTATTTTTGAGGGACAAATTCGAAGTGACCGGCGATTATCTGCCTTATGTGTCTTTTTTTCTCACATTTATCATTATCGTTATTCTGGTAAACCTTTTGGGTAAAATGCTGGATAACTTGTTAAAGGCAGTTTCTTTGGGCTTTATCAATCGTTTGGCCGGAGCAGTATTTGGATTTGCTAAATTGGCTGTTGTCACCTGCTTGCTCGTTTTTCTGGCACACAAACTTGATGACCGAACAGGAATAATCCCTGAAAAAGATAAGGACGGAAGTCTTCTTTATGAAAGGGCTTATGAATTAACGCTTTCGGTACTTCCATATATTGATATTAAAAAACTGGAAGAAAAAATTAAAAGAGAAGATAATGAGGAACCCGAAAAAGTTGCCTGCATGTTTTCCTTTCAAATAACAGAAAATGAGAGTTAAAAATATTGCAAAAGGCCTTCTTGCTGGTTTCCATGATCATAAAAAGCAACAACCCGATATATTTATTTTTACATTGCCGCGGGCGGGCTCAACTTTAATAACTGAGATACTAAATACAGATTCTCATTCCAAAACAGTAAGTGAGCCATTTTCGTTAAGTTCTGATAATCAGAAGGTATTACATAAGTATTTTAATTCAGAATTTTTTTCGGAGAGATATATTGATGTTAATAAAGATGACTTTGACAAAATTATTGATTACCTGAAAGTTTTATCGGAGGGTAGAACATGGAACAGCTTTTATTGGAGTGATATACTTACAAAAAATCACTCATTAAAAACTAACAGGACAGTTTTTAAAATCCATAAGTTAACTTATTATTATGATGATATTATGGATCAATTTAAAAATGATTATGGATTATACCTGCTTAGACATCCTGTTTCACACTCTCTTTCGCGTATAAGAAAAGGCTGGTCAACATACATTGATAACTATTCGAATTCGGAAAAAATAAAAGTGCTCTTGACTTCTAAAGCAAAAAGTTTAATTCAGGAAGTCAACGCCAGCAATAATGATTTGGAAAAATTTATAGTGAGTTGGTGTCTTGAAAATTTGGTCTTTATTATAAATTATCAGGAAAATAAGTTAAGCTCAAATGTGTTTCCTGTTTTTTATGAGGATGTAGTTACCGATCCTGAAAATGCAATTCGTAATATATGTTCAAAAATAGGAATGGAATACAATGTACGAATGCTTGAAATATTAAATATTCCGTCGAGTGGAATTATTCATAGTACAAATGAAACCAAAAATCAGATTCTTTCCGGAAACAAAAGTTATCTGGTTAACAGATGGAAGGATGAAGTTGATTCTGATTTTCCTGACCGATATAAATTCATTTTAAAAACTTTCGGCATTAAAATATACCTTGATTAGGACATCTACCATTAAAACCGGTATTTTACGCTTGCCAGTACATTAAATCCAAAGGATGGATAACCATTCCAGTAATAATAGTTGGACGACAGGATATTATTCAGGTTCAACGATGCCGATAATCTGTTGTTATATTGGTATTCTCCTGATAAAGACAAATCATATACTGCTTTTAACTGAGTTCTTTGTGTTACTCCTGAACCGATCGCATCCTGTGTAAGCGCTTCCCTTTTTGAGATGGTTGTAAAGTCAACATTGACAGTAACATTTCTGTAGGGCACAAAACTTCCGTAGACCTTTATTTCATAATCCGGCAAATGCCACGCATATTCAAGATTATCCAGGGCATAGTTGTAATAGGCTCCGCTTGCACCGAAGCTGTATCTGTCGTTTCCTGCATAATCAATGGCTGCTTTCACGGTTAAAACGTTCATGTCGTCGTATACTGCGGTAAACTGGTTGGAATATGCAACTGAGCTAACCTGTGATGTGTCTGTGATATAGAATTCGTTAATATAAAACGGATTATTTTTTACGATTGAGAAGTTAACGCTACCGTTAAATACAATTTTTGGTGTTAACTGTCCGGTCAATCCTGCTTCTAAGGAAAGAGGTATTTGTGTCGGCATCACATTCAGCTCAGGGGTCATATAAGGGTTGATCTGAATGCTGTTCCTGTAGTCGTTTAATCTGTAATTTCCTCCAGCCATTAAGTGTGCTGTAAATAGTTTTTCGATCAGATTAAAATTAAAATCAATGTCCGGAGTAACAAGATAGTCTGTTTTGTCTTTCTGAATGTTGAAAAATGCATTTAACCCAAGTTTCAGGTTCCATGTATTCCGGTTCAACTTAAAATACGGACTGAAATCAATATAGGTAAAATTATTAAAATCTTTGTAAAGAGCTGTATCGGGGACATTATACATGCCATATTGCACATCCAGTGCTCCGCCAACAAGATTGTCTCCAACAGGTTTTTCAAAGAAGCCTTTTAGCCCTATCAGATCTTCCTTAAAATCCATGCGGGTGAAGAAGTGATCGTAATAAAGTTCGGCTTTATATGCCGTTTCATCATAAATTGACGGATTGGTGGCAAATACAAAATTCGCTTTAAAAGAAGCATAACCTGGCTTTTGGGTTTCATTAATATCTTTATTGTTAATGGCTATTGTGTCATTCAGAGCATAATAGGTCATCGAAGTATCAGTATTAATTGTTTGGTAACCGAAATACCGGTAATTATGATTACTGAATCCCAGGTTGGCAGTCAGATAGGTTCCCCAAAACTGATGTTTGTAGGCTAACAATAAATTGTTCCTTACAAACGTAGCATCGTTTTTACTGCCATCTTCCATTTTTACTTTCCCGAACGAGGACCGATTATTGGCAAAAAACGACAGACTGTGTTTGTCTGAATGAAAAGCGTTATAAAATAGTTCGCCGAATAAAGAGCTGTAATTTCCACCTCCCAGACTAATGTAGTTCTGATCGTAATCCCGCCTTGGCTCAGATGAAAGAGTAGCCGGTGTTAATGGAATAATTTCAAAGCTTGTTTCCAGAGGATGCGTAAAAAAGCTGTATGAAAACGTTGGTGTTTTTATCTCCGGTTTCTGAATTTCCGGGATGAGATTAATCTTGTTGGCATCCGAAATGGTTGGATTATATTCTCTTACCACTACTACGTTTTTATTAATCGTTGTATCGGTTTGAGCCGAGGCCGATAGTCCTGTTGCTGATATAATTATGGCAATTATTATATTCTTTTTCATTTTGTTATCTTTTCAATCAGTTTTAAGTTATTGAATGGAATCAGACATAGATTTTTTTATGGAATCAACCTTTTGGAAATAAGTTTTCAGTGTATCCCGTTTTTCCATTTCCTTGCGTTTTTCAATGGCATCTATTTCCCGTAATTTTGTTTCAACCATTGGTTTAATATCATCACTGTTATTCTGATAATTTTCTTTTACGCTCAGCAGATACTGTTTGGCCTGGAAAATGTCGTCCCTGTTTATATAGATATCAGAAAGCAGGATAAAAGCTTTTGCTAACCAATACTGATGAGGTGTATTTGTATTAATAAATTCGAAAATGTCTTTTTCTGCCCCTTTTACATCTCCCTGTTCATAAAGCATTCTTGCGATTTCATATTTAGCCTCAGCACCTTCTTTTGAGCGGGTATCCTGTGCCAGTATCCTGAATGCGGACAAAGCTGCTTCTTTGTTGTCGAGCTTAATAAAAGACTTTGCTTTCTTGTAAATTGCTTCGCGTTTCAGTTCCGGCTCAAGTACCGGTTCTTTTAACAGGTTATCTGCCGCAACTATTGTGGCTCCTGCATTGTTAAGATTATACTGACACCGCATAATTCCAACTTTCGCAGCCTTAATATTTTCTTTCATTTGAGCCTGCTGTTCCAGATCGGAATAATATTCCAGGGCTTCCTGATAATTACTTTTCTCAAACAGCAAGGTCGACAAGGCGGTCAAGGCCTGCTCTGTAAATGAATTTCTAGGTTGTGAAACCACCAACTTAAGATCAGAAATTGCAGCGTCTTTGTCGCCTAATCTCAGATTACAATCTGCTTTATAATAGTGTGCAGTCAATTGATAAGCACCATTAGGAAATTTCGCAAGATAATTTTCAAAGTATCGTTTTGAATCACTTATATTGCCAGACATATAAAGCTTTTCTGCTGCTGCAAATGTAAGCGAGTCTTCTTCGTTATTTTTGAGTGTAGCAAAGCCTCCAACTTCTTTGGTGTAGTCAATGTATTTATCCACCTCGTTTTTCTCAACCGAAATATTCTTTAAAGCGGCGAGAGCCGTTCTTGCTTCTTCGGTTCCCGGATATTTCTGAACCACATCTTTATAGATGGAGGATGCTTTATTAACATCCTGAATGTTATAGTAAACAAGTGCCATATTCACCATAGCCTGGCTGGCAAAACTGCTGTTCGGGTATTTTTGAATGAGCGCATTGTATGATCCGATGGCATTCTGAGGATCATTTAATACAACCCAGGTTTTGGCCATTTCGAACCATGCATCATCAATAAACCGAGATGTTGGAAAACCTGATATCAGACTTTTAAGATCGGTGATCTTTTTATTGTAGTTTTTCTGTAACCCCTCACTGTAGGCTTTTTTAAATAAGCCATAGTCTGCATTGCTTCCACCGTTCTGATAGGCAGCCTGAAAATATGTTATTGCATCGCGGAAATCGCGTTTCAAATAATAGCAATCACCTACGCGGTTGTTTGCATCGGTTATCAGATTTGGATCTTTGGTTTTAGCCAGTGATAAAAACTTCCGGAACCAGTTGATGGCGGCGCTGTAGTTTTTCTTTTTAAAAAAGGCATAACCCATGTTATAATGCGCCATATCAAATACATCTTTGCTGTAAGCACCGGGCAGAATAATAAACTTATTATAATCGCTCAGTGCTTTATCGTAATCCCCGAGTCTGTAGTAGGTTTCTCCACGCCAGTAATACGACAAAGCCTTAATGTCCTGATCGAACTGGGAATTATCAATAGCCGTATTAAAATACGGGATTGCATCGCTATATCTGTTGTCCGTAAACAATTCTATTGCCCGGTAATAAGAAACGCGTTGTAAAGCCTTTAATACCTTCGGATTTCGTGTGCGTATCTTCATTATGGACTGGTATGCTCTTTCGTAGTTTTGTGTTGTCATAAACACATTTGAAAGCATATTGTACACCTCATCCCTGTATTTTGAGTCCGGAAATTCTTCCAGGAACCTTTCAAAAGCGGTTATAGTCTCATTAAAAGGGGAGAATGCTGTTTCATACGTAAGTTTAGAATAGTTATAAAGTGCTTCTTCCTGTAAGGATTTATCGAACGACATACGGGACGCAGCTTCAAATGCCATACGTGCAGCATTTTTATCATCCAGTTTCAGGTAGCAGTCTCCAAGATATCCATACGCGCTTTGAGTCAGTTCATCTTCAACGGTTGCAATCTGGGAGAATGTTTCTGCTGCTTTCTGGTATTGTTTAGTATTGTAATATGCTACGCCAAGGTGATAAATGTCCGGTCTGGAAATAGAGGGTGTTTCTTCAAGATACCGTTCCAGAAATGCGATGGATTTTTCATATTCCTGACGGGCATAATAGGCATCACCCACTATTCTTGCAATCTCACCGGTTCTGTTATTTACGGTACCCATAATCAGGTTCGAACCGTATTTAATTACTTTATCATATTCTTTGTTTAAATGGTAAAGTTGAACCAGGTAATATGGAATCACATCTGAATATTGCGGCGAATTTTCCAGCATAAGAAAATTATCCAGTGCTGTAGTGTAGTTTCCTTCTTCGTACTGAATATGTGCATAATAATATATAGCTGCTTCCCTGTACAGGTTTTTTTCTTCTTTTACCTCATAAAAAAGGTTTTCTGCTTCTTTAAATTTTCCTTGTTTAAAAAGACAATATCCTTTTTTGAACTGGTATTCCTTCAGTTGGTTTTCGCTGAGCTGGTTTGTTTTAACCTTTCCGTATAAGACCCCGGCATATTTGTAGTTTTTCTGATCGTATTTATAATTGGCCAGGATAAAAAGAGCCTGATTCCCAAAATAACTGTCCGGATGATCATTAATAAAACGGGATAATTCTGTCTCCGCTGTTTTATCCTCCAGTCGTAAAGAAGATACGATGCGGTAAAAGTCTGCTTCTATGCGTTTTCCTTCTGATTCCGGAGCGTTGTTCAGAAACAAGGTAAAGTTATCTTTTGCTGCAGCATACTGGTGTTCATCGAAAAACTCCTTTCCTCTTTCAAACCAGTTTTGAATGTCGGTTTCAGAAACGGACTCCTGAGCAAATATAATAACGGATGTAAATAGGAAGAATATACTTAAAACTGCGGTTCTCATATTAATTACATTGGGTTTACGATTGGCGCGAAATTACTAATTTCCCAGTAATCAGAACGAAAGATGCATTCAGATATTGTAAACAAGTTCTCCAAAACTATCGAGGGCTTCACTTGTAGTGAAACCCTCGATAAGTTATGCTTTATAAATAGGCAACTTTACAATCCTTGCTTTTAATGCTTTATTTCTGACCCGGATAAAAATCTCCGAATCAAATTTGCTGTAGGATGTAGATACATATCCCATACCGATGCCTTGTTTCATCATGGGAGACATGGTGCCGGAGGTGACTTCTCCGATAACTTCACCGTCAGCATTTTCGATGGGATATCCGTGTCGTGGAATACCCCGGTCTTCAAGGATAAATCCACGCAATCTTCTTGATGCCCCGTTTTCTTTTTGTTCAAGAAGAAGTTTTTTGTCAATAAAATCCTTGTTATCAGTGAATTTTGTGATCCACCCTAAGCCAGCTTCTATCGGAGAAGTTGTGTCGTCAATGTCGTTTCCGTAGAGGCAGAATCCCATTTCAAGGCGCAGGGTGTCGCGGGCTCCCAATCCGATAGGTTTAATGCCGAATTCTTTGCCGGCTTCAAAAATGGCATCCCATAATTTACCGCCATCTTCATTGTAAAAATAGAGCTCAAATCCACCGGCACCGGTATAACCTGTATTGGAAATAATTACATCTGAAATACCTGCAAATTCTCCGGTTGTAAAACTGTAATACGGAATTTCGGAGAGATTAACAGGTGTTAGTTTCTGCAAGACTTCAATGGCTTTGGGGCCCTGTATGGCTAACTGAGCAATTTTATCGGACGTGTTTTCCAGTTCGGCTCCAAACGAATTATTTTTCACGCACCAGTTCCAGTCTTTCTGAATATTGGCTGCATTAACTACCAGCAAATATTTTTCCGGTTCGTAGTAATAAACAAGAAGATCGTCAATAATTCCGCCTTTCCCGTTGGGTAAACAGCTGTATTGGGCTTTACCCGGTGTTAGTTTTGATACGTCATTGGATGTGACATGCTGTAAAAAGTCCAGCGCTTTTGGACCCTTTACCCAAAATTCACCCATATGACTCACATCAAAAACCCCAACTCCTGTTCTTACGTTTACGTGTTCATCGTTAATTCCTGAATATTCGATCGGCATATTATATCCTGCAAACTCATGCATTTTAGCACCCAGGTTAATATGTTTTTGGGTGAAAGGGGTTGTTTTCATTTAATATGACTTTTTAGCTACGATATCAATAATTTCAACGATCACATTAACGGCTTTTTCCATAGAACCAACAGGAACATATTCAAATCTTCCGTGAAAATTGTGTCCTCCGGCAAAAATATTAGGACAGGGAAGTCCCATGTAAGAGAGGCGGGCACCATCGGTTCCTCCACGAATAGGTTTAATATTTGGTGTAATGCCACAATTTTTCATGGCTTGTTCGGCGATATCAACTATGTGCATTACCGGTTCAATCATTTCCCGCATATTGTAATACTGGTCCTTCATTTCAATGGTGCAGGTTCCTTCGCCAAACTCATTGTTTATTTTATTGGTCATGTGGATCATCTCTTTTTTACGCTCTTCGAAACGCGGGCGGCTGTGATCGCGGACTATGTATTGCAGCGTTGTCTTTTCTACATCACCTTCCATCGACATCAGGTGAAAAAAGCCTTCATAGTCTTCTGTATGTTCCGGAGTCTGAAACCTTGGCATTAAGGTAATAAACTGGTTTGCAATGCGAATTGAATTTCGCATTTTATGTTTGGCATAGCCTGGATGTACATTGCGGCCTTTAAAATAAATTTTTGCAAATGCAGCATTAAAGTTTTCAAATTCAAGTTCTCCGATTTCGCCGCCATCCATCGTGTAAGCCCACTCAGCGCCGAATTTTTTCACATCAAAATGGTCGGCACCCGCACCTATTTCCTCATCAGGGGTGAACCCTATACGGATTTTACCGTGTTTTATTTCTGGATGCTGAATTAAAAATTCCATTGCCGTTACAATTTCTGCCAAGCCTGCTTTGTCATCAGCTCCAAGTAAGGTTTTTCCATTGGTTACAACAATATCTTCTCCAATGTATTGCAGAATTTCCGGGAAATCTTCCGGAGTAAGAATAATGTTCTCTTCAGCATTTAATATAATTTCCTTTCCATCGTAATTTGAAACAATGCACGGTGAAACCTTTTTGCCCGTCATGTCCGGACTAGTGTCCATATGTGCAACAAAGCCAATAACAGGTATGTCTTCTTTTATGTTTGAAGGCAGGGTGGCCATAACATAACCATTGTCATCCAGCGATACTTCTTCAAGTCCAATGGATTTTAACTCTTTTACCAGTTTCTCGGCAAAAATCATTTGCCCCGGTGTACTTGGCGTTAATTTAGTTTCATAATCAGACTGTGTGTCTAATTTTACATACGTAAGAAATCGTTCTAATACCTGGCTCATAATTCAAGAATTTTGCTCAAACATACAATATAATTCCACAAAATTAAATGATCTATTTCAGTCATTCAAGTTAAATAAGGGATTACGGTATAAAGTTATTATTTTTGAGATCAAATAAGAAAAATGAAGAAACTTGCTTTACACTGGCAAATATTAATAGCTCTTGTCCTTGCTGTTCTTTTCGGTATATTTCTGCCGGAACAGGTTTCCTACATTTCCTGGATGGGAGATGTGTTTTTAAGAGGATTAAAGATGGTGATAATTCCATTGATACTGTCTTCTATCATTACCGGTGTGGCCGGTATTGGAAATTCCTCAAACCTGGGTCGTGTTGGTGCAAAAACTATGGGCTATTATTTTTTAACAAGCACGCTTGCTATTGTAACCGGGTTGCTTCTTGTAAATATTATAAAGCCGGGGTTGGATTCCGGAATTGAATTAAAGTCATCTGTGGATTCTGTTCTTGGTCAGCATGATACAATAGGTCAAACACTGATAAAAATAATTCCGGAAAATATTTTTCAATCTTTTGCAAAAGGTGATATGCTTGGAATAATATTCTTCGCATTGCTTTTTGGATTCTTTTTGACAAAAATAAAAGCAGAATACCGCGAGCCGACTTTAAAGGTTGTAAATGGTGTTTTTGAGGTTATGATGAAAATAACCATGTTTATTATCCGGTTTACACCACTGGGAATTCTTGGGCTTGTTGCTGGCGTTGTCGCGGAGCAAAAGAATATTGCAGATGTGGCAACCGGGTTGGGAAGTTATTTTCTTACGGTTTTAATTGCGTTGCTTATTCATGGCGTATTTACTCTGTTAATGATTACATATTTTGTGGGAAGAGTAAATCCATTCAGGCACTTTAAAGCCATGTCAACGCCATTACTTACAGCTTTTTCAACCAGTAGTTCAAGTGCGACATTACCCCTTACCATGGAAGCCGTAGAAAATAACGGTGGAGTTTCTCAAAAGATATCGTCATTTACCTTACCTCTTGGTGCAACGGTTAATATGGACGGAACAGCATTATATGAATGCGTGGCAGTTATATTTATTGCCCAGATTTACGGTATGGAACTTAGTATTGTTAACCAGGTGATGATCGTTTTGTTATCACTTCTTGCATCAGTAGGTGCAGCTGGGATTCCAATGGCAGGGCTTGTAACCATTACAATCATACTTTCTTATTTAGGGTTACCATTGGAGGCTGTCGGACTTATTTTAGCCGTAGACCGGCCATTAGATATGCTCAGAACTACGGTAAACGTTTGGAGTGATTCTTGTGGCGCTGTCACCATTGCCAATAGTGAAGGTGAGAAATTGAACTATTAATTTTATTGAATTAGTCTGTTTCAAAACAAGTTTGTTTAAAAATTTCATTCAATTGGGTTACAATTTGCTTTAAATTTCGTTACTTTTGTCCATTAATTTAATTCAGTTTAAAAATGAATAGTAAAGAAGTAAAGACAAAGGACGCTGTAAAACAGATCTTTACTGAATATCTAAAGAAAAAAGGTCACCGTAAAACACCTGAGAGATATGCTATTTTAGATAAAGTGTATTCTCACGAAGGTCATTTTGATATTGAGTCGCTCTACATCTACATGAAAAACAAAAATTACCGGGTTAGCAGAGCAACTCTTTACAATACAATTGATTTATTACTGGATTGTAAGCTGGTGGTGAAGCATCAGTTTGGGAAGAACATGGCTCAATACGAGAAAGCTTACAATATTGATCCCCATGATCACCTGATTTGTACGAATTGCGGATCAATAAAAGAGCTCAAAGATCCTGAACTTCAGAAACAAATTACAGGCAGATCAATTGACGATTTTCAGGTGTCGCACTACTCACTGTACATTTACGGGTTGTGCAAGGATTGTTACGGGAAAAGTTGATAATTGTTAGCAATTATTCATTTCTTTTATCCATCATCTCATTGATTTATTCTATTTTTGAGAGTCGAATCGGCATCTCATGAAATAACTATGTTTGATCAGTTATTTTGCCATTTGGGTGTTTGGAAATATAAATAAATAATATAATGAAAGTTGATGTTCTCTTAGGTTTGCAATGGGGTGATGAAGGTAAAGGTAAGGTTGTTGATGTTTTAACGCCCAAATACGATATCGTTGCACGTTTTCAGGGTGGACCTAATGCCGGTCATACACTTGAATTTGATCGTAAAAAATATGTTCTGCATACTATTCCGTCCGGAATATTTCAGGGAGATAAAGTTAATATCATTGGAAATGGCGTTGTGATTGATCCTGCAATTTTCAAAAAGGAAATTGAAGAACTCAAAGCCGATGGGCACGAAATAAAGTCTAAGTTATTTATATCCAAAAAAGCTCATCTTATTTTACCAACACACCGATTGTTGGATGCTGCTTATGAAAAGGCTAAAGGGAAAGATAAAATCGGATCAACGTTAAAAGGTATTGGTCCGACCTATACCGACAAAGTCAGTAGGAACGGACTCAGGGTTGGTGATATCTTCATAAATTTTGACGAGAAATACAACCGGTTGAAACAACGTCATATTGAAATCTTAAAAACATACTTATATGATTATAGTTCTGAGCTGAAGAAGTATGAGTCTGAATGGATGCAAGGTATTGAGCTGATAAGTGCGTGTAATGTTGTTGACAGTGAGCAGTTTATTAATGATAATATCTTGTTAAAAAAATCTGTTTTAGCTGAAGGTGCTCAGGGAACTCTGCTTGATATTGACTTTGGATCCTATCCATTTGTAACTTCTTCAAATACAGTTTGTGCCGGAGCATGTACGGGCCTCGGTGTTGCTCCCAATAAGATTGGCGAGGTATTTGGCATTTTTAAAGCCTACTGTACGCGGGTTGGAAGTGGTCCGTTTCCTACTGAATTGTTTGACGAGGCAGGACAGATGTTGCGTGACAAAGGACATGAGTATGGATCAACTACAGGAAGACCGAGACGATGCGGTTGGCTTGATCTGGTTGCGCTTAAATATAGTGTGATGATCAATGGAGTTACACAGCTTATCATGATGAAAAGTGATGTTATGGATGCATTTGAAACCATAAAGATCGCGGTAGCTTATGAAGAAAATGGCCAGGAAATTAATTACTTCCCGTATGAATTAACCGACGATATAAAACCTGTGTTTAAGGAATTTCATGGTTGGAAAACAGATATGACAAAAATGACGGATGAATCGCAGTTTCCTGTTCAATTTTCTGAATATCTGGCGTTCATTGAAAAATATGTTGGTGTTCCGGTTAATATTGTTTCTGTTGGTCCTGACAGAAGTCAAACAATTGTAAGACAATAACTTATTAAATACTTTCCGAAAGTTTTATTAACTAAAACACAAAAACACGTTAACGCAGGATTAACAAAAAAATCACAAAATTTAAAATTTTAACAAAAAAATAACATTTAATACGTAAAATAGTTATATTTTTGCCCTTGAGCATTTTTAACAAATGTTTACAGTTTGTTTGTTGGCCACTGAAATTTGAGAATTGAAATTTGTTGTATGCAAAATTTTACGCGCAGATTTTACATATTCAGTGGGTACAGAAAGGTCGTATTGATTGGGATGCTTTTGACGTTACTTCTTTCAGTTAATACTTTTTCTCAGACCAATGTTAATCAGGAATCTTCAGATATTATCATTTATGGTGATGTCAGGGTTTTTATTGACACACTGGAGCAGGTTACTACCCATGGGTCATTAACTGGAATTAATGGTGCCGTGATTGAAAATCAGGGATCATTGGTTTTTGATATTAATGACGGCTATCAATCCGTATATAACTATTCATCAGATAATTTCTTTACTGGTAATGGCAATTATTACTTTAATGGTAATGCCGATTTTTATACTGGGGGAGATTTTGAAAATGCTTTTTTCAATTTATGGTTGAATAAGACTGAAGGTTCAAATCTTTTTCTGGAAAGCAATCTGAACGTTCAAAATCGCTTATCGCTGGAATCGGGACATGTCGTAACCGGTGAAGATAACTATATTGAAATAAGCAGCAAAGACAGTAATGCTGTGCGTGTCGCAAATTTTGCCAGCATGGCTAACCAGTCCTATATTGAAGGTAATCTCAGAAGACATATAGCTTCCGGCACGGGTTACCATTTTCCGGTTGGACTCGCTAATACCTATTTCCCTGTCAGGATTACAAATAATATGGAAGGTATTGAATACCTTGATGTAACCTTTAACGATTTGGTTCCATTAACCGGCAAGGTTAATATTCAGCAGGCGCTTTATAACTTTAATGCATTGAACCAAACCGGTGCATGGAAAATTGCAGGCGATGTAAATCCTTCATCAGGGACCATGGATATTACCGGGTTTATTTTTGATTATATTGAAAAACCGCAGTTTGAAACCAACATGTTTGGTTTGGTATACAATAGTAATCCACAGGGCTATGAAGATGACTGGTCCTTAGAGGGAAAATTTGCAATTCCGGGTTCACTTCCAAGACTTGCTGAATCAGATTCCACACAGCTGTTTGGAACTAATAAAATGGGGTATTATACAATCGCTGTAGCCGATATAACCAAACTCATCAATTTTATTTCTCCCGGAGGAGACAGGGAAACAAGATTTATCATTCCTTCTATAGAACGATATGAAAGTACAGAACTCATAGTTTATAATGCTATGGGTAGGGAAATATTTAACGCAAAACCTTACAACAACGATCTCGACATGAAAGAATTTAAGGATGGAACGTATTACTACATCTTTAAATTTACACGAAACGGAAAGCCGGGGGTCATTCAGTCGTTTATCGACGTGAAAAGAGTCTACTAGTGTAATGAAGAAACGACTATTAACCATATCAATAATTTTATGTAGCCTGGTAGGTGCATTTGCACAGACTCCCCTGCAATTTACTCAGGTGTTTAAGACACTTGAGTTTGTAAATCCTGCATATTCGGCATTTGAAGGATCACTTTCCGGAAAGATGATGTATCGCTCTCAGTGGGCAGGAATGGATGGTGCTCCTAAAACAATGGGTTTTACTGCTTATACTCCTTTGAATAACTATAAACTTGGATTGGGAATACAGGGAATCAATGTAAGTTCTGGTAACATGAACCTGAGTAACCTGGCTGCTACGTTCAACGTGGATTTAAGGGTAAATGAAACTGATTTCCTTGCTTTTGGATTACAGGCAGGAGGAGAATACAGCTTTTTCGACAGGGACAAGTTGATTACCTATTACGATATTGATGCCACCAGTCTTGGAGGAATGGGATATGAGGCGATTGATCAGTACAGCTTTTTTAATCCGACTTTCGGAACCGGTATCATATATTATAATCCCAAGTTCTATGCAGGTATCAGTTCGTTTATGATGATCAACCAGAATAAGTTTGTTGCCCAGGATTTTTATCAGGGGAGCTACCTGATGACCGGTTTTACTCAACGTTTTGCTGTGGATTGGTACCTGAAGGAGACCTTAATGTATAAATGGTTATACCGTGATCGTAACATAGGAGAGCTTGGGTTATACCTGATGTACAAAGATTTATTCTGGGTTGGGACAAGTCACCGTTATCTGGAATCCCAGTCAATTATTATGGATGTCAAATTATCGGAGACTTTGCGTATCGGTATGAGTTATGATATTCAGTTATCGCAATTAAAACGCTATACATATGGTAGTTTTGAGTTCAGGCTGGAATACCGAGGATTCAGTAAATACCGCTATATGAACAGTAGAAAAAAACGATTTAATGAATTTTAATCTTAAGTAGCATGGGAAAGAAATCTTTTACTTTTTTTCTTTACATATTTTTATTACTGACTGCTGTACAGGCTCAGGAAAAATATGTACAGCGTGCGCAGAAGTATGTTGAAAAAGGAAATATATACAAAGCCAAAGCTTTACTTGACCAGGTTAACCTTGAAAATTCGGAGTCGTATATTACTGATTACTATCTTGTAAAAGGTAATATATATGATGCAGAGGATCTTCAGGACAGTGCAATGCTATGTTATGAGAAAGTACTGGATAGCAGGAATATGAATGATATTCCAACCAAAGTTATTGTGGATTACGCCGCCTATCTTTTTAACAGTGGCCGTTACGATGAATCAATAGCTTTCATCGACAAAGCTGAAAAGAACCTTGAGGATACTAAATATCCTGTAATCCTGGACCGGATTAAAGAAAAAGCTTCCTGGTCTGTTGATAACCTTTATAATTATTCTTCTTCACTTGGTGGGGACTCTATTGTTGATGTTGCGTTGGGTTCAAACAAACTTGTATTAGATGTGCCACGTTTTGGTGCTGCTTTTTATAACGACAGTCTTGTGTTCGCTTCCTATACTAATTATAAAAAACCGAGCCGCCTTGAGGAAGAAGCTTCTGAATATAACCAGATCCTTCAGGATTATGAGAGAACCAATACCGACCTGTATATTGCATCTCTTGACGATAAGTTTGAAAACAGAAAGTTATTTTCAAAAGATATTGCTTCGTTGGAAAACGAAGGTGCTTTAACCTTTAATAAGGATAACACGCAAATGTATTATACCCGCAATGAATATAAAAAGGGTAATGACAGGTATATGATCTATTATGCCAAAAAGGTTGGCAACGAATGGATCGATCAGGGGCCCGTTAATTTTAACTCCGAAGAGTTTAATACTATGCAACCAACATTTTCGTCGGATGGGAAGGGGATTTATTTCGTCTCGAATAATCCGGGAGGTTATGGTGGATATGATATTTATTATGCAGAGGGATCCGGTAGCAATTTCAAACAACCGGTAAACCTTGGGCCAACCATCAATACCGCTGAAAATGAAATATTTCCATATATGCAAAACGATACCGTTATGATTTATTCATCTAACGGTCTGCTTGGTTTTGGAGGTTACGATATTTACTGGGTTGATATAAAGTCAAAAGATAAGATTCCCAGAAACCTCCTGCAGCCTATTAATTCAAATAGCGATGATTATTGCATTGTTGGGAACCGGAATAATCCGGAACAAATGTTGTTTTTCTCTGACAGGGACATGTCGATGGGCAACCTTGCCATGAATGTAAAGCACGAAGATGTTTCGGGCGAAGCTCTTTCTTTTAAAATCAGTCTGTTGCCTCCCGGTAAAAAGCTGACGGATGAACAAAGGCAACTCATTGCATCAGAAGGCAGTTTGCTTAAAGATAGAGTAAAGGATAATACCTCTGATAATGGTTCAGAAACTAATGTTGCTGGTGCTTCCAAACTGTTCGTTTTACTTGATGGAAACGGAGAGCCGTTACTTGATGAAAGCGGTTTCCCGTTAATAGTACCAAGTGGAATCTATAAATTGGATGAAGACGGAAAAACTGTAGTTGACACGAAAGGTAATAAGATAATTGGATATGATGGAAAACCGATCAGAACATTCGAAGGTGCCGTGGCATATAATGAGGATGGAAATCTTATTACTGATGATGTTTCAGATTATTTCGATGCTGTTATTAATCCCGCTTATATTAATGCCGGAAATGTAGTTCTGCTTGACGAAACAGGAAAACCTGTTAATGATGCCAACGGTAATCCGATAATACTTTCTGAAGGTACTTACACAATTGGCAGTGATGGTCATACATTGCTTGACAATAAAGGATACCCGATATTGGGTGCGGATGGTAAGCCTGTATCGTTACCGAATGATGCAGTAGCATTAAACGATGATAAAACGATTGTAACGGCTGATGCGTCTGTCTATTTTGGCAAAGAAATTACACCAACAGAAGCCTCTGGTTTTGCAAGCCTGTATTTCGATCTGAACAGCAGCAGCTTGTCTGAAGAAGCCAAACAAAACCTGATGATGGTGGCAGAATACCTTAAGGCTAAAAAGGCAATGAAACTTGTAATTTCGGGTAATGCCGGCCTAAGAGGTAATGAATCCTATAACCTCGTAATTTCCGCATACCGCGCTTATCAGGCGTATGAATTCATGACAGAAACGCTCGGTTTATCTGACGAAAGTATTTTGCTGGAAGCCAATGGTAAATACTTCCCGACGGTAAAAACATATGACATTGCAAAAGGTCTTGAAAACCGAAGAGTGGATCTGAAAGCGCGGTGGGCTGAGCCAAACAATGGGTTAAAAGTGCGGTTCAAAATAACTGGTAAACCGCAGGAAGAATTGATAACTAACCTTATTGATCTGTATCTGGAACAGCATCCGGAAGTGGATTACCTGTACCGCGTGAAAAACAACGAGGGTTTATTCAGGGTTGCCATTAATCATAATCTGGATACATCTGCTCTAAAACAGATGAACCATTTAGGAAACAGGGATTACCTGTTGAATAAGGAAGTGATTTTCGTGAAACAGCATAACGAAGCATTAAAAGACATGGTATTTGATGTAAGGGTTAAAACGCTGTATTACGTACCTAAAGACGTGGATGTTCAGGTTATTTCCGACAAATTTAATGTGAGTGCGGATGAATTGAAACGCATCAATAAACTGAAGGATGGTGAGCCAGTTAAAGCAAGATCCAGACTGATAATTCCTATTAATAATTGAATAACAGAAAAAGAAGATATATGAAACGGCTGGTTTTTATATTGTTTGCATTACTACCTGTATTAACTGCTTTCGGTCAGGAAGGTGTTTTAATCGGGAAAAAGGAAGGAACTCCCAATAAGTATGCAAAGCTGGAAATTTACTCTACAAACAGTGGTTTACTGGTTCCAAGAATGACAACCGAAGAGCGTCTGGCCATCAATCCTGATGAATCTGCTTTGAGTTTGCTGGTTTTTGATACCACGGACAGCACATACTTTTTTTATAACGGTGCGGAATGGGAAAAGATGAGTGCCAACAGGGACATCGTTCTTTTAACCAGTCAGATGGATACTCTGCGAATTCGCCTGGAAGAATCACTGGATAGTTTAGGAACCTTATTGATTGATACGCTTGAATCACGACTGCCCAGAGCTGAAATGGTGGATTCTATCAGTCAGCTCAATGCCAGCGGTGATAATAATGGTGATGTTACTGTGGTGGAAGATAACGGTGAAGGATACCGGGAAACATTTGTCTGGTCAGACACAAACGGTGACGGGGTTGCTGATACCTGGGTTGGAGTTACAATTCGTCCAAGAGTTTCAGGTTATGCTGTTTACTGGTTTCAGGATGATGGTGCTAATACACTGACTCCGGCAGATTTTAGCACAGATAAAGAAGTTGCAACCGGTTCCGATAATTTCAGTGGTTCCGGCTATGCCATAGCAAAACCTTATGACGGATATTACGTACTTGCTTTCCCATCCGTCTGGGGAAGACCAGAGTTTTATCTGAACGGTAACGCTGTATTTGATGGGATATCAAAACAGTTAGTAGTGATTGACGGCGTACAGTATCAGGCGTGGTCTTTATATGTAAGGATTCCATCTACGTATACAGGACCCGATCTGGTATTAACAGCAGTAAAGTAAAGAATTTAGAAGATTAATGAAATAAGTATATCATGAAAAAATGTAGCGTATTATTGCTCCTTTTTCTCCTGACGACATTCGCAACTATCGCTCAGGAAACCTATTTGAATACAACGCTCCGTAAGCAATCGTGGAGTGATTTGCCTGTAATTTATGTGAATGAGGCGAAAGGTGGTTTACAAACGCTTAAGATAGATTTAGACGGTTTATCTGCCACAGAAGTAAACGACACTTTGAATTCTCTTGTTTTGCCAAATTTCAGGGAGGAAGGAATGGTTGTGGTAGTAACTGATGGAACGGGTAATTCCAGATTCTTTCAGTATTATCAGGCTGATACCTGGCGTGAGGTGTTTATCATCACAAGCTGGCAGGCCGGGGTAAACTATATTCCGGGACAACCTATTTTGCACAACGGAAACCTGTTTATTGCAAAAGATACGGTTGCGGATGTTGAACCATTGGTGGATGCCAACTGGAAAGCATCGTGGGCAAACCTTGGAGGTCTGGATTCAACCGATCTGGATTTTGCATTAAAAAATCTTGGAAATCTTGAGGATGTTGCGATTAATCAGGATTTGACTCCGAACCAGACTGATACGCTGGATTTAGGTTCAGCACTTGCTAGATGGAGCAATTTATACTTATCAGATACATTGTTTTTAGGTCAGGATACTGCTGCCGATATAGCCGTAATAACTGACTGGACAGAGGGTGATACACTGAATAGTACGACGTTAAGTTCTGTAGGATATACACATAAGGCCATTAAGGAAGGTGGTAACGAAGTTGCATTCCTTTACGGAACCAAACCTGTAACACGTACCGGTTTACCAGGTGTTACAGGACAGTCTATGGATGTAAATAATCTGGAGGATTTCCTTAAGAAGATTTTCTTTCCGGTAACCAGTCCTAAAATTTTATCATACAATTACAATGGAGTGGTTACTGCTGGCAACTATTCTTACCAGAATGAAGATGCTCAGGGATTGTTAACCGATGTTGTCGGAACCATTAATGTTCCGTTCTCAAACTGGAGCGTTAATGCGTTCGATTTTAATTACGAGATTGAAAACAGAAGTGTGCGTCCGACAGATAGTAGCGAAGATACTCCTATTGACAGTGTGGTAATCTACAACGGATCTACGCGTTTGGCACAAAATGCACATGGCGTACTCGATGCCAGTATTACCGGTTCATTTAATCTTGACAGGACCGCTTTTGTTGTGGATACGGATAATGTGAGTTCTAATCCATTAACACTCACTGTTTATGATGCATATCCAAATGCGGTTCCGTTGATCCTTAATGTTGCATTCCAGCCGGCACTCGGTGTTTTGATTAATACTGCAGAAGTAACAGCAATTGGTGCAACAGCAAGATATACGACTTCAGAAGGAACCGGTGTTGTAGCTACACCTTATTTAATAGAACGTACAGGTGCTGATATTAATCTCGATTTATACTGGACCTTTAACGCAAGGGATGATGCCGGTCAGATTACTGATGTAGAATTCCAGACGAACGGAGGACCAGCCGGCGCCACTCCGGCTAATATTGCAGGGACAAACGTAACAACACAACGTGCTAATCTGGTTATTCCCAATGATCACCTTACAGCATTTCGTTACAGTGTTCGTGCCCGTGGTGCCGTAGCAAATGATTACAGCCCGTTTAACAACACATTATACTACCAGTTAATGGATGCAAGTTACGCTGGATTTTTACCTTCAGACATTATGCCAACTGAAGCACAGGTTGAAGCCTTGCAGGATAAAAGATTGAATGATGCGCAATACTACGAAACGGTAGATGGTATTACATTATCGAACGGAACAGGTGGTTCAGGATTTTTTGCCTGGGCTATTCCTACCTATGTGGATGGCGCTCAACCGGCACCAACAACGTTTGCAGCACCCACGCCTTTTTACGAAGCTGCAGGTACCTGGTATATCAACGGAAACGTCAATACCTATTTTGTAAAGTTAATTCCATCAGGTGGAGGAAACGGATCTTGGTACTGGGTCTGTGTTTACAAGGCTTCTGTTGCAAACGGAGGTAACATCAAAGTTAAATTACAATAATAATCATAAACGAATGACGATCATGAAACAAATGAATTTAAAGAATAAGCTGCGGTTATTTACAGCCATATTCGTCATCCTGTTTTCTTTAAACGGAAATGCGCAGGTGGTAATGCCTGACCAGTTACAACCCGGGGACTCGTGGGGTCTTATCGACGTAAATAATCTTTACGGAGGTTTCATGCAGGTAGCTGACTACAATGCATTACTCAATATTGACGTGCAGTTTGTAAAGAAAGGTATGGTAGTTATCGTTTATGACTACGATGGCATTGAAGCCAATGGAATTGATACACGTTCTTACATGTTCATCCCCGCAGCCGGAACATGGAATTACACATCGCCATTTGATATTCCTGCCGCTAATCAGAATGACGTGGTTGCTCCTGAAAACTGGGTGGAAGTAAGTATCCGTCCGGTTGCCGGTGTAAGCCAGATAGATACCGTATCTGTCAAAGCTTTGATTTTTGATGGAGATACCATTAAGGGATATAGTACTGATCCTAGTTTTGCCAATGCCACGGATTCTCTTTTCCCGTCTCAGTTAGCCGTTTCTCTGTATGTGGATTCGTTGATGACCGACCTGAAAGAGTTCGGTGTGTTTGATACTATTGTCGTTGATACCGCATTTATTAATGGATTGGCGATTAACTATTTTACTTTGAATAACAGATATATTACAGATATATCAAATGATTCAACGCTGAGTGGTGCAGATTCTACGAAACTGATAACAGAATATTCGGTTCAGACAAGGATAGACTCTGTTCTGGCATATGTGAACGGACAGTTTTCATCGTTGAGCCAGAATTTAATCGAAGATACACAGGATGGCGAATCCATGGTAAAAGTAACCGATGGAGATTCTGTCATCGTACGCGTCGCAAACGATACTGCAATTGTTGTGGATCAGAACCGCAATGTTACATTCAATAATTCAAACCTTATTATTAATGGAGATTCTTTAAATGCTGTTGCAGATAAAGGCGAAACATTTGCTAATGAAGCAGATTCAGCCAAAGCGGTGACTTCACTGGCAACGGTAGACAGCATGATTGTTGAGGGTGGTAACAATATCAATTTTGCATTCGGAACCAAAACTATTACGCGTGCAGGTTGGGATGGTGTTACAGGAGCACAGATGAATGTGGATAATCTGGAAGATTTTCTTAAAAAACTATTCTTCCCGGTTTCTTCTCCTTTAATTCAGTTCTTTGGAATTGATGGTGAAAGCAACAATGCATATTACTCGTATCAGACAGAAGATGCAGTTTCAAAAGTAGTTACAAACCATGTAGGAACAGCAACCGTACCTTACAGTAACTGGAACGGTGCTGCAACATATACCTTAGGTTATGATGTGTATAACAGGAGTGTGAATGATGAAAGTGATGATACTCAGATTGATAGTATCGTTTGGTTGCTAAATGGTTCAAGACAGGGTGTTGTTGCGGTTGGAAACATGAATTCAATCAATGCAGGAACTTTAACGCTTAACAAGGCAGATTTAAATGTGAATGCGACTGGTGCCAGTACTAACGATCTTGAAGTAAAAGTATATGATGCCTATCCGAATATGAGTTCAATTGGTTGGACACTGATTACAAGCGCTGCTCTGCAATCTTTAGTTCAGAATAATGTGGTCGTTACGCATCCTTCATCTGAAGGCAGCAATCCATATTTAATAGAACGTAATGGGGCAACTCAGACATTTACCGTAACCTATAATGTTGACGCAAGAGATGAAACAGTAACGGATGTTATCTATACACCTTACGGTGGAATTACGGCGCCATCAAATGAAACTGGTTTGACAGTTACCGGAAACAGTGTTGCCAGAACAGTAACCTTTGATGTTGCAAATACAAACCTTAGCGTTGTTCAGCTTGGTGTTCAGGTTCAGGGAGATATTTATGCTACGCTTAGTACAGAACAACTCTCACCAACTATTCAACTGGCCGACAGAGGTTATGTGGGATATATTACCAATGCTCAGAGACTGGATATTACGAACCAGGGGGCAACAATAGCGGGATTTTCAAATGCAAGCTGTTTGATGGATTACCAGTTTAAAACCGCAAATGGTGTGACTTTAGCAAACGGAATCGGAGAAACCGCCTATTTGTGCTTTGCCTTACCTGTATCCAAAGAGTCAACAGGAAAATCTTATAAAATACAAACATACGACCTGGGTGTTTGGAGTGATGTTACAACCGGGCAGGTTGTATACGACATAACAACAAATGGTGCAACTGTTTCATATTATGTTGTTTATATCAATTCAGGAACTGCAAATACCAGTGATGGCGGAACAGTACAGGCAAGAATAATTGAAAATTAATAGTTGAAATAAAAATATTTTGGAGATGAAAACTTTTAAAACCGGATTAATAACAAAATTTCTGCTCTTTATAGGGTTAGTCTTTTTGCCGGCCTTATCGAATGGCCAGATTAAGCTGTCGCAGTCGATGAGCCCGGGAGGTACTTTTGGTTTGGTTGATGTGAATGAACTGAAAGGGGGTTTTATGATGGTTGATAACCTGGAACAAAGGGATTCAATTTTCATGAACCGGACAAAAAGAGGTTTAATGGTTGTAGTAATTGACGCCGATGATATTCAGGCCGGGGACCAGACAAAAACATATATGTTCCTGCCTTCAGAAGATCCGGTTGATTACAGTGACGGTGGTAAAATCTGGAATACCTATGATGAATATTCTGTTCATATGGTAAGTCAGTTTATGAGCAAATACAGCCTTACTCCTTGGGTTGAAGTTTCACTGGGTTTAAAAGATCCAAACGGACCTGGTATCGATACTATTTTCATCTCCACATCATTCATCGATACAATATACTCCAATACAGGTGATACTTTATTCCTGATGGATAAAGTTAAAACAGATTCATTGTATGCCGATTATCTGAATTTATCCGGTGTTCAGATTCTTGGAATTTCTACAGACGAAACATTTGCCAATGCAAGTAATGACAGTCTTGTTACGCAACTGGCAATTAAAACATATGTTCAGAACGAGTTGGCTAATCTGAGTACTAATGCCAATATCTCTAATCTGAGTGTGGATACACTTACGGCGGATACAGCATTTATTTCCCGCTTATTAAATAATACACTGGTTTCTGATTCAATTAATGTGGATACATTGATTGCATTATATTCAACAATAGATACTGCTGCTATTAATAAGGTAAGTGTAAATTATTTTACCCTAAACGGATACTGGGTAGGATCTGTTTCGAACGATACATTATTTACTTCATCTGATTCTACAGCTTTGATTACGGAATTTGCAGTTCAGAACCGGATAGATTCGGTTATGGTTTACGTGAACGATCAGTTTAGTAACCTGAGCCAGAATTCCATTGAAAATCCGGTTAACAGTGCAACAAAGATTGTAGTTAACGAAAATGATTCTCTTGTATTTACCGTTAATGGCGACACAGCCATGGTTATTAATCCTGATGGAACCGTTGTTGCAGACACACTTTCGGTTCAGCAGTTAACATTAAGCGGCGATACCATTACGGGAATTTCTACGGATGTTAATCTTGGTGGAATAGCAGCAAGCGATGACAGCCTTTCTACACAGTTGGCTGTAAAAACATATGTAGATACAGAAATAGCCAAACTTTCCGGCAGTACAACTACAGATACATTACGGGCTAATGTGGCCTATATTAACCAGGCCAATCTGGATACAATCATGGCCGATACGGCTTATATAACAGAATTAAAAGCTGATACCCTTGTTGCTGACCGTGCGGAGATCGATACCTTGTACATGGATAGTGATACCATATTCAGTATTGCCAAAACAGGGGATACAGTTGCTGATTCGGTTCAGGATAATACATTGGTTACAGCAGGTTATGTTAAGAACAATGCTTCTGCATTTCCTGACGGACTTAACCCAATTACACGTGCTGGTTGGTCTGGTGTTTCAGGTCAGGATCTGAATGCAGACAATGTGGTCGATTTTCTGAAGAAGGTTTTCTTCCCGGTTCCGGAACCACAGATTAATGATTTCAGATACGATGCAACCTACCGCTCTTATGAAACAGCTCCGGGCGGAGATCCCAACGGTGCGTTAACTGAAACCATTAGTCCTACATTGCAGATTCCTTATGCAACCTGGAAAAACAGTGCTTTTACACTGGCATTGAATTACGATATTGACAACCGGAGTGCTCTGGACGCAAATATTACAACGACCAATATTGCGACAGTAAATTTAATCTCAGCTCCGGGTACTTATAATCAAACGGATAATATTAATAATGCCAATGCAAATATTACCGGATCCTTTACTGTAAATAAGGCAGATTTTGGAGCACCTTTGGCTACTGTGGATAACAATTATACATTTACATTAACCGTAACGGATGATTATCCAAACGTAAATACATTAACATTCCCGGTTCTGCTTAAAAATGCGGATCCTTTAACAATTTCATATTTCAGAATTAATGGAGGTAACGGACCAATTACTGTAGAAGGTGACGGAACAGATAAGGCTCCGGTTTTCTCATGGAGTATAAATACGCAGGAAGATACGGTTACATCTATTACGTTGGTTCAGGAGCTTCCTTCAAGTGCTACCTATGCAACCGGTTCAACTTCTGCAACAGGTACATACAACCATACAATTACCGCACCTGCAGGCCAGGGTACTTATACTTACCGCTATGACTTAAGGGTTGGCAGTGAAGTGTTTGGTTCAAACGTGAATACAAATGTGAACAGACAATATATTATTACTGACAGGCATTTCTGGGGATATATTTATCTGACCCAGAAACAGGCAATTGATGCGATGGCCAGCGGAACAGCGGTTGATCTGTCAGCATTCTTCCCGGATGCTCCTTCAAGAGGCAACGTGTTGAATAAGGACTGGGAAGGATCGCAACCGAATGCAGGTATTGCTTCCGGGGCATCTGTTGGTGATGGAGTTGCATTTTCAACAACAACATCAGGTGATGTATATGCATGTATTGCTATTCCCAGAACAACGGGTTCGGTTGAACTTCATCAGTGGGATGATTTAAATAAATACTGGGTTGATCAGTCAGGTCTGGTAGCAAAACCGGTAACCTATACTGTAGGATCTTTAACTAAAAACTATTGGTTGGTATACAGTACTACGGCTTTCTCCAGTACTGCAGCACCAATCTTCCGTGTAGTAGAAAAATAAGAATAACGATAGCTTTAAGATTATGAAAGCAAAAGCATTAGGAAAGATTTTTATTGTTTTAAGTTTACTGTTCATTGGCGCAGGCACCGCCAGTGCACAGTTTGTGTTTCAAAACTATTTGAAGCCGTCATCCTCAACATTCCCTATTGTAGATCAGGATCACATTAAAGGGGGTTATCATGTTTTGGACAGTTGGGCCCAGTTAAATGACGGGTCTGATATGGCAGGTTTACATAAATCAAAACGTGAGGTTGGAATGATTGTGGTTATTCTTGATGAAGGAAAAACCTATGTTTTGGTTAGTCTTGGACTGGATCCGGAAGATCCAACCGATGATATCTGGCAGGAAGTGATTTCCACAACCGTATACCGGAACTATCTCCCATATAAAAAGGGTTTTCTGGCAGTCCACGAGAATAACCTTTATATCTGTACCGCCGATTTCGTTGGGTTATCCAATTATGTGGGACAGCCTCTGCCTTCAACACACTGGGTAAATCTGGGCGGTGGATCAGGTGGAGATTATGCGCTAAAAGATCTTTCCAATGTTGACAGAGCCAGTATCGTTGATACCTTGATTGCAGCAAATGCAATAGCAGATACTGCCATTCAGAATTTTGCTGTAACTACAAATAAAATTGAAACCAATGCTGTAACAGGTGCCAAATTAAATAATGCTGTTGCAGGTTCAGGTTTGTTATTCGATAATCTTCATAATCTTAAAGTTGCAGTTGACAGTAATACCATTGTATTTAAAAATGATAGTATAACTATTAATAACGGTAGTATTCAGACTGAAAAACTACGTTCAAATCTAGGTGCTTCATTAACCAATGGATCTGCCGGTCAGGTTCTTTCCTCTGATGGTTCAGGAAACTTCCAGTGGTTAAATTCAAGCAGTTTGTCGGTTAATCCTGATAACCTTAATCTTGGAAATGACAGTATTTTTGTTGGTAGCAGTTCCAAAGCTACCCAGATGGTTGTTGGAGGTGACATGGGGCTTTCAGTTGTGAATGGTGATTCAGCAGTTTTCACTATTGAAAATAATGCTGTTGATTTGGCCAAACTGGATCAGGCTAACATTTCAATTGCAGATCTGGCAGCAGCCAATGCAACGGTTGACATGAACGGTAATAAAATTGTAAATGTTGCAAATCCGCTGGATAGTGCAGATGCTGCAAACTTTTATACCGTTAAAAAACAAATTAACGATTCCTTGTTATTAAGGTTAAATGATAACAGTTCATCATACTCACAGTGGTGGAGTGCAGGAAAAATGCAGGATACACTTGCTGATTATCCGGTTATTTATGCATCTGGTAAAATAAGCAGCGCAGTTATTCCATCACTTTCAATCAACACTACTTATGTGGTTTCTGACTTGTATCAGATCCGTGTTCTGGATGTGAACCTGGATACGATTATTTATCGAGGTGATATTGCAATTGATACCACTAACAGTACGTCTTACATGTTTATCGGTTATCAGGATGGATTGAACGATACGCTGGAATATGGACAACATGTAGACACACTGTCTGTATCAGGTGATCTTTGGGTGCCTATTTCCTTTGGTAACGTAATTTCTGTAAATGGACAGCAGGGCATTGTAAATGTTGATATTAATGATATGCCTCTGGCTCAGGCCGAAATTAATTCTAAAGAAGATGCACTGGGAAATCCTGTGACCAACGGTGAAGTTCTTACTTCAACAAGTACCGGAGCAAGATCATGGAAAACAATTGGTGATCTTTTAAGTACAACCACACTCGATAATTTTGGCGATGTGACAGATTACACGGGTGCCGGTGATAGTACAATTCTTGTCTATGACGGTTCAAACTGGCAGGCAGTTAAATTATCCGGTGATGTTGTAATAGGAAATTCCGGAGCAACTGAAATTACAGCCGATGCAGTTGAATTGGGAACGAATACCACAGGAAATTATGTAAGATCGGTTAACGACCTTGTCGCAGATGGTTTAAAAGTAACAGGCAATGGGGAAGGTGGCGATGTAAGCATTCAACTTAACGTGGATGATTCTACGCTGACAATTATTGATGATACTGTTCGATTAATGAATGGGGCAGTAAGAGCATCAAATATGAAAGCCACATCTGGTTCTCTTGGAAACGGAACGGATGGTCAGGTTTTAAGTTCTGATGGTCTGGGAGGTTTTGAATGGATGAATGCCAGCGCACTGTCTGTTAATCCAAACAATATTACTTTAGACTCTGCAAATATATTGATTGGTAATGCATCAGATCTGGCACAGGCTCAGCCATTAAGTGGTGATGCCACAATAGACCATAACGGACTACTGAGTATTTCAAATGGTGCGGTTACAAAAGCAAAATTAGCTGCAGATGCAGTTGATAGTGTACGTATAATTGATGGTTCTGTCACATCAACAGACATTAAGAACGGAACTATTACAGCTCTTGATATTGCTGATGATGGTATTACCGCTGCAAAAATTGATGCAGGAATTGCAGGTGCCGGTCTGAAAAAGAATACCGGTAACGATTCAGTATATGTTTCTACCGATGGCGTAACGCTTGAAGTGGTGAACGACCAGGTAAGTATTAAAGATAATGCAATTACATCTGCTAAAATCAGTGATCGTTCAATATCCGGTGTTGATATCAATCAGCTTGGAGCAACATCAAACCAGCAGTTGACCTGGGACGGTTTTAACTGGGTGGCACAGACAGACTCTGCTATTTATACAGGATTCCAGGATACAATAGGTCTGGACGCAACCAATGTTCAGCGGGCAATTGAGAAAGTCTATGGTGCAGCAAATGCTGTAAATACATCTATCCTGGATAAAGTAAAGGCTGACAGCATTTATTTTGAGTCAGCTCTGGATGATGACAGCACTGCTATCTGGGATAAAATATATTCGGATTCCCTTGCGACAGTCGCAGTATTAACTGCACAGCGTGCACTATTATTCGCAAAACTTACCGGAGACAGTTTGTATTTTGAAACCATGATGGATCAGGATAGCATTTATTTTGAAGGTCAGCTTGCTTCTGGTAATTCAACACTGCTTTCAAAAATGGCTTCTGATAGTATATATTTTGAGTCCGCTTTGGATGATGACAGTACTGCCATCTGGGATAAAATATATTCGGATTCTCTTGCTACTGTTGCAGTACTTACTGCACAGCGTGCACTGTTATTCGCAAAACTTACCGGAGACAGTTTGTATTTTGAAACCATGATGGATCAGGATAGTATCTATTTTGAAAATCAGATGGATATTGACAGTGCATATTTAGCAGGCTTAATTACTTCCGGAAATTCAGATCTTCTGACAAAAATAAATGCCGACAGTACTGCGATATGGGATAAGGTTTATTCCGATTCTGTTGCCGCCGAAACGAAATTAGCATTACAGCGTGCACTTTTATATACAAAACTTTCGACAGACAGTTTGTATTACGAAGCTCAAATGGATGTTGACAGTAGCTACTTTGAAGGACTTATTAATGCCGGATCTGCCGGATTACTTGCTAAGATAGCTGCAGATAGCTCCTATTTTGAAGCACAGTTAGATGTGGACAGTACAGCGCTTCAGACAGAACTTAATGCGACCCAAACAGGAGCCGGTCTTGGAGCAGACGGCACTTATACAGCCAATGGAACAGCTAACTACATCAGTGGCGCAACCAGTCTGGTCAATGCAGATGATCTTTTAGATGCAGCTATTAAAGTAAACAGTGATTCTGTGATCAACTATGCATCCTACATCAGTGC
>NZ_JBHJHQ010000030.1:0-2089 GCF_042219825.1 Quyinboa mangrovi
CGCGGTATGGTGTCGTGCGGTTGACTGTCCCACGAAGTGGAGACTGTCAAGCCGAAAACGACGGCATACGGAATGTGAATTTGCTGGTTAAAACACAACCGCATGCACTATGACCGCGTGTTGTACACCGTTTTTTTATTAAAATATTTTAATTCCTTTATTAGCCTCTTTAAATAGACTTTGAAATTCAGTGTTTTCTAGTTTTATTTGTTTTATATTAATTGTAGAATTGAAATTACTTGGTTCCTTAAATTTATTTGTAGAATAAATGAATAAAGTATCACTTTCAATCTTGTAAAATATTTGACAAAGTCCTTCTAAAATAAAATCATTTTTATTATTTACATCAATATTTTTACTCGATGAATTTGAGATTGCCATAATTTGGCTATCGCCAGTTATTCCCCAATTTATTTTTTTCAAATACAATCTTGTTGAAGACTCTGGCAAATATATTGTCTCTATATCAAACACAGGAGTGATGATGTTATCATTTGAAATTCTAAAAAACTGATAACCTGCTAAAAATCCTAGTCCAAATAAAATGATAGTCCACAAAATCTTAGCCTGTATTTTCATTTTTAAAATGTTTTATTCTGAAAAGTTTGAATTACACGAGAAGTTAAATGGTGTACAACGTTCCCGCAGTATGCTGTTGTGGCAGTTTCTTTCCGACGGGAAAGGAACTGTCAGGACAAAATAGCCCTACTGCGAATGTTGTAATGTTTTATTTAAAAGTACTGCCATGCAGTATGACTGCGTGTTGTGCCCAGTAGTTAATTAATTAGTTCTCCTTAATCATTTTCACCTATTATTTCATCATCAACAATCTTCAAAACATCATCTTCTGCTGGAAGCGGAGGTGGCGGAGGTGTTAAATATTCCTTTTCAAATCGATATAAAATTAATCTATTTTGCAATAAAGAGTCTAAATGGTTCATTTTGATCTTATCCAAATCTTTAAAACCGGTATTGTACCAACTTTTAGCTAAATAATTCTTATAAGCATAGTATGATATGCTAATATCTTTTATTCTTTCTTGAAGCATTTCGCATGAATCCGTAACAAACGCTAATATTACATGCCCCATAGAAATTTGTTGCTCGGAGTCATTTAAATCGGTAACAAACTTTTTTTCAGGTTTAGTAATGCTGTTTTTTTCATTTATTAAAAACGAAATCAGAGAGTCTTTTAAATCATCTACTTCGATTTTATCATATTCAAAGAGAATCTCTCCATTTGTTCGAATTTTTATATCTGCACAGTTCCTAAAACAATCAATTATTGGCCAGCCAATACTATCAAAATAATTATCTCTTTTTACTAAATAAAGATTAACAGCTTGATCGAAGTATTTTGAATCTGGATATTTTAAAAGAAATATAGAAAATTTATTATAGTCAGATGAATTCTTAATTAATGAAAAATGTATGGAGTCAACATCTGTTGTATTATCCTTCTCTTGAATTGACAAGTTACAAGAAGTGAGTCCGATGATAAGGTATAAGTAAAAAATTCTCATTTTAATAATTAAGTAGGCAGTCTTTTTCATGCTATTGGGCACAACGTTCCCGCGGTATGGTGTCGTGCGGTTGACTGTCCCACGAAGTGGAGACTGTCAAGCCGAAAACGACGGCATACGGAATGTTGATTTGCAGGTAAAAATAAAACCGCATGCAGTATGACCGCGTGTTGTATTTAGTACCTTCTTTTTTTCTCTCACAGGAGCTCTTTAATTGAACGGTTTCGCAAATTAAACACTTCGGTAAATCAAATGAGCTTCAGCCGCCCATAGCCGGATAATGTAAATCAAAAACTCTACGATATTGCATCAACCCCAAACGATATTGCGTCAAACTACGAATCTTCAAAGTTGTGTAGACTGAGATTCCACCCGACACCTGGTTTAAATCAAACGATGATCCAATTTTAAAAAGAACGTTCTCCGCTTCAGCCGAAAGAGGGTGGAAGCCTGTTTAAAATAATCAAACAACTAATCCCGGTATTAAATACAACGTTCCCGCGGTATGGTGTCGTGGCAGTTTCTTTCCGATGGGAAAGGAACTGTCAGGACAAAAGAGGCAGCCT
>NZ_JBHJHQ010000031.1:0-2013 GCF_042219825.1 Quyinboa mangrovi
TTTTATTAATAAGCTATTTTAATCAATATGTGTTTAGAGTTTGCAGTCTCTCTCATTATTATGCCCAACGTTCCCGCAGTATGCTGTCGTGGCAGTTTCTTTCCGATAGGATAGGAACTGTCAGGACGAAATAGCCCGACTACGAATGTTGTAATATTTTATTTAAAAGTACTGCCATGCAGTATGACTGCGTGTTGCCTGCAGTATTTTTATTCAAAATATGGTTCAAATTTTATTCGCGTCAAAAGACTATCCTTAAAGTAAAAACGAATTACATTGGTATTTTCCAAGTTGCCAACGTCTAGAGTATCATTGTCAATATTTTTAATATTAAATTTTCGAGCTAACTCTATTTTTGATAATCCCGTCTTTATTCCATTATTTATTTCAATTAGAGAATCTGTAATATCAAATAACATTAAAAAGTCGCCGTTAGAAGATGATCTGTAAAACTCCATTAAATTTTTTTCATTGGTATACATGTAAATAGTGTCAACTATTGTCTGATCATATTTATTAATAACTGGCACTTTCGTACAACTAAAGAAATCTTCATACAAGCTATTGATACTCTTTATATCAAGTTCAATTTGAAATGCATTATAATCATCACATTGATAATATGGGATATTGCTGGTACTGTCAGTAAGTTTTGTTTTAAATACAACTAAACTATTTCCAGATGTTGTATTGACTGGATTAGTATCTTTTTTAATTAACTCAGTTTTTAGCGTAAATGTTTCTTTTGAGTTATTCTCCGCATTTTGTGAATTCTTAGTCTTACAACATACTATCAATGTCAAAATAAAAAAGATAAGAATATATTTTTTCATATGTATATTCATTTACTTCAATATTGCAGGCAACGTTCCCGCGGTATGGTGTCGTGGCAGTTTCTGTCCGAAAGGATAGGAACTGTCAGGACGAAAGGCGCTTGCAGCGAACGTTGAATTATTTGGTTTTAAAAGTACTGCCATGCACTATACCGTGTGTTAGGGGGTGTAGTTTTTTAATATTTTTCTATCTTAAATTGATATAAAAGAAATACATTAGTTGTATATGGATTATCCATAATTCTTTTTTGCATAAAATTTAGCTGATCGGCATCACGGTATATATAATAATTAATAAAAACCTTAGACTTCACATTTTTATCATTTTTTATTGCAGGTAACCATTTGAGATTCAATTTATTTAAACTTTTTATAACTGCAGCGTCCAGTTCCGGATTTATAGCTTTTTCGATAACGACTGAATCCATGTCGCCATCTTCATTGATGATTAATGATGCAAGAATAAAATTGTTATTTATTCCCATTAAGTCAAAAAAATCAGGTGTGAATTTAAGGCCCGCTTGTTTTTTAAGTTCAAACATACCATCTAAACATATCGCTGGTCTCTCAACTTTTGATAGTATATATTCTCCATTCACATCTTCAATTATAAATTCATTAATCAAATTTAAATAGGGTGATTTATAAGTTATTTCTAAATTGTCATAATCAAATTTAAAATAGGGTTGATTAGAAGGACCGTAAAAGGACCAAACTCCTGTTCTAGTTCCATTTTTATATTTTCCCCAAACGATTGTATCTTTAGTATCCCTATCAAGTTTAACATATTGACCGTTGTATTCTTTAGTTAATTTGTCAATTTCAAAATACTCAGTGTCAAAATAATTGCGTACTCGTTTAATTTTCTGTTTATCTTTTCCGTAGCAAAATGAAAAAGTAATCAACAGTAAAATAATACCAATTTGAATCCTCATAGTTTTTTAGGTATTTTAGTTTTCATAAAAAGTCTCCAAGTCTTAAGTCACTATACCCCCTAACGTTCCCGCGGTATGGTGTCGTGCGGTTGACTGTCCCATGAAGTGGAGACTGTCAAGCCGTAAAGACGGCATACGGGATAAGGTTTTACAAGTTATAAAAAACCGCATGCACTATGACCGCGTGTTGTACCTCGTTTTTATTCACAGCTAAAATTCTCAATCAATTCATCAAGAATTATATC
>NZ_JBHJHQ010000032.1:0-1875 GCF_042219825.1 Quyinboa mangrovi
GTATGCCGTCGTTTTCGGCTTGACAGTCTCCACTTCGTGGGACAGTCAACCGCACGACACCATACCGCGGGAACGTTAGGGGCAATTAAAACAATTTCAATAAACAATAACTTCAAAAAATTATCATGACTAAAAAGTACAAATTACTCTTTCTGATTACAGCTATCAGTTTTAACATTAATCTATATTGTCAAAATTATAGATCCATATTCGGAACTGATTCAACCCGGTGGAATATATCACATTCTATTCCTGATGCTATTTTTACAGATCAATTAATTGCTTTTGGAGATACAACGATTGAGGAAAAAATCTACAAAAAACTTTTTATTGATAATTATTCTCAAGGCTTTCTACGAGAGGACACAATTTCTGGAAAAATTTGGTATTTATCCTGGAATGGCTCTGAATATCTTGTAATGGATTTAGATAAAGAAAAAGGGGACCATTTTGATTTAATTTCTTACTATGACACCGTACAAATACAAATAGACAGTGTATTTTATAATGAGGGGCGTAAAAATCTGATAACTAATTATTATTTAGATGAATATGATTATGAAAAATTGCGTTTTATTGAAGGCATAGGCCCAAATAATGGTTTCTTTTTAGCATCTCATTCAGAGACACCGCCATCAGGATCGTATCTATTATGTTCATATAAAGATTCTGATTTAGAATACAGTAATGTATTTTTTGATGGTAATTGCTATTTAAATTGGACAAATATTCAGATTAACGAGATGGATAAAACCAAAGCAAATGTTTTTCCAAACCCGGTTTCATCTGAGGTGTCTTTCGAAATCAATTCGCCAACTCCTTCTGAATATAACATAACCATCTTAAACATAAATGGAAAAACATTAATTACTGAAACATTTTCTGAAAAAATTACCTTAAATGTGAATAATTTTACATCAGGAATATATTTTTATAAAATAAATGATTCAAAATCAATAATTCAGACGGGCAAATTAATGATAAAATAACTGCCCCTAACACGCGGTCATAGTGCATGCGGCTCTTATTATAATTTGCAAAACCGTATTCCGTATGCCGTCGTTTTCGGCTTGACTATCATCACTTCGTGTGACAGTCAACCGCACGACACCATACCGCGGGAACGTTAGGTGGCATTTACAAAAAATAAAAACTCAGAAATTGGATTATTTAGGAAAACATTATGGATTTGATACGTACTATCTTGATTTAATGGGAGAAAATTATAATGATGTCTTACCTAAAAATAATTGGTTCGGATTTGCAATAGCAAATAATAATTTTGATAATTCTGAGACTTCAACAATTACAAAATTTCTTAGACATTCAATAGATAGGGGGATATTAGCATTTCATGGGCAAGGATTATATGGAGGTAAGATTCATTTGACTTTGGACCTTTTAATAACCCAAATGGAAGTCAATGAAAATTATTCAGAGATTGACATAACCACAACAGGAGATAATGACACTGATTTAGCCAATGGATTTTGGGAATGTTATGGAGCTGCATGCTTACCTGATCGTACTGATTATGATACTGTAAAATTAGTTTGCATGAGTTTCGATCAGACTAATTATATGAAGGAATTAATCTCATTATTGCAAAGATTTAAAGATGGTTGGTTACCACCTGATGTTAATGAAAATAAGAAATAAAAATAAACGCCACCTAACACGCGGTCATAGTGCATGGCAGTACTTTTAAACAAAACAATTCAACGTTCGCTGCTAGCACCATTCGTCTTGACAGTTCCTATCCTTTCGGACAGAAACTGCCACGACACCATACCGCGGGAACGTTGTATTTAATACCGGGATTAGTTGTTTGATTATTTTAAACAGGCTTCCACCCTCTTTCGGCTGAAGCGGAGA
>NZ_JBHJHQ010000033.1:0-1860 GCF_042219825.1 Quyinboa mangrovi
CCTGGCGTCGTTTTCGGCTTGACAGCCACCACTTCGTGGGACAGTCAACCGCACGACACCATACCGCGGAAACGTTGTAGGGCATTTGCAGAAAACAAAATCACAATTATTTTGAACCAACTATACAAATTCTTGACACTGAAAAAAATCAAAGATTAAAGTGAAACTATCTGAATTAATTATCAAAACATATAAAATAAACTTTTATAGTATATTTTCGGTAGTTAGCGGAGGGGAAAAGGAGGCACCAACCTTTATTAGCATACTGATTATTTCTTTTATACAAGTATTAAATTTATTTGAAGTAATCATTATAATATCAATGTGTGGAATTCAATTAATAAGTTTAATAAATAAGAAAACTTCAGCTGTCGCAATTATTACTTTTATTCTTATTAATTCAACTATTCTGTATCATAAGAAGAGACACAAAAAGATAATTAAGGAATTGGATGAAATGAATATAAGTTTGAAATATACCTGGTTGTATATACTGATTTCAATACTATTAATTTTCATCCTTGCACCTATCCTCCATCACATGGGAAATCTTTGAGTTAATAAAAAGTGAGCTGACTTTGTGAGGAAAATACAGCAATTATGAATAAGAAATTTTGCAAATCCAGTTTAGGCGGAAAGAATGGAGCTTTTCATATATTACAAGAAAAAATCACATATCAAATAATAGGAAATAAAAACGCCCTACAACACACGGTAATAGTGCATGCGGTTTTGTTTTAACCTGCAGATTCACATTCCGTATGCCGTCGTTTTCGGCTTGACAGTCACCACTCCGTGGGACAGTCAACCGCACGACACCATACCGCGGGAACGTTAGCGGTAATGTAAAAAAGAATAAACTTTGACGAAACGAGACAAGATCATATTTTCGATTGTAACACTTTTATTAACTATAATAATTGGAGTAACATTCTTCGACAATTTTACTTTTACCCTGATTGTATTAATTATCGGAATTGTTGCGGCCAGTTTCATTTTTGTGCTTGATTTATACAGAAAGTCAAAAACTTCGCGAATATTAATTCATGTTGTAGCTTCAGTTTTGATTTCGATGATTTTAGGATCTAGAATACAAGATTTCATAATTAATAGAGAAAAGGATAAATTAAACCCAATCATAAATTCTATTGAAACTTTTAAAAAACAAAATGGATTCTATCCACCTGAATTAGAACAATCTTTAGTCAAGAATTTTGACGATAAAATAGATTATGAATTAAATTCTAAGAACAATGAATTTAGTTTGACATTAAGAATAAATCGCTTTAAGGAACTAAAATATAATGGATTTCGTTATGAATGACATTAGAAAAAACACTACCGCTAACACGCGGTCATAGTGCATGCGGTTTTGTTTTGATCTGCAAAACCATATTCAGTATGCCGTCGTTTTCGGCTTGACAGTCTCCACTTCGTGGGACAGTCAACCGCACGACACCATACCGCGGGAACGTTGTATGGCATTGCATGAGTAAGACTTATAACTTGAATTTATATGACAATATTAAAATCTGTGAATAATAGAATCTCACATACTATAATGATTCTATTCCTAATAATTACTAGTTGTAATACTAAAACTAAAAGTTCGAGCAAAGACTTAGAACAAATCAATAAAAAGTATGTTAGGAATAATTCAAAATCTGATACTCTTAAAAATAATACTACTGTTAAGTTCATTGATAATAAATTCAAGTATAGCCATATAAAGAAATTTATTCCACATACTTATCAATACAATGGTTTAAAACAGATCGATAGTTTATTTTATTCTAAAATTATTCAACAAATAGAAAGTTTTGGTTATTCACAATATGACCCTTCCATCAAGAATTATTT
>NZ_JBHJHQ010000034.1:0-1773 GCF_042219825.1 Quyinboa mangrovi
TAATTCGGATGAAATTCTTCATTGATGCGTTCATTATCCTTAATTATTCAAATTGCACACAACGTTCCCGCGGTATGAGGTCGTGGCGGTTTCTGTCCGATAGGATAGAAACTGTCACACCGAAAAGGCGAGGTTGAAATTTGCGAACGATTTATTTTAAAAGCCGCCATGCCTTATGACCGCGTGTTGTAGGGCGTTTATTAATTTTTGTTCAGATATTTTTAATAGAGATATTTCTTGTCTTCGATAGAAAAACCAACCAAAAATAAATAAAATAGCATTACTGATATGAACCCAATTTGGCATGTCAACCTTTCCGCTTATTTGAGATATTAATAATCCAATCCATGAAGCTAAAAATATAATGAGCTCTAGTCTTGGTTTGGATTTAAAATTAATGCGTGTTTTAGTATCATCTTCGAAGTCTAAATTGACATAAATTCGAATTCCGCTTGTAATTCCATAATAATTTGAGAAAGTTCCAATTGATTCATTTGGCATAAAGAAATACCGCCAGTCTGAAATTTTGTCTAAATGATTATCTCTTTCTGATAGTTTAGTTAATTTCTCTGTAACATTGTCCAATGTCTCGTCAATAAATATTTCCTTGTTTATAAGCAGTTTGTTGTACATGAATTATGGAATTAATCTTATATATTTTTGTGCAATTTGAAAAAATGCCCTACAACGTTCCCGCGGTATGGTGTCGTGCGGTTGACTGTCCCACGAAGTGGAGACTGTCAAGCCGAAAACGGCGCCATACGGAATGCGGACTTACAAGTTAAAATAACCGCATGCACTATGACCGCGTGTTGGCAGTAGTATTTTTTATTATTTCTTTAAGTTCTTCAATTGTATAAGCAGGTTTCTTTTTATGTAGCATTGAATGGCAGTTAGGACATACAGGAACTAAATCATTTATTGGGTCCACTGAATATTCATTCCCAACAGTCGAAATGTCTATTTTATGATGAACATGAATGAATTCTTTACCAATTTCACCAAACCAATCTTCAAAGCTAAATTCACAGACTTTACAAGAATATCCATAATGTTCAATGCACCTTTTTCTGGCAATAGGATTTCGTTCATAATTATTAACAAGTACTTTTTTAGTTTTTCCTTCAGAATATTCTTTTTCAGAATCAACTTCATCAGCATAGATTGTTTTTTCAGGTAGTCCTTCAATCAAATTAAAATATTTAAAGTATATCTCTTTACGGCTTTTTACATTAGAACCAGATTTTTCTTCATAATAATCAATATGTTGGGAAAGAGATAAAAGAGCATTTTGAAGTCCAATTTGACCGTTTTCTTCATAAATCTTTTTTAGATAATATTCTGTTCCAAAAGCATTAGTAGTTCTTGTAAAAAGTTTTCCTTGGATTAAGTTTGAATAATTATAGATGTAATCTACAGCAGAATTTTTATTCATGCCGATATGAGTTAATAAAATTACTCCTTCTTTAAGACTAATTTTCTTCTCAAAAAAATCCTTCCCAATTTTAAAGGATTTCTCAATCATCTGATTAGTAATTTTAGCCATTCTATTTTTTTCAATATTACTGCCAACGTTCCCGCGGTATGGTGTCGTGGCAGTTTCTGTCCGATAGGATAGTAACTGTCAGGACGAAAGGAGCAGACAGCGAACGTTGAGTTATTTGGTTTTAAAAGTACTGCCATGCACTATGACCGCGTGTTGTAGCGTCGTTATTTTTGTTTTATCATTATTTTATATTCCGAGTTTACTATTTCACCATTCTTCGTGCCTGG
>NZ_JBHJHQ010000035.1:0-1403 GCF_042219825.1 Quyinboa mangrovi
TGGCGTCGTTCTCGGCTTGACAGTCTCCACTTCGTGGGACAGTCAACCGCACGACACCATACCGCGGGAACGTTGTACGCAATTATTAGTGGGCAGAGTTACACCATGATTAGGATTGACGAGATATTAAAATTTATTAAGGAGCAAACAGGATTAGATTCATTGGAGAGTGATTCTGATATTTTTGAGCTTGGAATTGTTGGTGACGATTTTGATGAGTTAATTGTTGAATTCTCAGAAAAGTATAAAATCAAGATGGATTCATATTTGTGGTATTTCCATGCTAACGAAGAAGGGCTAAGCATTGGCGGATTGTTTTTTAAATCACCAAATAAAAGAGTTAATAGAATTCCAATTACTCCTAAATTCCTATTGACTATTGCTAATCAAGGTTTTTGGAATATTGATTATCCCAAACATGAATTGCCAAAGTATAGATTAGATATCATTATTAATAAAATTCTAGTCGCTGTATTTGTCATTATATTTGGTTATACTATCATTCATAAATTTATAAACTGATTTTATGGGTATTGGCAGAAGAGAATTTTTAAAATTAGCTGGAATTGCCCTTGCAGGAATTTCGGTAAATCCACTTCAGGCCGTAGTAACGAATGATAATGTATACATTAATAAAAAGCTTGGGATTTTATTTCACAAACCTGATTCATGGGGATATTTAAATGTTAAAGATTTTGGGAAATTAAAAGATGAGCAGATTCTTGGAAATGGATATGAAGAAATGAAAGACGAGGTATGGGAAGATTTAGGTGACCCAATATGTATAGCTACTAAATTCCCAGATGACATTCCAAAATATAAGGGAATATTCTCGCCAACAATAACTTTAAATATTACTCCTAAAGAGGAACTTGCAGATTTAGAATGTTCTGATTTCAAAGAGGTAATGGAAATGTCAGAATTAGGAGTTTCAATGATACTCAAAGATTTTAAGGTAGTTAAACGCTATGAACCTTACATAATTTCAGGGAGTGAGTTTTATGAATATGACGCTGAATATTTATTTGAGCATGTAGACATAATAAATCCATTAAAAGTTGAGCTCAAAACATTAAAAACAGAGCATAATGGATTTTATTATGATTTTAATTGCCATCAATCTTATTCTCAAAATCAGATAGCGGATAAAGAATTTGCTGAATTTAAAGAATCTATAAAATTAATATAATAACTGCGTACAACACGCGGTCATAGTGCATGGCAGTACTTTTAAACCAAATAATTCAACGTTCGCTGCCTGCACCTTTCGTCCTGACAGTTCCTATCCTATCGGACAGAAACTGCCACGACACCATACCGCGGGAACGTTGTGCATAATATTTTCAGACACCCTGCAAATAATGAAAAAAACGATTCAAATAATATTAATCTTAATTAGTTTT
>NZ_JBHJHQ010000036.1:0-1386 GCF_042219825.1 Quyinboa mangrovi
GTGACTAGTCCTAAATAAGCGTTACAGTTTATTGACTAAATTAAAATAATTAATTGAGTTGTGAGTATTTCTTGCAACTCAATTTCTTTTTATAAGTTCTGATCTTAATTTTATTTTGTTTGTGCATTTGTTCTGGAGTCCTCATGTAACAAGAGTAATGAGGTCTGATTTTATTATATTTTTTAACAGCCTCAGCCACCATTAATTTCATTGTATTGGTATCGATCTTATATTGTTCTAATAAGAATTCATGTTTTAGTATCCCATTAATTCTTTCTGCAACAGCATTGGCATAGGGATCATATGATTCTGTCATACTGGGGATTAATTCTCTGTCCCTTAATACCTTCTGATATTCATTACAGCAATATTGAAGTCCCCTGTCTGAATGATGAATCAGCGGTTTATCTTTATATTGTCTGTTTTTAGCTGCCATCTTCAAAGCCCTAACGGATCCTTCTGCAGCCAAGCTGTCGGATAAATCATATCCCATTATTTTCTTAGAATATGCATCTGTAACTAAGGCCAGATAATTATTTCCCCTTCCTCCGATATACGTAATATCAGAAACCCATACTTGTTCAGGCCGATTAATATCAATCTCTTCAATTAGATTCTTGTGCTTATGAAAACGGTGATGACTATTAGTGGTGACATGATAACTCCTTTTGGGAGCGATTAACATATTATTCGCTTCCAAAATTGCAAACAGTTTATCTCGTCCAACATGGAGATCATTTAATTGATTCTCTAACAAATAATAGAGCTTTCGTGTACCGATTCGTGGCATTTGCATGCGTATTTCGTTTACCATTGAGACCACCAGGGTGGCAGTATCCTGCTTTACTGATGATATCCAATAACTGCGATAATAGCGTTGCCTGTTTATCCCGACCAACCCACAAAGATAAATTATGGCTTTCTGTGTTTCTTCGTGGACGCTTTTGATTGATCGGGGTAAGAGTTTTTTCTTACCGATATATGATACTCTTTTTCTGCCAATTCTATTACCTTATCCAATATTGCAGCCTTATCTTCGGTTCGAACAAGTTCTTCTTCCAAAAACCTGTTCTGACGCTCAAGCTGCCTTAGCTTTTGTTCAAGTTCCTTGATTTTCTGTTGTGGACTTTGCATAGCTTTAACTTGTAACCGGTTATCCGGATCAAAATTACAATATTTTCTACGCCAATTTGTAATTGTTCCATGTCCTTGAATGCCATACTTTCGCATGGCACCACCGATCGTGATGGATCCACTCTCAACTTCTGAAATAACTGCTAATTTAAAGGACAGGCTGTAATCCTTCTGGGTGCGTTTAATGTACTGATTCTCTAATTCTTCCATAACGTTAACTTTTTAGTGTAACGCTATTTCAGGACGAGACAA
>NZ_JBHJHQ010000037.1:0-1184 GCF_042219825.1 Quyinboa mangrovi
TCGCATAATGATTACTGAATTTCTGAAAATTAAAAATCGGAAAGAATTACTAGATATATTTAATTAGAAATACGTTGCCTAACACGCGGTCATAGTGCATGGCAGTACTTTTAAAACCAAATAACTCAACGTTCGCTGCCTGCTCCTTTTGTCCTGACAGTTCCTATCCTATCGGACAGAAACTGCCACGACACCATACCGCGGGAACGTTGCCAGTAATGCCAAGAAACGACCATGCAGAAAATACAAGACATATTACAAGGAGATATTTTAACATTTAAAGCTTCTGACAAAAGATTTAAAGTTTTGATTTGCACAAGTGTTTTTAAGGACAGTAGCCCACATAATTATACATTTACGGCTTTGACTGTTGAATCTGAAAAAAACCACAGATTGAGGATGTTTTGCAAAGTGAATTCTATGGGATTGGAAATACAAAGAATGACTTCTTTAAATACACGGACAGTGAATTAGAAAACATTTGGTCAATTCACCCAGAGATTAAACCATACTTTTTAGGGTCATACGGTTTGATAGTTTGGAGAAAGGACTTTATGAAATTTCGTGAGAATTTTGAAAAGATTGTCAACCTAAATGTGATTGACAACTTAGACAAGAATGGAAATGGAGGAATGAATGCAAGTGATATGATCGTTTTGAATAATCTGTTTACTAAGGATACTTTGAGAATAACGGGCAAAAAAGATATATGGTTAAGGCAATTGTAAAAAATGAGAATTAACACGAGAGAAACATATAGAAAATTGGTAGCAGGTACAATACTTTCGGTATTGGTGTTTTTCTCAATTTCATTTGTAACAGTCTTGACTCAAATAAATTCACCATTACATCGGATTAATGATTACTATGAATTAAAGATTGGATTTCCATTTGAATATTATCATGAATTTATGGTTGACTGTCCGATACCAAATTCAGGATGGAACATTAATAACTTGATACTTGATTGTGTAATTTCTTGGATTTTAGTGACTGGACTATATTTGATTATGAAACGAAATAAATGAGGCACATACTGGCAACACGCGGTCATAGTGCATGCGGTTTTTTATAACTTGTAAAACCTTATCCCGTATGCCGTCTTTACGGCTTGACAGTCTCCACTTCGTGGGACAGTCAACCGCACGACACCATACCGCGGGAACGTTAGCGGGCATTTTAAA
>NZ_JBHJHQ010000038.1:0-1183 GCF_042219825.1 Quyinboa mangrovi
ATGTCGTCGTTTTCGGCTTGACAGTCTCCACTTCATGGGACAGTCAACCGCACGACACCATACCGCGGGAACGTTGTGCTTAATTTTATGAAACATACTGCAAACATATTAATCGGACTGATTTTGACTATAAATTTTGCTTTCTCGCAAGATTTGTATCATGATTTAGATAAAGCATTTCAAAAAAAATCGATAGAATTAACAAATGACTTCTTTACCACTTGGCAAAAACAAAGCTATCCGGTTAACAAGAATGAAATAAATGATACGCTACTACAAGCTTATAACTTATTTGATTCCTTTTTTAATCCTAATAAACTTTCTGACCTGGGGGCAAATCCCGATTTTGATTCAATTTATAGGGATTCAGAATATTTCATAATTGACAACCAAATAAATCTCTATATAAAGGACTGTATTTATCATCCTGACAATTTTATCGATTCATTAAAGAGAGCGGAAGCTAAAAGACTTCTAAAAGCTGATTCGATTGAAGATGAAAAAGTACAAAAGCTTATCGATACATTTTTCCCGATTGATTACGGTTATGACAGATATGGTTCAATGAATTCAGTACTTCTTGATTCAATAATAGATTTTAGACCTTTTACTTCTTTCTCAGACAAAAAATTACTTTATCTGAATAATGATTACAAAAAAGCAATCCAACTTTTTCTGGGTGCAGATAGATATGAACTTGATAACAACCACTTTCAACAAACACTAACTGATAAACAGATTCTAAAACGACTGGATTTTTTAAAACCATATGTTACTATTCGTAAAGGTTGGCATTTTGATTTTCATTTATTAAGTTATCCAGAGCCATTTTCGATTGTATTTGATAAGGATTTTAAATTTGCAAGGGTTGATTATTGGATTGGTGAAAAAACTGGATTTGCTATTTTTGAGAGAATTGATAATAAATGGATTCTTAAATTTGGTAATTTGACAAGAATAATTTAATAAAAAACTAAGCACAACACGCGGTCATAGTGCATGGCAGTACTTTTTAAATAAAATAATTCAACGTTCGCAACCTGCTCCTTTCGTCCTGACAGTTCCTATCCTATCGGACAGAAACTGCCACGACACCATACCGCGGGAACGTTGTGTGCAACCATATTAGAAGGGGAATTACATAATATGAATAAATATATCCTAATAGTTTTCTTTTTTATAC
>NZ_JBHJHQ010000039.1:0-1091 GCF_042219825.1 Quyinboa mangrovi
CAACGTTTCCGCGGTATGGTGTCGTGCGGTTGACTGTCCCACGAAGTGGTGGCTGTCAAGCCGAAAACGACGCCAGGATGCATGTGGATTTGCACGTTAAAAGAACCGCATGCACTATGCACCGCGTGTTGTGCATAGTATTTATTTCATTTTAATAACTTTTATTTCTTCATCATTTTCGTACTCAATATACCATTTAAGATCTCCCTCATCGTCATATTTATAATATGGTCCATGTAATTTATCGTCTTTGAAATTAACTATTGAATATATTGAGCCATCTTCATTGAAAGTATATTTTGTTCCGGTTTGAAGCCCATTTGTGAATTGTCTTTTTACTTTAATCTGACCATCTGTATAATATATTATGTGTTCACCGTTTAGCTTCCCAGTTTTATAATTACCGCGCATATATAAAGCATTATTTTTATAATATGCAGTGAATTCTCCTTCTCTGATATTGTCTACATAATTGATCAATGCATACTCAAAATTTTCTTCAGGAAGATGCTCTTTCCATAGACCTTGTTTTAATCCATTCTCATCAGTTTTATTTGGAGCTTTTTTAACACTGTGAGTAATTGATTTAGAATCATTATCCTGCTGGATATTTTTAACAATTCTGATGATATCCTTATTGTCTGACGCAAAAATGCGGCAATAATCAAAGTAATTTAGGATGATAGAATTCTCAATGCTATCATAGAGTATTTTAGTCTTAAAATCAGAAGGAATCGATTTAGTGATACAAGCTAAATAAACACTCATTAAATTCTGATCTAGCTTAATTGTTCCTGATAAATCTTCATTGATTTCAAATCCAGATTTTAAACTAATTCCTGTCCATTTCAATAAAAATCCTGAAATTATATCCCGGTTTTGTTTATCAAAATCTAAAGGGATCGATAGGATATAATCAGCTGCTTCATAAGCCAATTGCTGAGAATTAAAACAATCTTGAATATTAATCAATTGAACCTTAGATAAAGTATCAAAGTCCTGGCCAAAAGAATTAAAACTAATTAAGATTAATATTATTTGAATCGTTTTTTTCATTATTTGCAGGGTGTCTGAAAATATTATGCACAACG